>NZ_JBFAHP010000025.1:0-121223 GCF_040654255.1 Streptomyces sp. NPDC050732
CCAACTTCGTGCAGTTCGGGCGATTCGAAGGCGAAGGCGCCGCCCATGAGGTCTGGCAGCGCATCCTCGACCGGGCTTCGGGTAGGGACTCAGGAACCGTCCCTGACGGCCTGCGAAGTCGATGACGACCGCGTCCTCGCCCTCGACACCGACGATCCTCCCGAGTCCGTACTGGTCGTGGGAGACCCGGTCACCCACGGCGAACTGCTCTACGGGTGGGGCGGGCGGGGCAGGCACATTGAAGGGACTGTTCGGCAGGTGGCGGCGCGAGCCGGCGGGCCTCGTCATATCTGAAGTATGCGCCCCCGGACACCCGACGCACCATGCTCTGAGCTCACACCGCTTTCACATCGGTATGGAACAGACACACAAACCCCGGTCACGGACGACCCGAACGGGGTACGGTCGTGACGGCCCGCACCCTTACGGAAACGTACGGTGACGCCTATCGAGCGGCCACCCACGGCCAGTCGGCGTCGGCTCCCGCCTCCAGCAGCCCCACCGTGCGGAACGCCGCGTCCGAGAGGCCGCCGAAGACGTGCCGGTTGCCCTGCCCGGAGGCGCCGTGGCCCGCGCGGTAGCCCGCCAGGTTCCAGGTGTGGACGGGGACGTCCGCCGGGACCTGCTCGGTCGGGTCGCCGTGGTAGTTGTACGCCGCCTGCTCGTCGGTGACGATCAGCACCCGGTCGTGCTTCTTGTAGAAGCGGCGCACCGCTTCGGTGGTGTTCGTGCCGCCGAGGTCGCCGAAGCGGCCGAGGATCTTCAGGACGGACTCGCCCGCGCGGTACTTCACCCGCGCGCTGCTGCTGCCGAACTGGACGAGGTCCGCGTCGGCGGCCCGCAGCGCGAGCGCCGTGCCGAAGATCGCGGCCGCGTCGGCGCGGTTGAGCTGCGAGCGGTCGGACAGCGGCGACCACATCGAACCCGACCGGTCGACGAGGATCAGCGTCCGGCCCGGCAGCGACGGCACGTTCCCGAGGGAGTGGCCGAGGGCCTGCTCCAGCGGGTACGACCAGCGCAGCGACGGCGCGTGCTGGTACGCCGCGAGGTAGCGGAAGGGAAACTGCCGCGACGTCGCGACCGCTTCGGGGTCGGCGAGCCTGGCCGCGACGGTCGCCGCGACCTCGTCGGAGACGCCCGCCTCGTCGAAGTTCCGCAGGTTGCGGACGAGGGCCATGGCGCCCATCGACGGGATCACGGCCTCCCAGGCCGCCTTGTCCATGGGCCCCTGCAGCCATCCCGCGAGCGCCTCCCAGGTGATGCCCGCGGCGGCGAGCCGCTCGGCGCCGCCCGCGCCGGTGACCACCGCGCGCCGCTCCGCGACGGGCAGCGCCATCAGCTCGCGGTGCGCGGCGAGCACGCGCGCGCCCTCGGGCGGCACGGCGGTCTCCGGGTGGTGGCGGCGGTCGAGCGCGTACCGGAACAGGGGGCCCTGCCAGGGTTTGGCCGGGTCGGGCGCCGCGTGCACGAGGTTGAGGATGTCGCCGAAGCGGTAGCCCTTGGCCGGGCAGTTCAGTTCTGGTTCAGCCATACGTCTCTGTACCGTCTGCTCGCCTTCTCCCGGATGGGACTGACCCTCGGGTTGTTCAGGTGTTGGTACGTCGGCGTGAGCGCATGGCAGTTCGGGCACAGCAGGCGGACATCCTCGGGACGGTTCCTGGATCGGTCGCCGTCAATGTGGTCCACATGAAGTGGAACCCGCCCGGACACGGGGTTGGTCCTGTTCCAGCCGCACAGTTCGCATCTCTGGCCGCGCAAGAGGACAAGGGCTTGGCGAACACGCCAGTCGGGACTGCCGTCCTCCCGTGTGCCGCTCACTCCTCCCGACCGCCAGGCCTCGAACCACCTGGCGAACGTTCCCGTCCTCTCATAGCGATCCTCGTTGAAGCACGCCCACGAACAGTAGGGCCCATTGGATCTGGCGCTGCGGGCTGTCGAGCCACACCGACGGCAGGGGGCCGCAGCTCCACGCCGCGCCAAAGCAACCTGCTTCCGGGTGACGTTGGCGCACTCTCTACTGCAGTGTTCGGCCCCTCGGTTCTGGATGGGCTTCCCACACTGAGGGCATACCGGTTTCGGCCGCCGCTTCGAAGCAGCCCGCTGCTCAGCGGTCGCCTGAAGGCTGCACCGATTGCTACAGAAGCGCCGCCGCCGCATTTTCACCGGGGCCGAACAGTGCTCGCACAACTTGGCCATGACCGAAAGGTAGTTGCACTCCCGATCCCCACACGGGGAACCACTCAAGATCACCCGTAAGAGTTAAACACCCCAAAATCACACACCGGAAGAGCTGCCGCAAAGGTCAATGCAGCGGCCCCAGCCGCCGTGCAGCGCAACCGTACGATGCCTCACAGGCGTCGCACAGACCGTCAGCGTCAGATGTCCTGTCGTCCCGAGGGCCCGCGGGGGCCGCCGGAAGGAGCGTTCGTGGAGGTCGGCGGGTACAGGATCGTCGCGCTGCTCGGCGAGGGCGGCATGGGCCGCGTCCACCTCGCGCGGTCCGCGTCCGGGCGGCCGGTCGCCGTCAAGACGGTCCACGCGCACCTCGCCGCGGAGCCGGAGTTCCGCGAGCGCTTCCGCCGTGAGGCGGCCGCCGTGCGGTCGGTCACCGGTCCGTACACCGCCGCCGTGCTCGATGCCGACCCGGACGCCGAACAGCCCTGGCTCGCCATCGAGTTCTGCGCGGGCCCCGGCCTGCCGAAGGCGGTGGCCGCGCACGGCCCGCTCGGGCCCGCCGAGCTCGCCGCGCTGGGGGCCGCGCTGGCCGAGGCGCTCGCGGCGGTGCACGCGGCGGGGCTCGTGCACCGCGACGTGAAGCCGTCCAACGTCGTCGTCACGCGTGACGGCCCCAAGGTCATCGACTTCGGGATCGCCAAGAGCGCGGCCGACGAGAGCCTCACCGCCAGTGGCGAGGCCATCGGCTCGCCCGGCTTCATCGCCCCCGAGCAGCTGGCGGCGGACGCGCGGCCGCCGGGGCCGGCCGCCGACGTGTTCGCGCTCGGCGCGGTCCTCGCGGTGGCGGCGACCGGACGCGGCCCCTTCGGTTCGGGCGGCGCCCCCGAGGTCCTGCACCGCACGCTGCACGACGACCCGGACCTGCTCGGCGTGCCGGACCCCGCCTGGGAGGCCTTACTCACCCGCTGCCTGGCCCGCGACCCCGCCGGCCGGCCCACGGTCGCGGAGGTCCTCGCCTGGTGCGCCGAGCGGGCGCCGGACGAGCCGTGGTGGGAACAGGAGCCGATCGCCGGACTGATCCGCCGCCAGGAGGACAAGGTCGCGGAGCTGCTGGGGCGGGGCGCCGCGGGTGACGGTCCGCCCTCTTCCAGCGGCGACGAGCCGCCGGGCCCGGACTTCGGCCATGGAGCAGCGGCGGGCCCCGGCACCGAGCCGTCGGACCCCGGCCTCCGCCACGAGCCGCCGAGCGCGGGCTTCCGTCCGGTGCCGCCGGAACCCGGCCCCGGCCCCGGCCCCGGCCCCGGCCACGAACCGTCGGATCCCGGCTTGCGGGCCGAGCCTCCGTCCCGTGGCCCCGGCTACGGGCCCGGCCCCGCCGACGGGTCGCCTCCGCCTTCGGCCGTCCAGCGCGACACTCCACCTCCACCGGCGCGCCGTACCTCCCGGCGTCGCCTCCTCGCCTGGGGTGGCGGGGTGCTCGCAGCCGTGGGCAGCACGACGGCGGCCGTCGTCCTCAACGGCGGGGGCGGCAGCGGCGGCACGTCCGGCGCCGCGCGCCGCGACGACACGCCCCGCCCGCCTGCCGGTGAGGTGATCTGGAGCCGTGAGATCGGTGAAGTGGAGTATGGCGGCGCCCTGTTGCGGAGCGGCAAGGACCTCTACGTACTCGACGACAAGGGGCTCGTCCGGCTGGACGCGGAGACCAATACGCTCCGCTGGACCTACCCGGAGGAGGACCTGCGGAGCGTCGACACGCGCGGCGACCTGGTCTACGTACTCCGGGACAGCCTCTTCGAACCCGAGTTGATCGTGCTGCGCGTGGCCGGCGGCCGGGAGGCGTGGACCTCGGGCGTCCTGACGCGCAACCCGCACCGGCCGCCCCGCCCTCTCGACCCGCCCCCGAGCGAACTGGAGGGCGGCAACGGCCTGTTCGCCCTGGCGGACGGCGTCGCCTGCCTCCTCACCTACGCCTCGTACGACACCCTGCAGGAGCGGCGCGGCACGCTGGACCGGCCCTGGCGGGCGTACGGGTTCGACGCGCGTACAGGGGACGAGCTGTGGTTCCACGAGGGGCGCGCGGCGGGGGTGATCGGCGTGGACGACGCGGGCGGCCGGATAGCGGTGGCCACGGCGTCCCGGAGCTCCGGTTCCCCCGGCACGGACCGGTACGCGCGGCACGATCCGCTGGTCGTCCTCAAGGCGTCCGACGGCACGGTGGAGCGGGAGGTCGCGAACGGCGCCCGCCGCCCGCAGGCCCACCCCGGCGCCGAGGGGGTCGGCTACTTCGCGTCGGAGGAGCGGATCGTGGCGGTCGACCTGGCGACCCGCCGCACCGTGTGGGACCGGCCCGCGGGCGCGGTCACGGACGTCGCGGCGCGGGCCACGGGCGGTCTGGTGCTCGCGTCCTCGCCGGACGGCGTCGAGGCGCTGGACGCCCGTACGGGCAGGAGGCGGTGGTCCCGCCCCGGCTTCCGGGACGTGGAGGACGGTGTGCCGGTGGTGTCGGACGGCGTGGTGCTGGTCTCGGGGCCGGAGCCGGGCGGCTCGGGCGAGGGGGTGTGGGGGGTGTACGCACTGGACGTACGGACGGGTGACGCCTCCTGGGCGGCGCCGGTCGCCCCCGCGTCCGACATGAAGCTGGCGGCCGCGCACGACGGCCTGTTCCACGTCTGCGCGGGCCGCACCCTGCACACGCTCCGCGGCCCGAAGGCGCCCCGGACATGACCCGGCCCCCCACGCACGCATCGCCCGCATCGCCCCGCGGAGCATCCGGTGCCCCACAGCGGGCCCACGCGGGGTGGGCTTCGGGACCGGGCGCCCGGACGAGGTGCGTTCGGCGCGGACGCGGGTGGTGGACGCGGCGCCTTCCTCACGGCGGCGGTGCCGTATGAGCGGGGCTCCCCTCATGCCGGGGACCCCACTCCTGGACGGTGATCCGCGGCGGCTCGGGGGGCACCGGATCGTGCGGCGGCTCGGGGCCGGGGGCATGGGGCAGGTCTATCTGGGGCGCAGTCCCGGCGGGCGGCTCGTCGCCGTCAAGACCGTGCACGAACACCTCGCCGCCGACCCGGTCTACCGCGAGCGGTTCCGGCGCGAGGCGACCGCGGCGCGCGCGGTCACGGGCGCCCACACCGCCGCCGTGCTCGACGCCGACCCGGACTCCCCCGTGCCCTGGCTCGCCACGGCGTTCCTGCCGGGGGTCACCCTGCGCCGCGCGGTCGCCGCGGGCGGGCCGTTGGGCGCGGCGGGCGTGCGGTCGCTCGGCGCGTGCCTCGCCGAGGCCCTGGGGAGCATCCACGCGGCGGGCATCGTGCACCGCGACCTCAAGCCGTCCAACGTGCTGGTGACCGCCGACGGTCCGCGCGTCATCGACTTCGGCATCGCCCGTGCCGCCGGGGAGCTCGGTCTCACCCAGGCCGGATCGATGCTCGGCACGCCCGGGTTCATGGCACCGGAGCAGGTCGCCGGGGGTGACGTCGGGCCGGCCGCCGACGTGTTCGCGCTGGGCGCGGTGCTCGCCTTCGCCGCGACGGGCGAACAGCCCTTCGGCTCGGGCCCCGTCGCCGTCCTCCTCTACCGCGCGACGCACGAGGAGCCCCACCTCGTGGGCGTCCCGGAGTCGGCAGGCCTGCGCGCCCTCGTCGCCGACTGCCTGAACAAGGACCCGCACCAACGCCCCTCCGTGACACAGATACTGACCCGCACCGCTGCCCCGGACGGGCCCCTGTGGTGGCGGAAGGAACCGTTGCGGTCGCTGATCGCTGGTGAGGCGGGCGAGAGTGACAGTGGGGGTGCCAGCAGCGGTGACGCAGGCAGCACCGCCACGGGCGACAGCACCGATAGCGGGGGCGCCAGCGAAGCGAACGACGGCGCCAGCAGCCGCACCGACAACGAGGCCATCGGGGAGACGAGCAACGGCACCGGCAGCACCAGGGGCGGCAGCAGCACCGGCTCCGACAGCAGGGCGGCACGCGAAGCGAACGGCAGCGGCAGCGACAGGGGCGGGCGCGCCAGCGCCAGCGCCAGCGCCGGCAGCACCGACTCCGGCAGCGCCAGCGGCGGGCGCGGCAGCAGCACCGACTCCGGCACCGCCAGCGGCGGGCGCGGAAGAAAGAGCGGCTCCGGCTACGGCAGCAGCGACAGCGGGGCCGCACGCAAAGCGAGCGACGGCGGCGGCAAGGGCGGGCACGCCAGCGGCAGCAGCACCGACAGCGGGAGCCGCACCGGCTCCGCCGACGGCAGCGGCGGCAGCGGCGGCGGCAGCGGCGGCGGGCGCGGCAGCACCGGCTCCGGCAGCGCCAGCGGCGGGCGCGGGAGGAAGAGCGGCTCCGGCAACAGCGACAGCGGGGCCGCACGCAAAGCGAGCGACAGCGGCGGCGGGCGCGGCAGCACCGGCAGCCGCACCAGCTCCGGCGCCCATGCCCCAGCCCCCGCCCACATCCACACCCACACTCACACCGCCAGCAACACCCCACCCGAACCCCACCCACGCCCCACACCCCCACCCACCCCCTCCCCCCGAACCGAACACCCCCACCCCGACCCCCATCCCCGCCCCCTCGCCCGTCGTGCCCTGCTTGTTGCCGGAGGGGTGGGGCTTGCCGGGGTTGCCGGGTGGGCCGTTGCTCGGGTGCCGAAGAGGGGGTCGGGGGCGGAGGGGGAGCAGGGCGGGCCCGTGTTGCGGAAGGGGGCGGGGCGGGCCGGGCGTGAGCGGTGGGCCCTGTTGGGGGAGGCGGGCGGCACAGGCGGTGGCATCGAGGCCGCGCTGCTCGCCGAGGACACCGTCCTGGTGCACGGGCCGAGGAGCGGCTTCACCACACAGGGGCTGGTGCGCGCCGTCGACGCCACGGACGGGACGAGCCGCTGGCAGTACGACAAGGCTCCCGCGGACGCCGCCCGCGAACCGCTCTGGGGTGTCCTGAGCGGGTCGCTGCTGATCGCCCCCGAACTCATGGACAGGGGCTACGAGTTGGAGAGCGGCGACCCGTGGCGGCCCGAGCAGCCGTGGCGCGGTGCCGTGAAGTGGTTCACCGTCGCGGGCGGGCGGCTCGTCACGCTGGACGACGGCGGCGGAGCGTCGCAGGACCGGGTACTGCGCATGCGTACGCTGCCCGAGGGCGGCTCCCCCCGCACGCGCCGCAAGGAGGACACGCGCGACTGGCGGGCACCCGCGGTCTCGGGCGGCAGGGTGCTCCTCGTACCGGACACCGGCGCGCAGGACCCCCGCGTGTTCTGCCTCGACGCGGTGACGGGCCGCGAGGCATGGACGTACACCGCGTTCGGGAAGGACCAGCAGGCGCGCACGGCGCCGGTCACACTCCCCGCGCCAAGCGGCCGAGGCGGCGACCGTTTCGGCCTTCTCGGCGACACGGGCGAGCTGCATCTCATCGACGTACGGACCGGCGAGCGGCTGCGCAGGGAGCCGCTCGGGCTGACCGCCGGGGGCGGGAGCGGTAGCGGTGTCACGGCCCTGGGGTACGCCTCCGGTACGGGGTTGCTGCTCGTCGGCGGGGAGGATCTGGTCGGGTTCAGTCCCGAGAGCGGCAAGCGGTTGTGGAGCCACCCCACCGCCGGGCTCGACACCGGCTGGCCGACGCTGCCGGGCGGCGGCCGGCGCGGCCCGGTCGCCCGGGACGGCATCCTGCTGAACTGGCTGGACGCCAGGACCTTGCAGGCCATCGACCTCACCGGGAGCGGTGGCGAGGGCCGTGGTGACGGCCGTGGCGGGCGGCAGCTGTGGCGGACGTCGTTCGACGCCATCGCGCGCTGCCCGCCCGCCATAGGCGGCGGCAC
Organism: Streptomyces sp. NPDC050732; assembly: GCF_040654255.1. Classification (NCBI taxonomy): domain Bacteria; kingdom Bacillati; phylum Actinomycetota; class Actinomycetes; order Kitasatosporales; family Streptomycetaceae; genus Streptomyces; species Streptomyces sp. NPDC050732. The sequence goes on from NZ_JBFAHP010000025.1 coordinate 7,969, forward strand.
GGCCTATGTCACCGCCGGGCAGGTGTGCCGGGCGCTGAGTCTGCGTACGGGCAGGACGCTGGAGGAGTGGCCCGTCGACGAGGCCGTCACCTGGCTCGCCGCCGACGCCGACGGCTGGTACGCCAGGGTCGGCACCTCGTCCCTGCGGGCGGTCAACGCGCCACGGAACACGCCACGGAACGCGTGACGGACCGCGTGACAGAGCGCGTCACGCGGTCAGCGCCGCTGCCGCTTCCACGGGCCCGTGATGGCGAGCAGGATGCCGGGCGTCTGGATGCTGGCGTACAGGGTCCTGCCGTCGGGCGAGAACGTGACGCCGGTGAACTCGCTGTACTCCGGCTTCTCCGCGGTGCCCGCGTTGAGTTCGTTGCGGGCGATCGGGTACGTGCGGCCGCTCTCCGTCGCACCGAAGAGGTGCTGGATGCCGTCGCCGTCCTCCGCGATGACCAGGCCGCCGTAGGGCGAGACGGTGATGTTGTCGGGGCCGTCGAAGGCGCCGTCCTTGCCGGGGTCCTTGTTGACGCCGAGCAGCACCTTCAGGGTGAGGGTGCGGCGGCCGGGGTGGTAGAACCACACCTGTCCGTCGTGCGGGACGGGGCTCTCGTCGCGGGCGAAGGAGGCGACGATGTAGACGCCGCCGTCGCCCCACCACATGCCTTCGAGCTTGCGGGCGCGCGTGATGTCGCCGTCGTCGAACTGTTCGCGCACGGGCACGGTCCGCGCGTCGCGGTCGGGGACCTCGACCCAGTCGACGCCATAGACCGTGCCGATCTTCGTGGCGCGGGACAGGTCGTCGACGAAGCGGCCGCCGGAGTCGAAGCACTTGGGGGCCTTCAGGACGCCCGCGTCGTCGGCGAGGGTGCGCAGCTTGCCGCGGCCGTGCGCGAAGCCGCGGGGCGGGGTCCAGCGGTAGAGGAGGCCGTTCGGCCTGGAGGCGTCCTCGGTGAGGTAGAGGTGGCCGCGCTCGGGGTCGACGACGACGGCTTCGTGGGCGTAGCGGCCGAGGGCCTTGATGGGCTTGGGGGCGCGGTTGGCCCGGCGATCCAGGGGGTCGACCTCGAAGACGTAGCCGTGGTCCTTGGTCATGCCGTTCTGGCCGGCCCGGTCCTCGGTCTCCTCGCAGGTGAGCCAGGTGCCCCAAGGGGTGCTGCCGCCCGCGCAGTTGGTGGCGGTGCCCGCGATGCCGACCCACTCGGCGACCCGCCCGTCGGGGCGGACCTCGACGACGGTGCAGCCGCCGGCCGCGGCGGGGTCGTAGACGAGGCCCTCGGTGAGCGGTACGGGGTGCTTCCACTTGCTGCGGGGGCCGCCGAGCTCATGGTTGTTGACGAGGAGCGTGGTGCCGCGCGGGCCGCGGAAGGTGGCGGTGCCGTCGTGGTTCGACGGCGTGAACTCGCCGCTCTCCAGCTTGGTCTTCCCGCTGTGCGTGAGGACGCGGTACGAGAATCCGGCGGGGAGCGCCAGGAGCCCTTCGGGGTCGGGCAGGAGGGGGCCGTAGCCGGGGCCGTGGTGGCCCCCGTGGCCGTGGCCGACGGCGTCGGCGTCGGATGCCTCCTCGACCTCCGTCGCGGCGAGGGCGCCGGGCGCGGTGGCGAGCGCGCCGACGCTGCCTGCCAGGGCGACCCCCGCACCGGTGAGCGCGGAGCGTCTGGCGAAATCCCTGCGGGTGAGCGACATCGTTTCTCCTGAGGACGCGAAGACGGTACGGACGGCCGGGCTGCTGTCGGCGCCACCGTCCCGCCCCCGCATAAACGGCGGTTGAACGCCGCCCGACGCCGAGGGGCCTCCTTTCCTGCCTCCTTTCATGACAAGGTCAACAGGGGCGGATCGCCCGTAAAGCGAAGAATCACCGCAGAACACCTTGACCCGCGATGCACACCGCAATAGACATCACCACGTGCAGAGCTGCACCACCCGCACGGGGAGGCGAGCCGAGTGGACGCACATCAGGCACGCAGCCTCCATGAGGGCCGGCTGATGAGGCTGGCCAATGTCACCGGAGTCGGCATCGGAAAGGACGAGCACTCGGGTCAGGACGTGATCGTCGTCTTTGTCACCCACCGAGTGCCCCGCGACCGCCTCCGTGACGAAGACCTGGTTCCGGACACGCTCGACGGTGTCCCCGTACGCGTGATCGCCATCGGCGAGATCGACGCGCAGGACGGCGGGACGTAGCGGGAGCGATGCCCCGGCGCGGCCCGGAACCCCCACCCTTCAAAGGGGAAGAGGTGGTCTGGCGTGGTGAGCCAGCCCGAACTGATGCGAGGACCCACCGGCGGTCAGCTGAGCGACAGCTCCCGTCAGCAGGCGATGTCCGACTTCCTGCGGCCCCAGCAGCCGCTGTCCAACGTCGTCGGCTTCGGCCACGGCGTGAAGTGGAGCGACGGGGAGCCCACCGGCGAGCCCGCGGTCATCGTGTTCGTCACCCAGAAGGTCCCGGAGTCCATGCTCCCGGAGCGGGACGTCGTCCCGCGCCAGATGGACGACGGCACCCCGACCGACGTCGTCGCGATCGGCCACATCGCGGCGCAGCGCCAGCAGAGCAGGCCCGGCGGCCGGCGCGCCGAGGACCGCGCGTCGGTCACGTACGGCCCGGACGGCAGCGTCAGCGAACAGCTCGCGGGCCTCGGACAGCCACAGCTCGAAGAGCTCGCAGGGCGCGGCGCGTTCGAGCCGCAGCTCCTCAAGCGGCGGATGCGCCCGTGCCCCTCCGGCTTCTCGGTCGGCAACGTCCGGGTGACCGCGGGCACGCTCGGCAGCGTGGTCTACGACTTCCTGCCCGGCGCCTCCGTCGACCCGCCGGGTGCCGGTCTCGGCACACCGTCGAAGTTCTACATCCTCTCCAACAACCACGTGCTCGCCGACTCCAACCGGGCGCAGCTGGGCAGCGCGATCGTGCAGCCCGGCGTCTTCGACGGCGGGCAGGACCCGGCGGACCGCATCGCGACGCTGGAGCGGTTCATCACCATCCAGTTCGCCCCGCAGATCCCGCTGGAGCGGCACAACAACGTGGTGGACGCGGCGCTCGGCGCGGTCGACTTCCAGGACGCGACGCGCGAGCAGTACTTCAGCGGCGCCCCGCGCGCCTGGCGGCGCAAGGCCAACGTGGCCGTCGGCGACCTGGTGAAGAAGTCCGGCAGGACGACGAACATCAGCTTCGGCCGGATCATCGCGGTCGACGCGACGGTCGACGTGAACTACGGCACCGCGGGCACGGCCCGGTTCAAGGACCAGATCGTCACGACGAACATCTCGGCGGGCGGCGACTCCGGTTCGCTGGTGACCTCGCAGGACGACGTCGCGGTGGGGCTGCTCTTCGCCGGTTCGTCGGTCGCGACCATCGTCAACCACATCGAGAACGTCCGCGCGCTGCTGCGCGTGGAGATCGCCGAGCTGCTGGCCTGACGGTCAGGACGGAAGGAGGGTTTTCCATGACCTCTCAGGCACGTAAGCAGAAGGGCGGCCAGTCGCGGACGGCGGAGCACCGCTTCCACAATCCGCAGGGCGCCGAGGTCAAGACGCGCGACGAGGCGTTCGCCGCGCCGGCCGCCGACGTGTCGGCCGAGGCTCTGTCGACGGACTGCAGGCTGACGCTGCACAGTGGCGCCGTCACGTTCGCCATCGAGGTGAAGTACAACCCGACCACCTATCCGCACGTGGTGACGGGCGGGCAGATCAAGTCCGGTATCTGCGGCGCGCCGTGGGACATCACGGGCGGCTCGATCGGCGAGACGATGCGGCTCGACGCGAAGCGCGCCGGGCAGGGCTCGTGCGCGACGACGATCACGATCGTCGGCGAGTACCAGAATCCTCCGGCGTACCGGGGCACGTACGGGTTCGACGGGGCCACGTCGTCGTTCAAGCACACGACGCGGTACGAGACGCCTCCGGCGGGGTGAGCGGATTCCGGGTGGGCCCGCACTGCTGGGCCCACCCGGGGTGCTGTCATCGCCCTTCGGGCTCGTCCTCAATCGCCGGACGGGCTAGATATTCCGCGCCTTGAACGCCGCCTTGCGGGCCTCCTTCGCCACCTTCTTGTCGGGGTGCAGGCGCCCCATCGCGTCCAGGACGTCGGCCGTGGCGGGGTGCTCGACGCGCCACGCCGTGGCGAAAAAGCCGCTGTGCTGCTCCGCGAGGCCCTCGACCAGGCCCTGCAGCTCGTCCGAGTTGCCCTCGGCGGCGAGCTGCGCGGCGAGCGTGTCGATGGTCAGCCAGAAGATGAGCGCCTCCGACGGCGCGGGCACGTCCGCGGCACCGTGCTCGGCGAGCCACACCCGGGCCAGACCGCCGAGCTCCGGGTCGTCGAGGACGTCGCGGAGCGCCGGCTCCGCCTCGTTCCCGACCAGGGAGAGCGCCTGCTGGCAGCGGAGCCTGCGCAGCGGCGCGCCCTCGTCGCCGCCGCGCGCCGCGGCGAGCAGCTCCCGTGCGGCGTCCAGCGGTTCGTGCCGGGCGAGCCACTGCTCGATCTCGGCCTGCGCGGCGTGCTGCGGGAAGCCGGAGGTGCCGTCGAGCAGCACGTCGGCGCCCTTGTCCGCGAGGTCGCCGACGGCGGGCGCGTCGACCCCGGCCTCCAGCATGCGGGCGCGGACGCCGTACAGGCCGAGGGGGGTGAGGCGGACCATGCCGTAGCGGCTGACGTCCTCCTCGTCGACGGGGACCGGGCCCTCGGTGGTGTCCTCGTCGGCGTCGGCCATGAGCGCCTCGTCGACCGGCTGGTACTCGACGAGTCCGAGCGGCTCGAAGAGCCGGAACTGGTCGTCGAGCTTCATCATCGCGTCCGACACCTGTTCGAGGACGTCGTCGGTGGGCTCGCCCATGTCGTCGGGGACGATCATCGAGGCGGCGAGCGCGGGCAGCGGCACCGGGCCCTCGCCGCCCGCGGCGTCGCCCACCGTCAGCAGGTAGAGGTTGCCGAGGACGCCGTCCAGGAAGTCGGCCTCGGCCTGCGGGTCCCAGCCGAGCTCGGCGAAGTCGACCTCGCCCTTCTCCTCCAGGACGTCGAGGAGGTTCTCCATGTCGGGCACGGTGGCGTCCGCGTACACGGTGTCGAGGGCGCCGAGCCAGACGCCGAGGACGTCCTGCGGGCCGCCCGCGGAGAGCAGCGCGAGGTCCTCACCCTGGGTGACGGTGCCTTCCCCGCCCTCCTCCTCGGCGTCCGTGACCTCGACGAGGCCGGTGTCCACCGCGACCCGCCAGGCCTCGCTCGTGTACGCGGCCACGTCCTCCTCGTCGATGCCCTCCGCTTCGAGGCCCAGCTCGGCCGCGGCCGCCGGGAGCTGTGCGTCGACGAGCTCGCCGCCCGCGCCGACCCGGGTGCCGGGCCCCGCCCAGCGGGCGAGCCGGACGGCGCGGGACAGCAGCGGTGTGGCGAGCGCGGCCCGCGCGAGTTCCGCTTCGGAGTGCAGCAGCACCGGCGGCAGGGTGGCGGGGCTTACGGACATCGGCTGGTTCTCCTCCGGGGGTGCGGGGCGCCGGGAGTACGGATCGGCAAGGGGCAAGCCTAGACGGATTTGGCACCATGCCGCCCGGTTCATGTCCCTGTCAGAAGACGTACAGGGAATGGGCACCCGGAGAACCTTGACAACTCCCCTGGTCAGGCAAGAGATTGACGCGCGTAGAGCGTCCGTCCGGGCGCCCTGTGCCTGCAGTTCTCTGCCTGCTGTTTTCTTCCTGCTGTTCTCTTCCTCCCTCACCGTCTTCCCTCACCCGGAGTTCCTTGATGCCCCAGATACCGAGATCCGCCGCCGTCAGTGCCGTCACCGCCGTCGCCCTCGCGGCGGGACTGCTCGCGGTCTCGTCCTCCGCCGCGTCCGCCGACGAGGTCCGCGTCCACGACATCCAGGGCACCACCCGCGTCTCACCCCTCGCGGGACAGCAGGTCACGGACGTCGCGGGCATCGTGACCGGCGTCCGCGGGTACGGCTCCAAGGGCTTCTGGATCCAGTCCGCCGACAGCGCGGCCGACGCCGACCCGGCCACCAGCGAGGCGGTCTTCGTCTTCACCGGCTCGGCGCCGCTCACCGTGCGGACGGGCGACGCGGTCCGGGTCTCCGGCACGGTCTCGGAGTACGTGCCCGGGGGCGCCGGATCCGGCAACCAGTCCCTCACCCAGATCACGAAGCCGACGGTGACCGTGGAGTCGTCCGGCAACCCGCTGCCCGCGCCCGTCACGATCGGCGCGAAGTCCGTGCCCGCCGCGTACGCCCCGGCCGGTGACCCCGCGCGGGGCGGCAGCATCAACGCGCTGCCGCTGAAGCCCCGTTCGTACGCCCTTGACCTGTACGAGTCCCTGGAGGGCATGAACGTACGGGTCGGCAGCTCGCGCGTCGTCGGCGCGACCGACGCGTACAACGAGCTGTGGGTGACGGTGAAGAAGCACGAGAACCGGAACAGGCGCGGCGGCACCGTCTACGGCTCGTACGACGCGCAGAACGGCGGGCGGCTCCAGATCCAGCAGCTCGCGCCGGTCGCCGAGAAGCCCTTCCCGAAGGCGGACGTCGGTGACGTGCTGCGCGGCGGCGCCGAAGGCCCCCTGGACTTCAACCAGTTCGGCGGCTACACCCTGGTGGCCCGCGAGCTCGGCGGCGTCGCCGGCAAGGGCCTCGCGCGCGAGAAGACGCGGCGGCAGGCCAAGGGCGAGCTCGCCGTGGCCACGTACAACGTCGAGAACCTCGACCCGGGCGACCCGCAGCAGAAGTTCGACGCGCTGGCCTCGGCCGTCGTCACGAACCTCGCCTCGCCCGACATCCTCGCCCTGGAGGAGATCCAGGACGACAACGGCGCGAAGAACGACGGGACGGTCTCCGCGGACGCCACGCTGAAGAAGTTCACCGACGCGATCGTCGCCGCGGGCGGGCCGCGCTACGCGTGGCACTCCGTCGACCCGCAGAACAACAAGGACGGCGGCGAGCCCGGCGGCAACATCCGGCAGGTCTTCCTCCACAACCCCGAGCGCGTCTCCTTCACCGAGCGCGCCCCCGGCGACGCGACGACGCCCACGGAGGTCGTACGGGAGAAGGGCCGGCCCGCGCTCAGCCACTCCCCCGGGCGCGTCGATCCGCTGAACGACGCGTGGGCGGACAGCCGCAAGCCGCTGGCCGGTGAGTTCGTCTTCCGCGGCCGCACGGTCTTCGTGATCGCCAACCACTTCGGCTCCAAGGGCGGCGACGAGGGGCTGACCTCGCACCACCAGCCGCCGGTCCGCTCCTCCGAGGCCAAGCGGCTCAAGCAGGCGCAGGCCGTGAACGGCTTCGTGAAGGACATCCGCGCGGTGCGGCGCGACGCCGACGTGGTCGTGCTCGGGGACATCAACGACTTCGAGTTCTCGGCGACCACCAAGGCCCTGGAGGACGGCGGCGCGCTGCGCGCGGCCATCAGGTCGCTGCCCAGGAGCGAGCGCTACTCGTACGTCTACCAGGGCAACTCCCAGGTCCTGGACCAGATCCTGACCAGCCCGGGAGTGGGGGACGCGGACGACTTCAGCTACGACAGCGTGCACATCAACGCGGAGTTCGCGGAGCAGAACAGCGACCACGACCCGCAGGTGCTGCGCTTCCGCCCCTGACGGTGCCCGGCGGCCAACCGTGACAGCGGTCGGCCGTGGAGGCGACCGGCCGTGGAGGCGGTCAGCCGTAGAGGTGGTGCAGCCAGTCCTGCCACGCCAGTTCGGTGCGCTTGGCGTCCGCGTGCGCGCCGAAGTCGTGGACGCTGACGCCGACCCGGGCGCCGAAGCGGCCGCGGCCGAAGAAGCGGTGCAGCGTCTCGTCCGCGCGCAGGCCGATGAAGTGCGGGCTGCGGAAGTCGATCACCGCGTCCAGTTCGCCGCCGGGGGCCTGGACGCGGACGCGGGCCCCGTCCATCGCGTCGTCGGGCAGGCCGAGGGCGCGGGCGAGCCTGCCGAAGGCGTCCGGGGCGCCGGAGGCGGGCGGGCCGCCGGCGGCCGAGAAGGTGACGGGGCGGCCCTCGAAGTACGCCATGTACTGGCCGAGGGTGTGCAGGTGGAAGTCGGTCCACTGGACCAGGCCGTCGTACCGCGCGTCCCGGTCGCCGGTGAAGACGCCGCTGTGGACGTGGCGCAGCCAGGAGCGGCGCCCGCCGTCGCGCGGCTCGATGAGGTGGTCGAGCTCGTCGAGGGTCTGGCCCGGCACGCGGTCCGGGTCCTCGACGCGGGCGGTGAGGCGATGGGGCGGGTCCCAGCGGGTGACGGTGCCGCCGGAGGGGGCGGCGCCGCCCTCGCGGGGCTCGTACTCCACTGGCCACAGCCAGCCGCCGGTGCCGGTGGTGAGGGCGGCCCAGAGCCGGGCGGGTGATCCCTCGACCTCCAGCTCCCGGACGATCTCGAACGCCAGGCCGGTGCGGCCCGCCTCCGCGGCATCGGCGGCATCGGCGGGATCGGTGACTCCGGCTGCTCCGGCGGTGTCGGTGGGGCCGCCGCCGTCGGACCGACCGCGGCCGGTCCGTCCCCTGCCGGGCCTGCGCCGGCCCGGCCTGTTCCGGTCCGCCCTGTCCCGGTCCGGCCTGTCGCCGCCGCTCATGTGATGACGCCCCGCATACTCCCACCGTCCCGCCGCCACCCCGCACTGTCCAGGCGGGGCGGAGCCGTCGGCAGGACGGCGCCGGGAAACTACGCCTTGCTCGGTACGAAGTTGTACGCGAACCGGTACCGGGCCACCGCCGAGTCGTCCCGTACGCCGGGGAACTCCCGCACCCGCCGCCACTCGGGCGTGGGCGAGCCGACCCCGTCGCCCGGCGAGGCGAGCGCGTCGATGTGGGCCCGCTCGCTGGCCCACTCCGCGTAGTTGACGACCCGCCTGCCGTCGGTGCTGACGTGGAAGTGCGCGGCGTACAGCCCGAAACCTTCGGTGCCTGCGGGCCCGCTGTCCAGGGCCTCGACCACCCCGTCCACCCAGGCGCGCTGCCGGTCGGCGTCGGGGCCGTCGAAGTCGACCTGCACGATCACGATCGCGCCGGGCTCGCGCCCCTCGCGCCCCCGCCCGTCGGTCCAACTCCGGTACAGCCGCGTCTTGTTCAGGCCGAGCCGGTCGATGCCCGGGACGGCCGCGTCGATGTCGGCGTTCCTGGCGTCCCTGCCGTTCCCGGCGCTCGCGAAGAAGTCCTGGTAGGCCTCCTCGTCGCGCCACTGCGAGTGGTGCAGGACCGTCGAGCCGTCGGAACCGGCGTACACGGTGTACGAGAGGAGGCCCTCGTGCGGCCATGGGCGGGTCTCCCAGGCCTTGACGATGGCGTCGAGAGTGGCTCGCTGCCGCTCGGGCGAACCGGTGCTCCACGTACTGATGAAGGTGAGTCCCGCGTCGCGGCGGGTGGGGTCGGGGAGGGTTCCGGTGCTGAGGGTGGGGGTCGCGGGCATGGCGGGCCGTCCGTCTCGGTCGAGGTGGATGTCGCTGTGGCTGTCGTTGTCGATGTCGCCCCCGGCACCGGGCCGGGCCCGGCGGGGACAAGCACAACGCTCCTACCTCAACCGAACTTGAAGTCAAGCCCCGCGGTGCTCGCGTGCCGGCGCCACCGCCACCGCCACCTCCGCGAGCGCCGGGCGCTTCGCCGCCCGCCCGTCGCCCGACGAGCGCCCCCGCACCCGCCGCCACAGCCAGGGCCCCATGAACCCCGCGAACCACCGTGCCTCCGCCGTCACCGCGCCGAGCACGGAGACCGGGGCCAGCGGCGGCAGCGGGCTCAGCCAGCTCTCGTGCCCGGTGACCCCGAGCACGTCCGCCATCCCCGCGGCGATCCGGGCGTGGCCGAGCGGGCTGGCGTGCATGCGGTCCCCGCTCCACAGCCGCGGATCGGTGGTGATGCGGTACGGGAACGTGTCGAACACGAGCACGCCGTGGCGGTCGGCGGCCGCGCGGATCCGGGCGTTCAGCTCCAGGACGTGGGGCAGCGCACGCCGTGCGAGCGGCGAGACCCGCCCGATGTCCGGGAAGGTCACCGTGGCCACCCGCGCGCCCGCCGCGGTGAGTGCGGTGAACATCTCCTCGACGTCGGCGGCGACGTGCGCGGCGTCGAAGCCCGGCCGCACCAGGTCGTTCATGCCCGCCATGACGGTCACGAGATCCGGCTTCAGCGCGAGGGCGGGAGCCAGCTGCTCCGCCTTGATCCGCGCGGTGCGGCGGCCGCGCACGGCGAGGTTGGCGTACCTGAGGCCCGGGTTGCGGGCGGCGAGGAGCTCGGCGAGCCGGTCGGCCCAGCCGCGGTAGCCGTGCTCCTCGTCGCCGTCCCCGAGCCCCTCCGTCTGGCTGTCGCCGATCGCGACGTAGCGCGCGTACGGATGGTGCTGCGTCGAGGCCATGCGCCGAGCTTCCTCCGGGCGCCGGGCGCCGTCAACGCGGGCTCCCCGGCGCTCCGGTGGTGTCGCCGTCTGTCGGCGTCAGCCCGGCCAGCGGCCCGTCACGCGCCGCACGCCGATCGCGCCGCCGCGGTCCACCGCGGCCCTGACGACGGCGAAGATCGCGCCCTGCAGCGCGGCCGCGGCGAGGATCTCGCCCCAGTCGCGTTCCTCGTCGTGCGCGTCCGGCGCGTCGTCCTGCCCCGCCACCGCCTTCCAGGTGCGGTTGAACAGCGCGCCCGCGAGCGCACCGCCGGCCATGCCGAAGGCCAGGCCGAGCGGCTTGTAGAGGACCTGGACCCCGCTCATGACCGGCCCCCCTTGCGTCGGCGCAGCACCACGTAGGCGAGCAGGAGGCCCGCACCCGCCGCGGCGAACGCCCCAGGGCGGCGGCGCCCGCTGGTCACGAGGCCGTTCGCGACGGCCCGTACGGGTTCGGGCGTGCCCTCCTGCACCCGGCGCGCGGCCTCGGCCACCTTCTCCTCGGCCTGGACCACGGCGGGGTGCTGTTCCGCGCGCGCCTTGCCGTCGAGCACGGCCTCCTTGGCCCGGGCCGCGCCCTCGACCGCCTTGTCCTTGGCGCGTGCCGCGCTCTCGGCCGTCACGGTCTTCGCGTGTCCCGCCTCGTCGGCGGCCTTGCCCTTGGCGCGCGCCGCCTGTTCCGTCACCTTGTCCTTCACCTGTGCCGCCGTTCCTTGTACCTGACCCTTGACCACCGCGGCCCGTTCCCGGGCGCGGGTCTTCACGTCCGCCTTCGCCGCCAGCTCCTCGACGGTCTCACCCAGGTTGCTGCGGGTCTCGTCGATCTGCCGGCGCAGTTCGTCCGGCCCCTTCGCACCCGTGCTCGTGGCGTCCTTCGGGGTGTCCGTCATCGGTGGGCCCTTTCCTTGATCTCGTCTACATCCGCCCTGACGCTGTCCATCGCCTTCTGCGGCACGGGGGGCGCCGCGCGGGCCAGTTGCTTGCGCCCCAGCGCGGCGAGTACCCCGGCCACGGCGAACAGCACGCCGGTGACGATGAGGGCGGCGGCCCACACGGGCATGGTCAGTGAGAGCGCCGCGGCCGCTGTGGCCGCCAGCGCCATGAGCCCGATGTAGGAGATCGCGCCGGCCGCTCCGAGGAGCCCTCCACCGCGGCCCGCGCGCTTGCCCTTCTCGGCCATCTCCTGGCCGGCGAGCCGCATCTCCTGACGTACGAGTTCCGAAAGCTGTGCGGTGGCCTGCTCGACGAGCTCTCCCACCGAGTGCTGCTGGTGATCGCGCGTCGGCTGCTCACCCATGGTCCCGGTCACGGGTTCCGCCTCCCTTCTGGCTGGGAGGCCCGAGTACCCGGACCGGGCGACGCTATCCATACCAAGGGATGATCAGCGCCGGGCGAAGACCGGTGTCCAGCGTCCGGCGGCGTCGGCCTTCGACGGGAGGTAGCCGCTGAGCGGGACGGTCTTCTTGCTCCCGATGGTGACGAGGACGAGACGGTTGCGGTATTCGCTCGTACCGGGCGCGATGTCCCAGGCGATGAGCCGCTTGTCGTCGGCCCAGGCGAGGAGCTGCTGGCCGGGGATCTTGGCGACGCGCTTGCCGGTGAGGGGGTCGTTGACCTCGGTCGCGGTGGTGCGGGTACCGCCCGCGAAGTCACCGGCGGCGAGCTTTCCGTTCGGGGAGAGCCCGGCGTCGACGAACCAGTGCAGGTACTTCTCCTTCGCGGGGGTGCTCCGCTCACGGCCCTCGAAGTCGTAGTACTGCTGGTGCGGCGCGGAGGTCAGGCCCGTGTAGACCAGGGAGCCGTCGTGGCTGAAGGCGAAGTCCTGGCGGGTGTTGATGTCCTCGATGCCCCACCCGCCGGTCTCCGTCTTCACCTTGCTCCACCTGCCGTCCCCCGACGCCACGTCGAGGACGTAGAAGCCGGTCCTGCTCGGCTCGGCGGGGCCCGGCTCCGTGTGCTTGCCGTCGCTCATCGGCCGGTCCTTGTCGAGCCTGTCCGGGTCGTCCGCGTACGTCGTCGCGACGAGCTTCCTGCCGTCGCGGGAGAACTCGACGCCGCCGACCCCGTGGTCCACCGGGATCCAGCGCTCGACCTTGCCCGTGATCAGGTCCAGCAGACCGATCCGCTTGGTGGGCAGGCCGCGTTCCAGGACGGCGGCGGTCCGCATCCCGGGGGCGACGTCGAGCCAGGACCAGCGGGGGTCCTCGCGGTAGGTGCCGGTCTTCTGGTCGAGGAGCCGGTAGGTGCGGGTGCGGACGGCATCGCCGTCGGGCTGCTTGACGCGCTTGTTCGTGCTGTACGCGGCGAGCGCCGTGTCGCCCGCGGCGATCAGGTCGCGGGGCGGTGCCTGGCCGGGGTGGGCGAGGACGTCGCCGCTCCGCAGCTCACTGGCCGGGCGCGGGCCGTCGTGCGCGGAGTCCGGGCCGAGGACCGGTACGGCCACCGCCACGACGGTGGCCGTCACCACCGCGAGCGAGGCGCCCACGATCGTCCGGGACCTGCGCCGCCTGCGCACGGCCAGCACCCGGTCGGCGAAGTCCCCCGGCACGAAGCTCCCTTGGTCCGCCTGCTCCCGCAGCGACTCGCGGACCAGATCTGTCACCTTCACGGTCGTACCTCCATCGGCGAGAAGTCGGGGGACGCGGGCCGCTCGGCGGTGTCGTGCCGGTCGAGGTGCGCCAGTTCGGGCGCGAGACCCCGCAGCCGGGCCAGGGAGCGGTGTGTCGTGCTGCGCACGGTGCCGACGGAGCAGCCCAGGACGGCGGCCACCTCGGCCTCCGGCAGGTCCTCGAAGTAGCGCAGGACGAGCACGGTCCGCTGGCGCGCGGTGAGCTTGGCCAGCGCTCCGCGCATCACGACGCGCAGCTCCGCGGCGGAGGTGCCGTCGCCGGACCCGGCGCGCTCGGGCGGCTCGGCGAAGGACTGTTCGCGCCGCGGCCACTTCAGCCGCCAGCGGCTGACCTGCTGCCGGTACAGGATCCGCCGGACGTACGCCTCCGGCTCGTCGATCCGCTGCCAGCGTCCCGCCGCCTTGACGAGCGCGTTCTGCAGCAGGTCCTCACCCGCGTGCCGGTCGCCCCCGCTGAGCAGTACGGCGGTCTTCAGCAGCGCCGACGATCTCGTCTCCACGAACTCCCGGAAACGCTCCTGCTCCTGGACATCCATCGTCACCTTCGCTCCCTGGCGGGCCTGTTGCCCTCCGCATGGATGAGGACGGGTCCGGGCGCCCCCCGCTATGCCTCCTCACGGAAAGAAAAAACGGAGCGGCCACCCCTCTCCTTCGAGGGATGGCCGCTCCGGTCGGAACGCGTCACGCGTCAGCGGGCGGCCGGGAATCCGGCGGCCCTGGTCCAGCGCAACGTGTCGCTGCCCCGGCTGAACGTGACCTTCTTGCCTCCGGGGGCGACGACGATCTTCTCCCAGCCGTCGAAGTCGGCCGTCAGGTGCTTGTCCCACTTGGTCAGCCGTCCCACGGTCACCGCGGCGACCGACTCGGTCGGCGGTTCGCCGTCCGCGCAGTACCGTGCGAAGTCACCGAAGGCCGCGACGGTGCCGTCCTTGACCTTGAGGGTGATGCCCTGACAGGCGTCGGTCTTGGTCCTGTACACGACGGCCGGCTTGGACCAGCCCTTGGCGCGGGGGCTGTAGTCCTGCACGAAGAGCCCCTTGCCCCGCATGTAGTGCATGGCCACGCGCCGCCCGTCGGCGAGCTTGACCTGCGCGTTGAACGGGCTCGGGCTGCCGCTCCAGGGAAGGTCGCTCCTGCGCAGCGGGTAGCCGTGGTCACCGCTCACCGCCCGGCTCGCCTCGTGCGCGGCTCCGCGGGCACGGTCGTGGGACTGCCCGGTACTCTGCCCGCACCCAGCGACCGCCCCGAGGACCACCACGGCCCCCAGGACCAGCGCCCGCGCACCTGCCCCATTCATGCTGCCCCCGTACAGACGCCATCGGTCCGGCCATCTATCAGCCGGTTACGAGCAGCAGCTTATCCGGCAGCGGAATGAGATGACGCCTAAGTGCGTGAGGGACCTGACTCACCGTTGTCCCGAACCTCAAAATTTGCTCAGATGAGCAGCTACTGGGAGCGAGACATGAGAACTTGGTGCAGTCACCACGTGACGCGGAACAACCTGACATGACCATCAGGCAAATTGGGGATACATCATGTTGCTCAAAGCCCGACGAGGGGCCACTCTCGCGACCATCGCCACCGTCACCGGTATGGTCGCGACACTCGGCGCCGGCACATCCTCCGCCGCAGGAATGAAGCCCGGGGCAGACTCTTGGGCCAAGATTAAGTCGGGGACCCAGACCGTCCGCTCGGGCATAGCCGGCGTTGACAGGTCGGGCGATCGTGGCTGTTACGACAACAACACCTATAACGCGATCGTCACCTGGAAGTTGGGGAAGGTGACGAAGAGCTCCATCCGCGTCAAAAGCATCGACATCCGGCATTCCAACGGGCGCGCAATTCACGTTGGTAACTACGCCTTGGTCGACGACAACTCGCGACGCTGGAACAAGGTGAATCCGGGAAATGTCGCCAAGGGCGCCCACCACCGGAAGTACAAGATCAATAAGACGCTGAAGGTCAAGAGTCACAAGGCGTACCTGATCGCGAAGACGCAGATCAGTTACAGGCAGAGGGAAGACAGCACCTGCCAGCAGCCGGTCTACCTCTACTTCTACCTGAAGCAGAAGCGGTAGGCGGACCAGCTCACCGCCGAAGACCTGGTCATCGACTCCCCTTGACTTGGAGTCGACCACCAGCTTGTTCATGCAGAAAGGGCCAAGGGGACGCACCCCTCGGGCCCTTTCTTGCCGTACAGAACGGGGTTGAGACGGTCGCGCTTCAACTCAGGCCCTGAAGCGCCCTCCCTGACGTCTCAGGGCCATGGAAGGGCGCTCACTGGTGACCACCGCTGCCGACTGCCTACAACTCCACAGCAGTTCAGAGCAGTGCTTGAGTGGACGGCCGCAGGGCACGGCCGTCAACGGTCAGTTGTGGCTGTGCAGGACGTCGTTCAGGCCGCCCCACACCGCGTTGTTCGGGCGGGCCTCGACGGTGCCGGTGACCGAGTTGCGCCGGAAGAGGATGTTCGAGGCGCCGGAGAGCTCGCGGGCCTTGACGATCTGTCCGTCGGGCAGGGTGACGCGCGTGCCCGCGGTGACGTAGAGGCCGGCCTCGACGACGCACTCGTCGCCCAGCGCGATACCGACCCCGGCCTCGGCGCCGATCAGGCACCGCTCGCCGATGACGATCCGCACGTTGCCGCCGCCGGACAGCGTGCCCATCGTGGAGGCGCCGCCGCCGATGTCCGAGCCGTCGCCGACGACGACGCCCGCGGAGATCCGGCCCTCGACCATCGAGGTCCCCAGGGTGCCCGCGTTGAAGTTCACGAAGCCCTCGTGCATGACGGTGGTGCCCTCGGCGAGGTGCGCGCCGAGGCGGACCCGGTCGGCGTCGGCGATGCGGACGCCCTTCGGCGTGACGTAGTCCGTCATGCGCGGGAACTTGTCGACGGAGGTCACCGCGAGGTGCAGGCCCTCGGCGCGGGCGTTGAGCCGCACCTTCTCGACGTCGTCCACGGCGACCGGGCCGAGCGAGGTCCAGGCGACGTTGGCGAGGAAGGCGAACTGGCCGTCGAGGTTCACGCCGTGCGGCTTGACCAGGCGGTGCGAGAGCAGGTGCAGGCGCAGGTAGACGTCGTGGGCGTCCAGCGGCTTGTCGTCGAGGGACGCGATGACCGTACGTACGGCGATGATCTCCACGCCACGGCGGGCGTCGGGCCCGATGGCCTTCGCGGCGCCCTCACCGAGCAGTTCCACGGCGCGCTCGGCGGTCAGCCGCTCACTGCCGGCGGGTCCCGGCTCGGCGACGAGCTCGGGGGCGGGGAACCAGGTGTCGAGAACGGTGCCGTCGGCGGCGACGGTGGCGAGGCCTGCGGCGACGGCGCCGGTGGTGCGGGAAGCATTCGTGTCGGTCATGGGTGAAACCTAACCGGAGGTGCCTCGCGCGGGCGAACCGGTCTCAGGGTCCGGGCTCCCCCTGCGCGGGCGCGAGCAGCCGGCCGAGCATCTCGCGCGCGTACGCCTCGTCGTACGTCCCGCCGGTGAGCAGCACCTGGAGGCAGATCCCGTCCATGAGGGCGACCAGGGCGCGCGCGGTGACGGGGTCGGTGCGGGGCACCAGGACGTCGGTGACGCCCCGGCACCATTCGGCGGCCACGGGGCGCAGGGCGGGTCTGCGCAGGGCGGCGAGGTACAGCTCGTACTCCAGCTCGACGCCGGTGCGCTCCCCCGCGAGCCAGTCGCCGAGGAGCCGGGCCAGCTCCGCGGCGAGGTCAGCGCGCGGGTCCGCGAAGTCACCGCTCGCAGCCACCGCCTTCGCGAAGCCCTCGTTCGCCTGCCGCAACGCGGCGACCAGCAGCTCGTCCAGCGTCTTGAAGTGATACGTCGTCGAGCCGAGCGGCACGTCGGCCTCGGCGGCGGCCGAGCGGTGGCTGAGCCCGCCGATGCCCTTCTTCCCCACCACGCGGATCGCGGCGTCGATGATCCGCTGACGGCGCTCGGGGTCGTAGCGACGGGGCATCAGTGCGCCCCGCCGAGATTGAGCACGACGACGCCCGCGATCACCAGGGCGATGCCCGCGATCTTGACGAGGTTGGCCGACTCCCCCAGGAAGATCATGCCGATCGCGGCGACGGCGGCGGTGCCGATACCGGCCCAGATCGCGTAGGCGGTGCCGACGGAGAGGGTCTTCAGGGTCTGTGCGAGCAGGGTGAAGGCGAGCAGATAGCCCGCGACCGTGATGAGCGAGGGCACCAGCCTGCTGAAGCCCTCGCTGTACTTCATGGCCGTCGTCCCGGCCACTTCCGCCGCGATGGCCGCGGCCAGCAGTGCGTATCCCATGCGTACGAGTGTACATATCGTTGCGTACGGGCGTACGCAACGCGGCCGGGAGCATGCGTAAGGCCCCCCGCGCCACCGGCGTGGAGGGCCTTACGAGGACCTGCCCGTCAGACGTTGAACCCGAGCGCCCGCAGCTGCTCGCGCCCGTCGTCCGTGATCTTGTCCGGTCCCCACGGCGGCATCCAGACCCAGTTGATCCGGAGCTCGTTCACGATGCCCTCCGTCGCGGACTTCGCCTGGTCCTCGATGACGTCCGTCAGCGGGCAGGCCGCCGACGTCAGCGTCATGTCGATCGTGGCGATGTTGGCGTCGTCGATGTGCACGCCGTAGATCAGGCCGAGGTTGACGACGTCGATGCCCAGCTCGGGGTCGACGACGTCGTACAGCGCCTCGCGGACCTCTTCCTCCGAAGCGGGCTTCGTCGTGAGTGTCTCGTTCTCGCTCATGCCGTCTTCCTTTCAGCGGCCCCGTCGTTGTCGCCCAGTGCCTGGGCCGTCGCGTCCTTCCACGCCATCCAGCTCAGCAGAGCACACTTGACGCGCGCGGGGTACTTGGAGACACCGGCGAACGCGACCGCGTCCTCCAGGACCTCCTCCATCGCGTCGTCGGGCTCCAGCTTGCCCTTGGACTGCATCAGCTCCAGGAACACCGCCTGGATCTTCTGCGCCTCGGCGAGTTCCTTGCCGACCAGCAGGTCGTTCAGGACCGACGCGCTGGCCTGGCTGATGGAGCAGCCCTGGCCCTCGTACGACACGTCGGCGATCGTCGACCCGTCGTACTTCACGCGCAGCGTGATCTCGTCGCCGCACGTCGGGTTGACGTGGTGCACCTCGGCGTCGCCATCGCGCAGACCACGCCCGTGCGGGTGCTTGTAGTGGTCCAGGATGACTTCCTGGTACATCGAATCCAGCTTCACGTCCCGGTCAGCCCCTCAGCCGAAGAAGTTCCGTACGTGCTCCAGGCCGTCGACGAGGGCGTCGATCTCGCCGGGCGTGGAGTACAGATAGAACGACGCTCGCGTGGTCGCAGGAATTCCGTAGCGAAGGCAGACGGGGCGCGCGCAGTGGTGACCCACGCGGACCGCGATGCCCTGCTCGTCGAGCACCTGGCCCACGTCGTGCGGGTGGATGTCACCGAGCGTGAAGGAGATCGCGGCGCCGCGCTCCTCGGCCGTCGTCGGACCGATGATGCGGAGGTCCGGGACTTCCAGAAGGCGCTTGACCGCGTACTCCGTGATCGCGTGCTCGTGCGCGGCGATCTTGTCCATGCCGATGGCCGAGAGGTAGTCCACGGCCGCGCCCAGGCCGACGGCCTGGGAGACCGGGGGCGTGCCCGCCTCGAACTTGTGCGGCGCGGGAGCGTACGTCGACGAGTTCATCGACACGGTCTCGATCATCTCGCCGCCGCCGAGGAACGGGGGCAGGTCCTCCAGGAGCTCCTGGCGTCCCCACAGCACGCCGATGCCCGTCGGGCCGCACATCTTGTGACCGGTGAAGGCCACGAAGTCGGCCTGCAGTGCCTGCACGTCCAGCGGCATGTGCGGGGCGGCCTGCGAGGCGTCGATGAGGACGAGCGCGCCGACCTCCTGGGCGCGGCGCACGATGGCCTCGACCGGGTTGTGCGTGCCCAGGATGTTCGACACGAGCACGAAGGAGACGATCTTCGTCTTCTCCGTGATGATCTCGTCGATGTGGGAGAGGTCGAGCCGGCCGTCGTCCGTGAGACCGAACCACTTCAGCTTCGCGCCGGTCCGCTGCGAGAGCAGCTGCCACGGCACGATGTTGGAGTGGTGCTCCATCTCCGTGATGACGATCTCGGTCTCGTGGTCCACGCGGTAGGGCTCGTCGGCCCAACCGAGCATGTTGGCCACGAGGTTGAGCGATTCGGAGGCGTTCTTGGTGAAGATGACCTCGTCACGGCTGGGCGCGTTGATGAACTCCGCGACCTTGTCACGAGCACCCTCGTAGAGCGCCGTGGCCTCCTCGGCGAGGACGTGCACGCCGCGGTGAACGTTGGCGTTGTGCTGCTCGTAGTACTCGTTCAGTACGTCGAGGACCTGACGCGGCGTCTGCGACGTCGCCGCGTTGTCCAGGTACACGAGCTTCTTGCCGTCGTGGATCGTGCGATCCAGGATCGGGAAGTCCTTGCGGATCGCCTCGGTGTCGAGGAGGCCGGAAAGCCCCTGGTGGGCCACTGTCACGCGGATGCGCCGCCCTTCGTGTAAGCCTCGTAGCCCTCGGCCTCCAGCTTGTCGGCGAGCTCGGCGCCGCCGGACTCGGCGATCCGGCCGTTCGCGAAGACGTGCACGAAGTCGGGCTTGATGTAGCGCAGGATGCGCGTGTAGTGCGTGATGAGGAGCGTGCCGACCTCGCCGGTCTCGCGGACGCGGTTCACGCCGTCCGAGACCTGGCGCAGCGCGTCGACGTCCAGACCGGAGTCCGTCTCGTCGAGGATCGCGATCTTCGGCTTGAGGAGCTCCATCTGGAGGATCTCGTGGCGCTTCTTCTCACCGCCGGAGAAGCCCTCGTTCACGTTGCGCTCGGCGAAGGCCGGGTCCATCTGGAGCTGCTCCATCGCGGACTTGACCTCCTTCACCCAGGTGCGCAGCTTGGGGGCCTCGCCGCGGATCGCCGTCGCCGACGTGCGCAGGAAGTTGGAGACCGAGACGCCGGGGACCTCGACCGGGTACTGCATGGCGAGGAACATGCCGGCGCGGGCACGCTCGTCGACGGACATCTCCAGGACGTCCTCGCCGTCGAGGGTCACGCTGCCCTGGGTGATCGTGTACTTGGGGTGACCCGCGACCGAGTAGGCGAGCGTCGACTTGCCGGAGCCGTTCGGGCCCATGATGGCGTGGGTCTCGCCCTGCTTCACGGTCAGGTCGACGCCCTTGAGGATCTCCTTGGTGGAGTTGTCGGCCTCGACGGTGACGTGCAGGTCCTTGATTTCAAGCGTTGCCATGGGTGCCTCAGGACTCCTGGGAAAGGGAGACGAGCACGTCATCCCCTTCGATCTTTACGGGGTATACGGGGACGGGGCGCGTCGCGGGGAGGCCGGACGGCTTGCCGGTGCGGAGGTCGAAGCTGGAGCCGTGCAGCCAGCACTCGATCTGGCAGTCCTCCACCTCTCCCTCGGAGAGGGAGACGTTCGCGTGCGAGCAGATGTCGTGGATCGCGAACACCTCGCCCTCGGTGTGGACGACCGAGACCGGCGTGCCGTCGAGCTCCACCCGCTTCGGGGTGTCCTTCTCCAGCTCGCTCAGTCCGCAGGCGCGTACGAACGTCATGCGACCGTCGCCTCCAGCTCCTCTTCGATCTTCGCGATGAGGCGCTCCTCGACGTCCGGCAGACCGATCTGCTGGACGAGCTCGGCGAAGAAGCCGCGGACGACCAGGCGGCGCGCCTCGTCCTCCGGGATGCCGCGCGACTGGAGGTAGAAGAGCTGCTCGTCGTCGAAGCGGCCGGTCGCCGAGGCGTGGCCCGCGCCGACGATCTCGCCGGTCTCGATTTCGAGGTTCGGCACGGAGTCGACCCGGGCGCCGTCGGTCAGCACGAGGTTGCGGTTCATCTCGTACGTGTCGGTGCCCTCGGCGGCGGCCTCGATGAGGACGTCGCCGATCCACACGGCGTGCGCGTCGTCGCCCTGGAGCGCGCCCTTGTAGACGACGTTCGACTTGCAGTGCGGGGTGTTGTGGTCGACCAGGAGGCGGTGCTCCTGGTGCTGGCCCGCGTCGGTGACGTACAGGCCGAAGAGTTCGGCCTCGCCGCCGGGGCCCGCGTAGGTGACACGCGGGTGCAGGCGGACCAGGTCGCCGCCGAAGGTGACGACGACGGACTTGAAGGAGGCGTCGCGGCCGACCAGCGCGTTGTGCTGGGCGACGTGCACCGCCTTGTCGTCCCAGTCCTGGACGGAGACGACGGTGAGCTTGGCGCCGTCGCCGACGACGAAGTCGACGTTGGCGGCGAGCACGGCGTCACCGGTGTGGTCGATGACGACGAGGGCCTCGGCGAACGCGCCCAGCTCGATCACCTGGTGCGCGAAGGCGGTGCCGCCCTCGCCGTGCACAGCGATGCGGATGGGATCGCTGAGCACCGTCTCCTTGGGGACGGTGATGACCGAGGCCTTCTCGAAGGACGAGTACGCCTGGGCGGCGACGCGGTCGACGGGCTTGCCCGCCTTGCCGACGCGCGCGTCGTCCCGGCCGACGGTCTCCTGGGTGACGCCCTCGGGGGCGCTCACCTCGACGCGGATGCCGCCGCTGGCCGCCGCGGTCCCGTCGTGCAGGCCGCGCAGCCGCTCCAGCGGCGTGAACCGCCACTCCTCCTCGCGGCCGTGGGGGACCGGGAAGTCCGCCACGTCGTAGGAGGGGGGCGCGCTCATGCGGGTGGCGACGGTGGACTCGGCGGCCACCGCGATGGATCCGGCGGTCGTCGACCCGACCGGGATGTTCTGAGCCTCAGCCATGGCTGTCGTCGTGCTCTCTCTCTGCGTAAGAAATCTGCTCGCTGCGGGACGGTGTCCGGTCTTAACCGACCGAACCCTCCATCTGCAGCTCGATCAGCCGGTTCAGCTCCAGGGCGTACTCCATGGGCAGCTCCTTGGCGATCGGCTCGACGAAGCCGCGGACGATCATCGCCATGGCCTCGAACTCCGTCATGCCGCGGCTCATCAGGTAGAAGAGCTGGTCGTCGGAGACCTTGGAGACCGTCGCCTCGTGACCCATCGACACGTCGTCCTCGCGGACGTCGACGTACGGGTAGGTGTCGGAGCGGGAGATCGTGTCGACGAGCAGCGCGTCGCACAGCACGTTCGACTTCGAGCCCGCGGCGCCCTCACCGATCTCGACGAGGCCGCGGTACGACGTACGACCGCCGCCGCGCGCCACCGACTTGGAGACGATGTTCGACGAAGTGTTCGGCGCCATGTGGACCATCTTGGAGCCGGCGTCCTGGTGCTGGCCCTCGCCCGCGAAGGCGATGGACAGCGTCTCGCCCTTGGCGTGCTCGCCCATGAGGTACACGGCGGGGTACTTCATCGTGACCTTGGAACCGATGTTGCCGTCGATCCACTCCATGGTCGCGCCCTCGTACGCCACGGCGCGCTTGGTGACCAGGTTGTAGACGTTGTTCGACCAGTTCTGGATCGTCGTGTAGCGGCAGCGGCCGCCCTTCTTCACGATGATCTCGACGACGGCGGAGTGCAGCGAGTCCGACTTGTAGATCGGCGCGGTGCAGCCCTCTACGTAGTGGACGTAGGCGTCCTCGTCCACGATGATCAGGGTCCGCTCGAACTGGCCCATGTTCTCCGTGTTGATGCGGAAGTAGGCCTGGAGCGGGATGTCGACGTGCACGCCCTTGGGGACGTAGATGAACGAGCCGCCGGACCAGACGGCGGTGTTCAGCGAGGCGAACTTGTTGTCACCGACGGGGATGACGGTTCCGAAGTACTCCTTGAAGAGCTCCGGGTGCTCCTTCAGCGCCGTGTCGGTGTCCAGGAAGATGACGCCCTGCTCCTCCAGGTCCTCACGGATCTGGTGGTAGACGACCTCGGACTCGTACTGGGCCGCGACACCCGAGACGAGGCGCTGCTTCTCCGCCTCGGGGATGCCGAGCTTGTCGTACGTGTTCTTGATGTCCTCGGGCAGGTCCTCCCAGGACTCCGCCTGCTTCTCCGTGGAGCGCACGAAGTACTTGATGTTGTCGAAGTCGATGCCCGAGAGGTCCGAGCCCCAGTTCGGCATGGGCTTCTTGTCGAAGAGGCGCAGGCCCTTGAGGCGGAGCTTGGTCATCCACTCCGGCTCGGACTTCTTCGCGGAGATGTCGCGGACGACGTCCTCGTTGATGCCGCGCTTGGCAGAGGCACCGGCGACGTCGGAGTCGGCCCAGCCGTATTCGTAGTTGCCCAGACCCTCAAGTTCGGGGTGGGCAGTCTCCGTGGGGAGCGTCATGCGGGGTTCCTCCCGGCCGTGCTTGCTGATGCTGATGGGGTGGTCCGTGTGGTGCTGCTGCCGCTGCCGCCGCCGCTGCGTGGGATGAACGTCGTGCAGACGCCGTCTCCGTGGGCGATGGTGGCGAGTCGCTGCACATGCGTGCCGAGCAGCGTGGAGAACATTTCCGTCTCCGCCTCGCACAGCTGCGGAAACTGTTCGGCGACATGGGCGACCGGGCAGTGGTGCTGGCAGAGCTGCTCGCCGACCGGTGCGCTGCGCGCCGTAGCAGCGTACCCGTCGGCGGTCAACGCCTTCGCGAGAGCCTCGGTGCGCTGTTCGGGCGGCGCGGCGTCCATCGCCTTCTTGTACGTCTCGGCCTGGGCGGCGATCCGCGCCCGGGCGAAGTCGACGACCGCGCCCTCGCCGTGACGCTCGGTGATCCACCGGAGCGCGTCCGCGGCCAGCTTGTCGTACGACTGGTCGAAGGCGTCGCGGCCGCAGTCGGTCAGGGCGAACACCTTGGCGGGCCTGCCGCGGGTCCGGGCGCCGTAGACCCGCTGCTCACGGGGCTCCACCACGTTCTCGTGGACGAGGGCGTCGAGGTGTCTGCGGACGGCGGCCTGGGTGAGGCCGAGGCGCTTCGCGAGATCGGCGACGGTGGACGGGCCGTGATCCAGGATGGAGCGCGCGACACGGTTGCGGGTGGACCGCTCACCGGTCGCGAGTTCCTCCTGCGGAGCCTCGCCAACGTTTTTCACAACGCCATTGTTGCGTAATTCCTCAGAGCCTGACAACCCACGTCGCGATCACCGCGCGGTGCGCTGCATCACTTAGGCAAACCTAAGCTGACCTGCGGAAACGATCACTGGCCACTCGGCCTCAAGGGCCCGCCCGTCCGCGGGCCTCCCCGCGTCCCTAGACTGGCTCACCATGCGAAACGAGCCCGTCCTCCAGATCGAGAGTCTGGTCAAGCGGTACGGAACCAAGACCGCGGTCGACGGTCTCGACCTGACGGCAGGGGCGGGCATCACCGCCGTCCTCGGCCCCAACGGCGCGGGCAAGACCACCACGATCGAGACCTGCGAGGGCTACCGGAAGCCGGACTCCGGCACCGTCCGGGTACTCGGCCTCGACCCGGCCCGCCAGGCCGACGCGCTGCGGCCCCGCATCGGCGTGATGCTCCAGTCCGGCGGCGTCTACTCCGGCGCCCGCGCCGACGAGATGCTCCGCCACGTGGCCACGCTGCACGCGCACCCGCTGGACGTGAACGCGCTCATCGAACGCCTCGGCCTCGGCAGCTGCGGCCGCACCACCTACCGGCGACTCTCCGGCGGCCAGCAGCAGCGCCTCGCGCTCGCCATGGCCGTGGTCGGCAGGCCGGAGCTCGTCTTCCTCGACGAGCCGACCGCCGGCCTGGACCCGCAGGCGCGCCGGGCGACCTGGGAGCTCGTCCGCGACCTGCGCCGCGACGGCGTCTCCGTCATCCTCACCACGCACCACATGGACGAGGCCGAGGAGCTCTCCGACGACGTCGCCATCGTCGACGCGGGCAAGGTCATCGCCCAGGGCAGCCCCGACGAGCTGTGCCGCGGCGGCGCCGAGAACACCCTGCGCTTCACCGGCCGCCCCGGCCTCGACGTCGCCTCCCTGCTCAAGGCGCTCCCGCCGGACTCGGCCGCCGCCGAACTCACCCCCGGCTCCTACCGCGTCAGCGGCACGGTCGACCCCCAACTGCTCGCCACCGTCACCTCCTGGTGCGCCCAGCACGGGGTCATGCCGGACAAGATCTCCGTCGAACGCCACACCCTCGAAGACGTCTTCTTGGAACTGACCGGTAAGGAGCTGCGCGGATGAGCGCCGCCGGAACGTACACGCCTAAGCCGGGCGCCGCCCCCCTCGCCCGCATGATCGCGGCGCAGGCGGCCCTGGAGACGAAGATGCTGCTGCGCAACGGCGAGCAGCTGCTCCTCACGGTCATCATTCCGACCCTGCTGCTCGTCCTCTTCAGCGCGGTCGACGTCGTCGACACGGGCGAGGGCGAGGCCGTCGACTTCCTCGCGCCCGGCATCCTCGCGCTCGCCGTGATGTCGACGGCGTTCACCGGCCAGGCCATCGCGACGGGCTTCGAGCGGCGCTACGGCGTGCTCAAGCGGCTCGGCGCCTCGCCGCTCCCCCGCTGGGGCCTGATGGCGGCCAAGACCCTCTCCGTGCTGGTCACGGAGGTCCTGCAGATCGTGCTGCTCACGGTCATCGCGTTCGCGCTCGGCTGGTCGCCGCATGGCAACCCCGTCTCCGTACTGCTCCTCCTGGTGCTCGGCACGGCGGCCTTCTCCGGTCTCGGCCTGCTGATGGCGGGAACGCTCAAGGCGGAGGCGACGCTCGCCGCCGCGAACCTCGTCTTCCTGCTCCTCCTCCTGGGCGGCGGTGTGATCGTGCCGCTCGACAAGTTCCCCGACGCGGCCCGGACGGTGCTCGGGTGGCTGCCCATCTCGGCGCTCTCGGACGGGCTGCGCGACGTCCTGCAGCACGGCGCGGGCATGCCCTGGGGCGATCTCGGGATCCTCGCGGTGTGGGCGGTGCTCGGGCTGGGCGCGGCGGCGAAGTTCTTCCGCTGGGAGTGACCTGCGGCGCACATTCCGTGTGCGCCTGCCCCTCGTGAAGACATGCACAAGCGGCCCCCTACGATGGTGCGCGTGCCAAACGTGACCCGAGCCGACATCGCTCAAGCCGTGCGGAACCCGCTCGCCTTCATCGCCGAGCGCTGGACCCCCACCCAGCGGACCGTCCAGCAGGCGGCCCTGATCTCCCTCGTCATGACGGTGGTCATCGTGGTGACGGGCGGCGCCGTCCGGCTGACCGGCTCGGGCCTCGGCTGCCCCACCTGGCCCAAGTGCACGGACGACTCGCTGACCGCGACCCACGAGATGGGCTTCCACGGCGTCATCGAGTTCGGCAACCGCATGCTGACGTACGTGCTGTGCGCGGCCGTCGGCTGGGCGATCATCGCGGCGCGTTCCCAGAAGCCGATGCGGCGCAGCCTCACCCTGCTCGGCTGGGCGCAGTTCTGGCTGGTGATGGGCAATGCCGTCCTCGGCGGCATCGTGGTCCTCGTCGGCCTGAACCCGTGGACGGTCGCGGCGCACTTCCTGCTCTCCTCCGCCCTGATCGCCGTCGCCATCACGATGTGGCAGCGGACCCGCGAGGGCGACGCCGAGCCGCGTCCGCTGGTCGGCAAGGCCGTGGTGCAGCTCGTGTGGTCTCTGGTCGCGGCCTCCGCGGTGCTGATCGCCGTGGGCACGGTCGTGACGGGCTCCGGGCCGCACGCGGGCGACTCCAGCGACGTGCCGCGGATGGGCTTCGACTGGGAGTCGGTCAGCAAGCTGCACGCGGTCCTCGCCTGGATCGTGGTGACGCTGACGTTCGCCCTCTGGTTCGTCCTGAAGGCGGTCGACGCGCCGCGCGGCCCGCTGGCCCGCACCCGTGACCTCTTCCTGATCCTGCTGGCGCAGGGCGCGATCGGTTACGTCCAGTACTTCACTGACCTGCCGGAGCTCCTGGTCGGCCTGCACATGTTCGGCTCCTGCCTGGTGTGGATCGCCGTGGTGCGGGTGCTGCTCTCCCTGCGGGAGCGGCCGCTCACGACGGCCGATGTGCCCGCGCAGGCGGACGACTCACGCCTCTCGGCCGTCTGAGAGTCCGTACACCCGCCGCGCGTTGCCCGCGGCGATCAGCCCGGCCACGCGCTGCGCGTCGGTGAGCGACCAGGCGCCCTCGGCGACCCAGGTGCCGAGCACCCGCCCGAGGGCCTCCCTGAACAGGTGTGCCCCGACGACGTGCAGCTCGGGGAGCCCGTGGGCGCCGCTGGAGAACAGCAGCTTCCCGAAGGGCGCGAGCTCCAGGATCTCGGCGAGCACGGCCGCCGCGCGCGCCCCGGTGCGGACGAGCGCGGGGCCGAGGTCGGCGTACACGTGCGGGAAGACGGCCGCGAGATGCGCGGCACTGCGGTGGTACGGATAGCCGTGCAGGAGCACCAGGTCGGTGCCGAGGCCCGCGGTGGCGCGCGCGAAGTCCCCGAAGTACGTCTGCGGGTCCCCGGCGCCCGCGTGCAGCTGCAGCGGCCGGCCCGAGGCCACCGCGACCCACAGCAGGTGCCGCAGCAGCACGGGGTCGGTGAGCGCCCCGCCCACCTGCCGCCCCGCCAGCCAGCGCTCCACCGCGCCCCGCACCTCGCCGGGCCCGGGCGGTTCCGCGGCGAGCGCGAGCGGCTGCCGTACGCCCGCGACCGAGGTGAAGGCGACGGCTCCCGCGGCGGCGGCGTGCACGGACTCGGCGAGGTTGGCGAGGAACGAGTCGGCGGTGCCCGAGGTGTCGGCGACCTGCTCGGCCAGTAATTCCAGGCGGACGATCTCGCGCGCGTCGGCGTCGCCGGTGGAGGCCATCTCGCCGGGTCCGGTGAGGTCTCCCGGCAGCCCTGTGTCGACGAGGTAGGTCGTGATGCCGCTGCCCCGGAGCAGCCGCCGGCCCGTTTCCAGTACGCCCAGTTCGCGGCGGCGGGCGAGATAGCGGGCCGGTGGGCAGTGCGGCTCCATGCCGAGGAGCGGCGGACACCAGCGGCGCACCGCGAAGCCGGTCTGGGTGTCGAAGAAGGTGGTGCCGGGGGCGGGCGGCCCCCCGCCCCGGCCGAGGTGGGCCTCGAAGGTGCCGAGACCCAGCTCCGTGCGGAGGACGCCATGGCAGTACTGGTCCACCAGGGACGGCGTTTCGATCATCCGGGCTCCCGTGGGGTGGACCGTGCTCCTACGGTCCTAACGGGTGACCCGGGTGTCAGGTGTTGGTGTTGCTCCCGGCCGCTGTCGCGCTCAGTCGTTCTTCGGGCCGCCGAGCTGGATGCCCGCCATTCGGGTCCATTCGTAGGGGCCGGTCTTCACCTTGGCGGCGAATTCGCCGTCGAACTCCTCGTGGACGGTGATTCCGGCCTTCTCCACGGCGCTCTGCGCGACGGCGTAGGTGGGCGCCACCAGGTCGCCCCAGTTGCCGTCCCCGCCGACGAGGACGATCCGGGTGCCCTCGTGGCCGATGTACGCGATCTGCCCCTCGGCACCGCCGTGGGCCTGCGCGAAGGTGCCGATCTCCTTGGCGAGTTTGGCGGCCCTGCGCTCGGCGCGAGCGGCCTGCTTGCTGTCGTCCACCTGCTGCGTGTCTGCCATGAGCAGGATGCTACCGACGGGTAGATCACCTGGCGACAGGCGGGCGACGTGGCATCGGCCACGCGGCGGGCGGCGCCCCTACCGGAGGAAGGGGTCCACCGCCACCGCGACGAAGAGCAGCGAGACGTACGTGATCGACCAGTGGAAGAGCCGCATCTCCTTGAGCTTGCCGCCCGTGACCTCGGCCTTGGCGCGGCTCTGCAGCCCGTGCGCCTCCCACAGCCAGAAGCCGCCGGTGACCAGCGCGACCGCGGTGTAGAACCAGCCGGTGTAGCCGAGCGGCTGGAGCAGCAGGGAGACGGCGACCATCACCCAGGAGTAGAGGACGATCTGGCGGGCGACCACCTTGTTCGAGGCGATGACCGGCAGCATCGGCACGCCCACGCGGGCGTAGTCGTCCTTGACCTTCATGGACAGCGGCCAGTAGTGCGGCGGCGTCCAGAAGAACATGACGAGGAAGAGGACGACCGGCGCCCACGACATGGAGTTGGTGACCGAGGACCAGCCGATGAGGACCGGCAGGCAGCCCGCGATGCCGCCCCAGACGATGTTCTGCGAGGTGCGGCGCTTCAGGATCATCGTGTAGACGACCACGTAGAAGAGCAGGGCGCCGAGCGAGAGCCAGGCGGAGAGCCAGTTGACGGCGAAGCCGAACAGCAGGGTGGAGACGATCGCGAGAGTGATGCCGAAGACGAGGCACTCGCGCGGGCTGACCATGCCGGTCACCAGGGGCCGCTGCGACGTGCGGTCCATGAGCGCGTCGATGTCGCGGTCGATATACATGTTGAGCGCGTTGGCGCCCCCCGCGGAGAGGTAGCCGCCGAGGCAGGTCACGAAGACCAGCCAGAGGTCGGGCACCCCTTGTTCGGCGAGGAACATCACCGGAACGGTGGTGATGAGCAGAAGCTCGATGATCCGCGGCTTGGTCAGCGCCACGAACGCCTTGACACGAGCCCCGAACGGCCGATGGCTCGGGCTAAGGTCCGTCCCGGAAACCCCCGCTGGACGGGATTCAACGGCCGTCACGCACACCCCTGACAGAGACATCCCAGCAGGCCGACCAGCACCTTCAGACATGAAGATCCGGTAAAGGCCCGCGCGTACCACGCCACTGTAGACGTTGCCCATACCCCGCTCTTCGCGGGGGTCGGGTCGTGTTGGGCGGCGGGCCGGACGGCGTCCGTGTCGCGCCGCTGTGTCACATGAGCGGAACCGGGCGTTCATTGAGCGGACAAATGGGCGATACCGGTGGCCTTTTGAGCGGACATATGAGCGAGCCCATATTCACTTGCGGAATACCTCCGCTTTCCTTTCGACAGGCGGATCCTCGCATGTCACTGCAGTCTGGAATGACTCGAAAAAATGAGCGTTCTAGCAGCGGTAGGCTCGACAGCGGCCGGTGGGATCTACGCCGCCGGCATTCGACATGTGGAGAGGAGCCCTGACTCAGGGTGAGCACCAAGCCGACCACCACAGACCTCGAGTGGACCGAACTGGACCAGCGGGCCGTTGACACCGCCCGCGTCCTGGCCATGGATTCCGTACAGAAGGTCGGCAACGGCCATCCCGGTACGGCCATGAGCCTCGCGCCCGCCGCGTACACCCTCTTCCAGAAGGTGATGCGCCACGACCCGGCGGACGCCGACTGGACCGGCCGCGACCGGTTCGTCCTCTCTGCGGGCCACTCGTCCCTGACCCTCTACATCCAGCTCTACCTGGCCGGCTTCGGCCTGGAGCTGGACGACCTGAAGGCCTTCCGCACCTGGGGCTCGAAGACCCCGGGCCACCCGGAGTACGGCCACACGGTGGGTGTGGAGACGACCACGGGCCCGCTGGGCCAGGGCGTCGCCAACGCCGTGGGCATGGCGATGGCCGCCCGCTACGAGCGCGGCCTTTTCGACCCGGAGGCGGCCACCGGCTCGTCCCCGTTCGACCACTTCATCTACGCCATCGCCGGCGACGGCTGCCTCCAGGAGGGCATCTCCGGCGAGGCCTCGTCGCTGGCCGGGCACCAGAAGCTCGGCAACCTGATCCTGCTGTGGGACGACAACCACATCTCGATCGAGGGCGACACCGAGACCGCGGTCTCCGAGGACACCCTCAAGCGGTACGAGGCGTACGGCTGGCACGTCCAGCGCGTGGCGCCCAAGGAGAACGGCGACCTCGACCCCGCCGCCCTCTACGCCGCGATCCAGGCCGCCAAGGCCGAGACCGAGCGCCCCTCCTTCATCGCGATGCGCTCGATCATCGCCTGGCCCGCCCCGAACGCGCAGAACACCGAGGCCGCCCACGGCTCGGCGCTGGGCGACGAGGAAGTGGCCGCCACCAAGCGCGTCCTCGGCTTCGACCCCGAGCAGACCTTCGAGGTCTCCGACGAGGTCCTCGCGCACACCCGCAAGGCGCTCGACCGGGGCCGTGAGGCCAAGGCCGAGTGGGAGAAGGGCTTCGCCGCCTGGCGCACCGCCAACTCCGAGCGCGCCGCCGAGTTCGACCGCATCGCCAAGGGCGAGCTGCCCGAGGGCTGGGAGGAGAAGCTCCCGGAGTTCGAGACCGGCAAGGCCGTCGCCACGCGCGCCGCCTCCGGCAAGGTCCTCCAGGCGCTCGGCGCGGTCGTCCCCGAGCTGTGGGGCGGCTCCGCCGACCTCGCGGGCTCGAACAACACGACGATCGACAAGACGTCGTCGTTCCTGCCCACGGGCAACCCGCTGCCCGGCGCCGACCCGTACGGCCGCACGATCCACTACGGCATCCGCGAGCACTCCATGGCCGCGGAGATGAACGGCATCGCGCTGCACGGCAACACCCGCATCTACGGCGGCACCTTCCTGGTGTTCTCCGACTACATGCGCAACGCCGTCCGCCTGTCCGCGCTGATGCACCTGCCGGTGACGTACGTGTGGACGCACGACTCCATCGGCCTCGGCGAGGACGGCCCGACCCACCAGCCGGTCGAGCACCTGGCCTCGCTGCGTGCCATCCCGGGCCTGAACGTCGTGCGCCCGGCCGACGCGAACGAGACCGCCGTCGCGTGGCGCGAGATCCTCAAGCGCTACACCAAGGAGTTCGGCAAGGGCGCCCCGCACGGCCTCGCGCTGACCCGCCAGGGCGTGCCGACGTACGAGCGCAACGAGGACGCCGCCAAGGGCGGCTACGTCCTCTTCGAGGCCGAAGGGCCCGACGGAAAGAGCACAGCGCCCGAGGTCGTGCTCATCGGCACCGGCTCCGAGGTCCAGCTCGCCGTCGAGGCGCGCGAGCAGCTGCAGGCCGCGGGTGTTCCGACGCGCGTCGTCTCGATGCCGTCGGTCGAGTGGTTCGAGGAGCAGGACCAGGGGTACCGCGACAGCGTGCTGCCGCCGTCGGTGAAGGCGCGCGTGGCGGTCGAGGCCGGCATCGGTCTGACCTGGCACCGCTTCGTGGGCGACGCGGGCCGCATCGTCTCGCTGGAGCACTTCGGTGCCTCGGCGGACGCCAAGGTGCTGTTCCGCGAGTTCGGTTTCACCGCCGACGCGGTGGCCGAGGCGGCCCGGGAATCGATCGCAGCCGCTCAGCGCTGACGCCCATATACGACCAAGTAGGAGATGTAATTCCATGACAGACGCACTCAAGCGCCTTTCCGAAGAAGGCGTCGCGATCTGGCTGGACGACCTGTCGCGCAAGCGGATCACGTCCGGCAACCTCGCCGAACTGATCGACCAGCAGCACGTCGTGGGCGTCACCACCAACCCCTCGATCTTCCAGAAGGCCATCTCGCAGGGCGACGGTTACGACCAGCAGCTCTCGGACCTCGCCGCCCGCGAGGTCACCGTCGAGGAAGCCATCCGGATGATCACGACGGCGGACGTCCGTGACGCCGCCGACATCCTGCGTCCGGTCTTCGACGCGACGGGCGGCCAGGACGGCCGCGTGTCCATCGAGGTCGACCCGCGTCTCGCGCACAACACCAAGGCCACGACGGCCGAGGCCAAGCAGCTCGCCTGGCTGGTGGACCGCCCGAACGCGCTCATCAAGATCCCGGCCACCCAGGCGGGCATCCCGGCGATCACCGAGGTCATCGGCCTCGGCATCAGCGTCAACGTCACGCTGATCTTCTCCCTTGAGCGCTACCGCATGGTCATGGACGCGTACCTCGCGGGCCTGGAGAAGGCCAAGGAGCGCGGCCTGGACCTGTCCAAGATCCACTCCGTGGCGTCCTTCTTCGTGTCCCGCGTGGACACCGAGATCGACAAGCGCCTCGACGGCATCGGCACGGACGAGGCCAAGTCCCTCAAGGGCAAGGCCGCGCTCGCCAACGCCCGGCTCGCCTACGAGGCGTACGAGGAGGTCTTCTCCTCCGACCGCTGGGCCGCGCTCGACAAGGCGCAGGCCAACAAGCAGCGTCCGCTGTGGGCCTCGACCGGCGTCAAGGACCCCGCGTACAAGGACACCCTGTACGTCGACGAGCTCGTCGCGCCCAATACGGTGAACACGATGCCCGAGGCGACCCTGGAAGCCACCGGCGACCACGGCCAGATCACCGGCAACACCATCGCGGGCACCTACGACCAGGCTCGCGCCGAGATCGCCGCCGTGGAGAAGCTCGGCATCTCGTACGACGAGGTCGTGCAGCTCCTCGAAGACGAGGGCGTCGAGAAGTTCGAGGCGTCCTGGAACGACCTGCTCAAGTCGACTGAGGCCGAGCTCAAGCGCCTCGCTCCCGCGAAGGGCTGACCCACTTTGTCAAGCAGCAATCCGCTGCGTGACGCCGCAGACCGACGGCTCCCGCGTATCGCGGGGCCGTCGGGCCTGGTCATCTTTGGCGTCACGGGCGATTTGTCCCGTAAAAAGCTGATGCCCGCCGTCTACGACCTCGCCAACCGAGGCCTGCTGCCGCCGGGCTTTTCCCTGATTGGTTTCGCCCGCCGCGACTGGGAGGACGAGGACTTCGCCCAGGTCGTCCACGACGCGGTCAAGGAGCACTCCCGCACGCCGTTCCGCGAGGAGGTCTGGCAGCAGCTCATCCAGGGCATGCGCTTCGTCCAGGGCAACTTCGACGACGACGACGCCTTCGAGCAGCTCAAGGCCACCATCCAGGAGCTCGACAAGGCACAGGGGACGGGCGGCAACTTCGCCTTCTACCTCTCCGTGCCCCCGAAGTTCTTCCCGCAGGTCGTCCAGCAGCTCAAGAAGCACGAGCTCGCGGACGCCCCGGAGGGCTGCTGGCGCCGCGCGGTCATCGAGAAGCCGTTCGGCCACGACCTCGCGTCGGCCCGCGAACTGAACGCGATCGTGCACGAGGTGTTCGCCCCGGACCAGGTGTTCCGGATCGACCACTACCTCGGCAAGGAGACCGTCCAGAACATTCTGGCGCTGCGCTTCGCCAACCAGATGTTCGAGCCGATCTGGAACCGGTCGTACGTCGACCACGTCCAGATCACGATGGCCGAGGACATCGGCATCGGCGGCCGCGCCGGCTACTACGACGGCATCGGCGCCGCCCGCGACGTCATCCAGAACCACCTGCTCCAGCTGATGGCGCTGACCGCGATGGAGGAGCCCGCCTCCTTCGAGGCGGACGCGCTGGTCGCCGAGAAGGCGAAGGTGCTCGGCGCCGTCCGGCTGCCGAAGGACCTCGGCAGGAACACGGTCCGCGGGCAGTACGCCGCGGGGTGGCAGGGCGGCGAGAAGGCCGTCGGCTACCTCCAGGAAGACGGCATCGACCCCAAGTCGAAGACCGACACCTACGCCGCGGTCAAGCTGGAGGTGGACAACCGCCGCTGGGCGGGCGTGCCCTTCTACCTGCGCACCGGCAAGCGGCTCGGCCGCCGGGTCACGGAGATCGCGGTGGTCTTCCAGCGCGCTCCCCACTCCCCCTTCGACCACACCGCCACCGAGGAGCTCGGGCAGAACGCGATCGTCATCCGCGTCCAGCCGGACGAGGGCATCACGGTCCGGTTCGGCTCGAAGGTGCCCGGCACCTCCATGGAGATCCGGGACGTGTCGATGGACTTCGCGTACGGTGAGTCCTTCACCGAGTCGAGCCCGGAGGCGTACGAGCGCCTGATCCTCGACGTCCTGCTCGGCGACGCCAACCTCTTCCCGCGCACGGAGGAGGTCGAGCTGTCCTGGAACATCCTCGACCCGATCGAGGAGTACTGGGACAAGCACGGCAAGCCCGCGCAGTACCCGGCCGGCACCTGGGGCCCGACCGAGGCGGACGAAATGCTCGCACGAGACGGACGGAGCTGGCGTCGGCCATGAAGATCGACCTTACGGACACCACGTCCAGCAAGATCAACAAGGCGCTCGTGCAGGGCCGCAGGGCGATCGGCACCCCGGCCGTCGGCATGGTCCTGACCCTCGTCATCGTCACCGACGAGGAGAACGCCTACGACTCCCTGAAGGCCGCCAACGACGCGTCCCGCGAGCACCCCTCGCGCACCCTCGTGGTCATCAAGCGGGCCGCGCGCTCGCCCCGTGACCGCACCACCTCGCGCCTCGACGCCGAGGTACGGGTCGGCGTGGAGGCGGGCACCGGCGAGACGGTGGTCCTGCGGCTGTACGGCGAGGTCATCGACCACGCCCAGTCGGTCGTGCTTCCGCTGCTGCTGCCCGACGCCCCCGTGGTCGTCTGGTGGCCGGTGAACGCCCCGCTGGACCCGGCCAACGACCCGCTCGGCGCCCTGGCCCAGCGGCGCGTCACGGACACGTACGCGGCCGAGCACCCCATCGAGGAGCTGACCGCCCGCGCCGCCGCCTACCACCCCGGCGACACGGACCTGTCCTGGACGCGCATCACCCCCTGGCGCTCGATGCTCGCGGCCGCCCTGGACCAGATCGCCTGCAAGGTGAAGTCGGTGCAGGTCGACGGCGAGGAGTTCAACCCGAGCTGCGAGCTGCTCGCCATGTGGCTCGCGGACCGGCTCGACGTACCGGTGAAGCGGGCGCTCTCGCCCGGCCCCGGTCTCACCGGTGTGCGTATGGAGACCGACTGCGGCCCCATCGTGCTCGACCGGGCCGACGGCTCGCTCGCCACGCTGCACATCGAGGGCCAGCCCAACCGGGCGGTGGCGCTCAAGCGCCGCGAGACGGCCGAGCTGATCGCCGAGGAACTGCGGCGCCTCGACCCGGACGACACCTACGCCTCCGCGCTGAAGTACGGCGTGGACCGGCTGGCGCAGACGCCCGCCGAGCGGGTGACCGAGACGGCCGATGAGGCTCCCCGGGATTCCGGTGACTCCGCGGCCGCCGCCGAGCCGAAGAAGGCGCCGGCGAAGAAGGCCGCCGCGAAGAAGGCGGCCGCGAAGTGAGCGCGGCCCCGCAGCTCGTCGTCCACCGCGACAAGGAGCTGATGGCGCAGGCCGCGGCGGCCCGCCTCATCACGAGGATCGTCGACGCGCAGGCCGCCCGCGGCTCCGCGTCGGTGGTCCTCACCGGCGGCCGCAACGGCAACGGCCTCCTCGCGGCGCTGGGTGCGTCCCCGGCGAAGGACGCGGTCGACTGGTCGCGGCTCGACCTGTGGTGGGGCGACGAGCGCTTCCTGCCGGACGGCGACCCGGAGCGCAACTACACCCAGGCCAAGGAGGCGCTGCTCGACTCGGTGCCGGTCAACCCGGCCCGGGTGCATCCGATGCCCGCCTCCGACGGTCCGTACGAGGTCGACGCGGCGGCGGAGCACTACGCCGCCGAGCTGGCCGCCGCCGCGGGCCCGGAGGACCACGGCCCCGTGCCGTCCTTCGACGTCCTGATGCTCGGCGTCGGCCCGGACACGCACGTCGCGTCGCTCTTCCCCGAGCTGCCCGCGGTGCGTGAGACGGAGCGCTCGGTGGTCGGCGTGCACGGCGCGCCGAAGCCCCCGCCGACCCGTATCTCGCTCACGCTCCCGGCGATCCGGGCGGCCCGCGAGGTGTGGCTGCTCGCGGCGGGCGAGGACAAGGCGAACGCCGCGGCGATCGCCCTGTCCGGCGCCGGCGAGGTGCAGGCCCCGGCGGCCGGCGCCTACGGCCGCTCACGCACGCTGTGGCTCCTGGACGCCGCGGCGGCCTCACAGCTCCCGCCGGAGCTGTATCCGCCGGCCGTGGCGTAGCGGCCTCCGGTCGTACGCGCATGAGGGCCCCGCACCACTCGGTGCGGGGCCCTCATGCGTGGGCGGGGACGCGGCGATAGCTGCTGCCGTCCTGGTCGCGGACGAGGAGGCCGTCGGTGACGCAGTACCTCCGCAGTGCCGCGGTGTCGTCGTGGACGGTGCGGAACGCGTCGTTGATCTCGCGTTCGCTGTAGACGCGGTCGGCGTCGAACAGGGTGTCCGTGAGGTGGACGAGGAGTTCGTGGCGCACGACCGGGCGTACGGGAATGGCCGTGAGGCGGCCGTGCGCGAAGAAGCCGGTGAGACGGCGCGGCACGGCGGGATGGGTGTCCACGGGGAGGGGCGAGCGCCGGAAGACGGCCGGATCGGCCCGCAGCGACCCGTCGGGCAGCCGCTCCACGAGCCCACTGGCTAGCAGGCGTCCCAGGTGCCTGCGGGCGACGGCGGAGTCGGCCTCGCCCGGCGGCAGGTCGTCGAGGACTATGCGCGCGTACAGCCTGAGTCTCTCGGGGTCGGCGAGCGCGGCGAGCAGCTGGTCCATGACGGGGTTCCCTCCCGGCGGGTGACAGAGCCGAAGCAGTGTCACCCGCCGGACGGGGCACCCGCATCCGATTAACTCCGACGGGCCGTCAGCGGCCGCGCAGATCGCGGTACTTGGCGACCAGCGCCGTCGTCGACCCGTCCAGGTCCGGCACCTCGGCGCCCTCGGTCAGCGCGGGCTCGACACGCTTGGCGAGGACCTTGCCGAGCTCGACGCCCCACTGGTCGAAGGAGTCGATGTTCCAGACGGCGCCCTGCACGAAGACCTTGTGTTCGTAGAGCGCGATGAGCTGGCCGAGGACCGAGGGGGTCAGCTCCTTGGCGAGGATCGTCGTCGTCGGGTGGTTGCCCTTGAACGTCTTGTGCGGGACGAGCTCCTCCGCGACGCCCTCGGCACGGACCTCGTCGGGTGTCTTGCCGAAGGCGAGCGCCTGGGTCTGCGCGAAGAAGTTGGCCATCAGCAGGTCGTGCTGGGCGACCAGGCCCGGCAGCAGATCGGCGACCGGCTCGGCGAAGCCGATGAAGTCCGCCGGGATCAACTTCGTGCCCTGGTGGATGAGTTGGTAGTAGGCGTGCTGGCCGTTGGTGCCGGGCGTGCCCCAGACGACCGGGCCCGTCTGCCAGTCGACCTCCTTGCCGTCCCGGTCGACGTACTTTCCGTTGGACTCCATGTCCAGCTGCTGGAGGTACGCGGTGAACTTGGAGAGGTAGTGCGAGTACGGCAGGACGGCGTGCGACTGCGCGTCATGGAAGTTGCCGTACCAGATGCCCAACAGGCCCATCAGGAGCGGCACGTTGGACTCGGCGGGCGCGGTGCGGAAGTGCTCGTCGACGAGGTGGAAGCCGTCGAGCATCTCGCGGAAGCGGTCGGGCCCGATGGCGATCATCAGGGAGAGGCCGATCGCGGAGTCGTACGAGTAGCGGCCGCCGACCCAGTCCCAGAACTCGAACATGTTGGCCGTGTCGATGCCGAACTCCGACACCTTCTCGGCGTTCGTCGACAGGGCCACGAAGTGCTTGGCGACGGCGTCCTGGCCGGCCTTCAGCCCGGTCAGCAGCCAGTCGCGCGCCGAGGTGGCGTTGGTGATCGTCTCGATGGTGGTGAACGTCTTCGAGGCGATGATGAACAGCGTCTCGGCAGCGTCCAGGTCCCGCACGGCCTCGTGCAGATCGGCGCCGTCCACGTTCGACACGAAGCGGACGGTGAGGCCGCGGTCGGTGAAGGAGCGCAGCGCCTCGTACGCCATCGCGGGGCCGAGGTCGGAGCCGCCGATGCCGATGTTGACGACGTTCTTGATGCGCTTGCCGGTGTGCCCGGTCCACTCGCCGGAGCGGACCTTCTCCGAGAAGGCGCTCATCTTGTCGAGGACGGCGTGCACCGCGGGCACGACGTTCCCGGCGTGCTCGCCGTCGACCTCGATCACGGCGTCCCGCGGCGCGCGCAGCGCCGTGTGCAGGACAGCGCGGTCCTCGGTGGTGTTGATCTTCTCGCCGCGGAACATGGCGTCCCGCAGGCCGAAGACGTCGGTCGCGGCGGCGAGCTCGCGCAGCAGCGTCAGCGTCTCGGCGGTGACGAGGTGCTTGGAATAGTCGATGTGCAGGTCGCCGACCTGGAGGGTGTACGCCGTGCCACGCGCCGGGTCCGCGGCGAACAGTTCACGCAGCTGCACCTCCCCCAGCCGCTCACGGTGCTCGGCGAGCGCCTTCCATTCGGGAGTCTGATCGAGCCTGGCGCGGCTTTCTGCGTTCATCTCGGACTTCAGCCTTCTCTCGTACGCGCGTACGTCCATGTGCCCCGCTGCACCCTCCAACCTAATCGATCAGGGAGCGGGATGAGATGTCCGAAACTGTCTGTCCGCACACGTACCGGGAGAAAGAAACCGGCCGGACACCTTTCGGTGCCCGGCCGGCTCTCAAGTGCTAGATCTCGCCCCGCAGTTTGGCGAGCGCTTCCGCGAGGATGGCCTCGCCGTCGGCGTCGCTGCGCCGCTCCCGCACGTACGCCAGGTGCGTCTTGTACGGCTCGGTGCGCGGCGGGTCCGGCGGGTTGTCCCGGTCCTGGCCTGCCGGGAAGCCGCAGCGGGGACAGTCCCACGTGTCGGGGATCTGCGCGTCGCTGGCGAAGCTCGGCTGCGTCTCGTGCCCGTTGGAGCACCAGAAGGAGATGCGCGCACGCGGCGCGGACTCACCGCGCTCGGCCTCGCCCATCGGCCCCGCCCCGACCCGACTTCCTCGGATCGCGTTGCCACTTGCCACGGTCGTAACTCCCTGCGTGATGGTGCTGCTGCGGGCGCCTCAGTTTACGTAAGGCCCAACGCGCGTCCAGTGTGGGGAGTTACACCCCTCCCCCGGACGCAAGCCCCATGATAAGCCGCGCACGCTGGGCTGCACCGGACAAGCGGGCAGCGGGCGGCGCTAGTTGTTCGCCTTCATCAGCAGGCCGAGCGCGACAATGCAGGCGAACCAGAGCAGACCGACCACGACCGTGATGCGGTCGAGGTTGCGCTCCGCGACGGAGGAGCCGCCGACGGACGACTGCATGCCGCCACCGAACATGTCGGAGAGACCGCCGCCCTTGCCCTTGTGCATCAGCACCAGCAGCATCATCAGCAGGCTGAAGA
Source organism: Streptomyces sp. NPDC050732 (assembly GCF_040654255.1). Lineage (NCBI taxonomy): Bacteria > Bacillati > Actinomycetota > Actinomycetes > Kitasatosporales > Streptomycetaceae > Streptomyces > Streptomyces sp. NPDC050732. The sequence continues at coordinate 47,564 of NZ_JBFAHP010000025.1, forward strand.
CGATCAGGGCGATCGAGAACCCCATAACCACGGCTGGACCAACTTCCTCGGATCTGAAACGACGACGGGGGCCGAAGGCAGGCTTCGGCCCCCGTCAGGGTACGACGTAACGCCGCTAGCGCATACTCACTGGTCGCCGAAGCGAACGATCTTGACGAACTCGTCGGAGTCCAGCGCGGCGCCGCCCACCAGGGCGCCGTCCACGTCGGGCTGCGCCATGATGTCGGCGACGTTCTTCGCCTTGACGGAGCCGCCGTACTGGATGCGCACCTTGTCGGCGAGCTCCTGGGAGTACAGCTCGGCGAGGCGGCCGCGGATCGCGCCGCAGACCTCCTGCGCGTCCTCGGGGGTCGCGACCTCGCCGGTGCCGATGGCCCAGACCGGCTCGTAGGCGATCACGATGGTCTCGGCCTGCTCGGCCGGGACGTCCTTCAGGCCGCCGTCGAGCTGGTTCAGCGTGTACTGGACCTGCTGACCGGCCTTGCGGATGTCCAGGCCCTCGCCGACGCAGAGGATCGGGGTCAGGCCGTGCTTGAAGGCGGCCTTCACCTTGGCGTTGCAGATCTGGTCGGTCTCGTTGTGGTACTGGCGGCGCTCGGAGTGGCCCACGGCGACGTAGGTGCACTTCAGCTTGGCCAGCATCGGGCCCGAGATCTCGCCGGTGTAGGCGCCGGAGTCGTGCGCCGAGATGTCCTGGGCGCCGTACTTGATCTTGAGCTTGTCGCCGTCGACGAGGGTCTGCACGGAGCGCAGGTCGGTGAAGGGCGGCAGGACGGCGACCTCGCAGGCCTCGTAGTCCTTGTCCGCCAGGGCGAAGGCGAGCTTCTGGACGTGGGCGATGGCCTCAAGGTGGTTGAGGTTCATCTTCCAGTTGCCCGCCATCAGCGGAGTGCGCGTAGTCATCAGGTGTCAGTTCTCCAGTGCCGCGAGGCCGGGGAGCGTCTTGCCCTCAAGGTATTCGAGGGAGGCGCCGCCACCGGTGGAAATGTGGCCGAATGCGTTTTCGTCGAAGCCCAGGTTACGGACGGCCGCGGCGGAGTCGCCGCCGCCCACCACGGTGAAGCCGTCGCAGTTGAGCAGGGCCCGCGCGACGGCGGCGGTGCCGTTCGCGTAGTCGGGGTGCTCGGCGACGCCGACCGGGCCGTTCCAGAAGACGGTCTCGGCGTCGGCGATCTTCGAGGCGAAGAGCTCACGGGTCTTGGGGCCGATGTCCAGGCCCTCCATGTTCGCGGGGATGCCGTCGGCGTCCACGGTCTCGAACGTGGCCTTGGCCTTCGTCTTCAGGTCGGGGAAGTCCGTGGAGACCAGGACGTCGACGGGGAGGACGAGCTCGACGCCGTTCTTCTCGGCGCGCTCCATGTACTCCGTGACGACCGGGATCTGGTCCTCCTGGAGGAGCGAGATGCCGACCTCGTACCCCTTGGCCTTGAGGAAGGTGTACGCCATGCCGCCGCCGATGAGGAGCCGGTCGGCCTTGTCGAGCAGCTGGTCGATGACGTCGAGCTTGTCGGAGACCTTGGCGCCGCCGAGGATGACGGTGTACGGCCGCTTGACGTCGTCGGTGAGCTTCTTGAGGACGCCGACCTCGGTGGCGATCAGGTAGCCCGCGTAGTGCGGGAGCTTGGCCGGCAGGTCGTACACGGAGGCGTGCTTGCGGTGCACGGCGCCGAAGCCGTCGCCCACGTAGACATCCGCCAGGGTGGCCAGCTGATCGGCGAACTCGCCGCGCTCGGCGTCGTCCTTGGAGGTCTCGCCGGCGTTGAAGCGAAGGTTCTCGATGACGGCGACCCGGCCGTCGGCGAGGCCCTCGACCGTCGACCTGGCCGACTCGCCGACCGTGTCGGTCGCGAACGCCACCTCGGCACCGAGCAGTTCACCCAGCCGGGCGGCCGCGGGGGCGAGCGAGAAGGCCGGGTCCGGGGCGCCCTTGGGGCGGCCCAGGTGCGAGGCCACGACGACCTTGGCGCCCGCGTCGGCGAGGGCCTTGACGGTCGGCAGGACGGCGCGGATGCGGCCGTCGTCGGTGATGGTGCCGTCGTCGAGCGGCACATTGAGGTCGGCGCGGACGAAGACCCGCTTGCCTTCGACCCCTTCGGTGAGAAGTTCGTCGATCGTCTTCACTACTGGGCTCCTTGGGAGGGCGAACGCGCAACAGGGCCCGGAGCGCGCGGCGTTGCGCGGTCCGGACCCTGTGCTCACATCTGGTTGCCTGCTCTGATGGTCAGAGCTGACCGCCGACGAAGACCGTGAGGTCGACCAGACGGTTGGAGTAACCCCACTCGTTGTCGTACCAGCCGAGGATCTTCACCGACTTGCCGTCCTGGACCATCGTCATCGACGAGTCGAAGGTGCAGGAGGCCGGGTCGCTGACGATGTCGGACGACACGATCGGGTCCTCGGTGTAGAAGAGGTAGCCCTTCAGGTCGCCGTCGTCGGCAGCCTTCTTGAACGCGGCGTTGACCTCGTCCTTGGTGACCTCGCGGGAGACCTCGACGACCAGGTCGGTGGCCGAGCCGGTCGGGACCGGGACGCGCATCGCGATGCCGTCGAGCTTGCCCTTGAGCTGCGGCAGGACCAGCGCGGTGGCCTTGGCGGCACCGGTGGTGGTCGGGATGATGTTCTCGGCGGCGGCGCGGGCGCGGCGCAGGTCCTTGTGCGGGAAGTCCAGGATGCGCTGGTCGTTGGTGTACGCGTGCACGGTCGTCATCAGGCCCTTGACGATGCCGAAGTTCTCGTCGAGAACCTTGGCCATCGGCGCCACACAGTTGGTGGTGCAGGAGGCGTTGGAGATGACGTGGTGGTTGGCCGCGTCGTACTTGTCCTGGTTGACGCCCATCACGATGGTGATGTCCTCGTCCTTGGCCGGAGCCGAGATGAGGACCTTCTTCGCGCCACCGGCGATGTGCTTCTCGGCGTCGGCCTTCTTGGTGAAGATGCCCGTGGACTCGATCACGATGTCGACGCCCAGCTGGCCCCACGGGATGTCGGCGGGGTTGCGCTCGGACAGCACCTTGATGGTGTGGCCGTCGACCGTGATGGTGTCCTCGGTGTGCGACACCTCGGCCTTGAGGCGGCCCAGGATGGTGTCGTACTTCAGCAGGTGGGCCGTGGTCGCGGTGTCACCCAGGTCGTTGACAGCCACGACTTCGATGTCCGCACCCTGCTCAAGCAGGGCGCGGAAGTAGTTGCGACCGATGCGGCCAAAGCCGTTGATGCCTACGCGGATCGTCACGAAACCGATCTCCTCGTTGGTACGCCGGTTTTAGACGCCGGCGAGTTGTATGGGATGTCCCCGACCGCCTCCGACCCTACCTCTCTGAAGCCTCTGAGGTGACATCGAGAGGGGCCGTAAGCGGCACAAAGGCCCGTACCCCGCAGTAGGGGTACGGGCCACCGGGACCTTGGTCCCGATTACGCACTGTCAGCTGCGCAGATGTGCCAGGGAGGCGCCCATAAGAGCGGCCCTCCCGGCCTTTCCGGGCACATGCTCGAACCCGAAGCCGAGCAGCACGCTGTCACGCGCTGTGACCGCCGCGAAGGACCGGTAGAGCTCGCCGGTCCGCGCCCAGTCGCCTGTGATATTAGGGCTTCCGGCCGGGGCCGGTGCGACGCTCCAGGAGCCGAGGGATGTCTCGAATCCCTCGGTCTCCGTGGCGGTGCCGCCGACGACGAGTTGCGCGTTGTCGGCGAAGAGACCGCGGCCTCCGCTGGAGGGGTCGGTGACGGCGCTGAGCGACACCTCGACCTTCTTGCCCGCGTAGGCGCTCAGGTCGAAGGCGACGGGCTTCCAGCCGCCGGAGGAGCCGGTGAAGCTGTTCCAGGAGCCGCTGGTGCCGGTGGCCGTGCAGGCGTCGGCGCCCACGGTCAGGTAGTGGCGCAGGAACGGGTGGCCGTTGACGAAGAAGCCGGCCGCGCACTCGGCGGGGACGGTGGTGGACGTGTTGCCGTTCCTGTCGGGCAGCGTGGTCCAGTCGTCGGCGCCCGCGGTGTGGGCTTCGAGCAGCCCGTGGTCGTAGCCGGGCTCCAGGTTCCAGTTGAGCGCGAACCGCAGCTCGGGCCGGTCCGCGGCCGTGACGCCGGTCAGGTCGATGGTGCGGGTCAGCCGCTTCCAGTCCTGGTCGGCGTGGGTGGCCGAGGCCATGCCCTGGCCCGCGAAGGGTGCGTAAGGGTTGCTGAGACCGGGGTAGGAGCCCGCTGCCGCGCTTCTGAACTGCGGAAACTTCTCGGGCGGCAGGCTGTCGGAGGTGACGGTGAAGCGGCCTGCCTTGTCGAGCGGGTTGGCGTCGGCGGCGGCGAGCGGGGTGCTCACTCCGTCGAGGGCGCCGCTGCCCTTGAAGCTGTTGGCGCCGGGTGCGGAGAGGCGTTCGTAGGCGCCGAGGTAGTACTGCGCGAAGTCGTCGGTGAGGGCGTCGCCGAGGTCGACGTCGCCGCCGGCGCGCTCGCCGGACTCGATGAGCTTGCCGCCCTCGTTGAGGTAGTCGCGCAGGGCGAGCTGGGTGGGTGCGCCGGGCACCGGGTCGCCGGTGTAGTGGACGACGGCGGAGAAGTGCGACAGGACGCCGAGCGGGTGCGGGACGCCCTGTTTGGCGACGTCCCAGACGGCGGCCGAGCGGCCGTTGGCCTTGATCGCGTCGACGTACTTCTGGGTCTGGGTCGCCGTGGCGCCCTCTTCGGCGACGACGAGCGTGTTGGCCCTGGGGCGTTCGGCGACGGTGTAGGTGAAGTGCTTGCTCTCGGTGCGGCCCTTCTTGTTGCGGCCGGTGAACCACACCTCGACCTTGTCGCCCGCGCGGGCGTCCTCGACCTCGGCGCGGTACTCGTCGAAGTGGAGGTTGTCCTCGCCGCCGTAGGTCTCGCCGCCCTTCCAGGCCCGCAGGTCCTCCTCGTGCGTTCGGCCGCCGTTGACGCGGTACTTGAGCTCCTTGTCACGCACCGACTTGCGGACGGTGACGGCGACTTCCTGGTCCCCGCCGCGCGCGTACGACGTGGTGAAGGTGTCGGGGGTGAAGTCGGGGGCCTCGATGCCGGTGACGGAGACCGGCTGGTCCGGGTGGAGCGCCGTCTCGGCGACGGCGAGCGCGAAGGGGACGTTCTTGGCGAACTCCTGCTGGATCAGCTTCTCGTCGTCCGGGAAGGTGAAGATGGACGCGCAGTCCTCGGGCTTCCACGCGTCATTGGGGTCCACGTTCGACGCGGTCTGGCAGGTGGACATCTCCGGGGTGAACATCGAGATGCCGTTGATGTTGCCCGCGTGTCCGTCGGCCTCGCCGTTGGTGGTGTAGAGCTCGGAGGAGACCTGTGGGTGATAGCCGGGGACGGCGGGCTTCTCGGGGGTGCCGTTCAGCGCCCGGTAGAGCACGTCGTCCGGAGTGGGCGTCGCGACCTGCCAGCCCACTCCGTAGAGGAGCAGTTCGGCCGCCGAGTGGTAGTTGATGCCGTAGGTGAAGCCGATGCGCTTCTGGAAGCGGTCGAGCGCCTTGGTCTCCGGCTCGGACATCGGGCCGGTGCCGCGGTAGGTCTCGGAGGACGGATTCGGGGACGAGCCCTCGTTGTCGTAGCCCCACTTGTAGGCGAAGTTGCGGTTGAGGTCGACGCCGTCGCCCGGCGCGGTCTTCCCGTCGCCGTTGATGTCGCGGAGGTTCTTGCGCCACTGGCGGTTGCCGTCGGCGGCGTGCGTGTAGTCGTAGCCGTCGGGGTTGGCGGAGAGCACGAACCACAGCTCGGTGGAGTCCACGAGCTTGGTGATGCGCTTGTCCTTGCCGTAGTTGTCCAGGTAGTGGTGCATCAGGCGGCGGGTCATCTCGGGGGTGATCCACTCGCGCGCGTGCTGGTTGGACAGGTAAAGCGTGGACGGCTTGGAGCCGTCCTTGGATTTCTTGGCGTTCTTGGAGAGCTTCAGGGCGAGGATGTCCTTGCCCTGGATGGTCTTGCCGATGGAGACGACCTTGGTGAGGCCGGGGTGGGCCTGCCCGGTCCTGACGATCTCCTCCTGGAGGCCGCCCTTTCCGCTGTACGGCCGGTAGACGCCGTCCCCCGCGGCCTTCAGCCGCTTCTGCGTCGCCGCCGACACCTTGTGCTCGCTGAGCTCGATGCCCTTGCGCTCGATGGCCTTCGCCTGGCGCTCGGTCAGATACAGCTCGACGCGGCCGGTGCCGCGCTCGGGTGCCTGTCCGGCGAGTTCGTGGGCGTCCTGGCCCGCCTCGACGAGGATCGGGATCTGCTTCTCGGTGACCTCCGCCCGGTAAACGCTGACAGCTGCCGGGTCGTCGGCGGCCGGGGCCTTCGCGGGCCCGTCGGCCCGGGCGTGCGGGGCGGTGACAAGTCCGCCGACGATCAGTGCGCTCGCGGCGAGAACCGATCTCGCGCTCGCTCTTCGTCTCATGAGCCCCCCTTGCGGTTGTCCGGCACACATGTGCGGGATGCCAGGCTCGTGACAGTGCATGATCATGTCAATACGCTGGGTGAAGGCGTGCGGGACGGGCAGGCGAAAGCCGCTGGTGCCCGGTGGGGCACCAGCGGCTCAGGACACGGAGGAGAGGTACGGGACGGGCGTCAGACCGCCATGTTCTCCGCGAGCATGTTGTCCGCGATCTCCTCGGTGAGGCTGGACTCCGTGCCCGGGATGCCCAGGTCCTGGGCCCGCTTGTCGGCCATGGCGAGCAGCCGTCGGATGCGGCCGGCGACGGCGTCCTTGGTCAGCGGCGGGTCGGCGAGCGCGCCCAGCTCCTCCAGCGACGCCTGCTTGTGCTCCATGCGCAGGCGTCCGGCGGCCGCGAGGTGCTCAGGGACCTCGTCGGCGAGGATCTCCAGCGCGCGCTGCACCCGGGCGCCGGCGGCGACAGCCGCGCGGGCCGAGCGGCGCAGGTTCGCGTCGTCGAAGTTGGCCAGGCGGTTGGCGGTGGCGCGCACCTCGCGCCGCATCCGCCGCTCCTCCCAGGCGAGGACCGATTCGTGCGCCCCGAGGCGGGTGAGCAGCGCGCCGATCGCGTCGCCGTCGCGTACCACCACGCGGTCCACGCCCCGCACCTCGCGGGCCTTGCTCGCGATCTGCAGCCTGCGGGCGGCGCCGACCAGGGCGAGCGCGGCCTCCGGGCCCGGGCAGGTCACCTCCAGGGAGGAGGAGCGGCCGGGCTCGGTGAGCGAGCCGTGCGCGAGGAACGCCCCGCGCCAGGCCGCCTCGGCGTCGCAGGTGGCCCCCGAGACCACCTGCGGCGGCAGGCCCCTGATGGGGCGGCCGCGGCCGTCCACGAGGCCCGTCTGGCGGGCCAGCTGATCGCCGCCCGCGACCACCCGGACGACGTAACGCGAGCCGCGCCGCAGGCCGCCGGGGGCCATCACGATCAGCTCCGAGCTGTGCCCGAAGATCTCCAGGATGTCCCGCTTGAGCCGCCGGGCGGCCATCGCGGTGTCCAGCTCCGCCTCGATCACGATGCGGCCGCTCACCAGGTGAAGGCCGCCCGCGAACCGCAGGATCGCCGAGACCTCTGCTTTTCTGCAGCAGGTCCGGGTGACGGGGAGCCGGGAGATCTCGTCCTTCACCGCTGCCGTCATCGCCATGGGCCGATCCTTCCATGCATCCGAAAAATACGGTCGTACGCGGCTGCCAGGAGCTCCGGGTCGTGCCTCGGAGTCCCGTCGGGCCGGGCCACCGGCGCCAGCTCGACCGTGGCGCCGAGCCGCTTGGCGGCATCGGTGAGCGACTCACGGTCGGGCACGGCGGCCTCGTCGGCCAGCACCACGTCCAGGGCGAGTTTAGGGGCGTGTCGGGCCAAAACCTCCAAATGACGCTGCGGAGAGAACCCTTCGGTTTCTCCCGGTTGCGGAGCGAGGTTGAGCGAGAGGACCTTTCGGGCCTTCGTCGCGGTCAGCGCGTCGAGCAGTTCCGGCACGAGGAGGTGCGGGATCACCGAGGAGAACCAGGAGCCCGGGCCGAGCACCACCCAGTCCGCGTCGAGGACGGCGGCGACCGCCTCGGGGACGGCCGGCGGGTCGTGCGGGACGACGTGCACGGACTGGACCTCGCCGGGCGTGAGCGCGACGGTGGCCTGCCCGCGCACCGTGTCCACGTCGTCGGGCCGGTCCGGGTCGTGGCCCCTGACGAGGGCCTGCAGCTCCAGCGGCACGGCCGACATGGGCAGGACGCGGCCCTGCGCGCCGAGCAGGCGGCCGACCAGGTCAAGGGCCTGCACATGGTCGCCGAGCTGCTCCCACAGGGCGACGATCAGCAGATTGCCGACCGCGTGCTCGTGCAGGTCGCCCTTGGACTGGAAGCGGTGCTGGATGACACGGGACCACGTCTGGCCCCAGTCGTCGTCGCCGCACAGCGCGGCGAGGGCCTTGCGCAGGTCGCCGGGCGGGAGCACGCCGAGCTCGTCGCGCAGGCGGCCGCTGGAGCCGCCGTCGTCGGCGACCGTGACGACGGCGGTGAGGTCTCCGGCTCCGGTGATGCGGCGCAGCGCGGCGAGCGAGGCGGACAGGCCCATGCCCCCGCCGAGCGCGACCACCTTCGGCTGGGTGCCCCGCTTGCGGCCCAGTCGGCTCAGGCGGACGGTCCGGCGGGTCGGCTTCACTCGCGCCCCATGTCCCGGTGGACGAGGACGGTCTCCACGCCCTCGGCGGCCAGGCGCGCCGCGAGCTTCTCGGACATGGCGACGGAGCGGTGCTTGCCGCCCGTGCAGCCGACCGCGATGGTCACGTACCGCTTGCCCTCGCGGCGGTAGCCCGCGGCGATGAGCTGGAGCAGTTCGGCGTACCGGTCGAGGAACTCCTTGGCGCCGGGCTGGTTGAAGACGTACGCGGCGACCTCCTCGTTCTGGCCGGTGAACTGGCGCAGCTCGGGGACCCAGTGCGGGTTGGGCAGGAAGCGCATGTCCACGACGAGGTCGGCGTCGACCGGGAGGCCGTACTTGAAGCCGAAGGACATGACGGTGGCCCGCAGCTCGGGCTCCTCCTCGCCCGCGAACGAGGCGTCCATCTTGGCGCGCAGCTCGTGCACGTTCAGGCTGGAGGTGTCGATGACCAGGTCGGCGTCGCCGCGCAGCTCGCGCAGGAGGTCGCGCTCGGCGGCGATGCCGTCGACGATGCGGCCGTCGCCCTGCAGCGGGTGCGGGCGGCGGACCGACTCGAAGCGGCGGACCAGGGCCTCGTCGGAGGACTCCAGGAAGACGATGCGCCGCGTGACGTTCTTCGACTCCAGCTCGGCGAGGGACTCGCGGAGGTTGTCGAAGAAGCGCCTGCCGCGCACGTCGACGACGACCGCGATGCGGGCGACGTTGCCCTGCGAGCGGGCGCCGAGCTCCACCATGGTGGGGATCAGCGCCGGCGGCAGGTTGTCGACCACGAACCAGCCGAGGTCCTCCAGACACTTGGCCGCCGTGCTGCGTCCGGCGCCGGACATCCCGGAGATGATCACCAGCTCGGGGATCGCGGCGTCGGGGACTCCCGGCGTCTCGATGGGCGTGCCCGCAGTCACTTGCTCTTCACCTTCGTCGTGCTCGCTCATGTCTCCTGCCCCCGTCGTTCTTCCGAGGCGCCCGCGGTCACGGGCTCCTCCTCTTCCATGATCTCTCCGGTCGCCGTGTTCACGGCGGGGCCGGCGGGAACCGCCCCGGCGAGGGCCGCGAGGACGGCCTCGGCCGTCTTGCGGCCCACTCCCGGGACCTCGCAGATCTGGTCGATTGTCGCGGATCGCAGCCTCTTCACCGAACCGAAGTGCTTGATCAGCGTCTGCTTGCGGGCCTCGCCGAGACCCGGCACGGCGTCCAGCGGCCCGGCGCGGAACCGCTTGGACCGCTTGTTGCGCTGGTAGGTGATGGCGAAGCGGTGGGCTTCGTCACGTACCCGCTGGAGGAGGTACAGGCCCTCGCTGGTGCGCGGCAGGATCACCGGGTCGTCCTCGCCGGGGACCCAGACCTCCTCCAGGCGCTTGGCGAGGCCGCAGACCGCGATGTCGTCGATGCCGAGCTCGTCCAGGGCCCTCTGGGCGGCCGCGACCTGCGGCTGCCCGCCGTCCACGACGACGAGCTGCGGAGGGTACGCGAACCGCTTGGGCCGGCCGTCCTCCTCGGTGGGCCCGAGGTCGGCGATCTCCCCCGTCTCCTCGTCCACCCACTCCCCCGTCTTCTCCTTCTCGGCGAGATAGCGCTTGAAGCGACGGGTGATCACCTCGTGCATGGAGCGGACGTCGTCCTGGCCCTCGAAGCCCTTGATCTGGAAGCGGCGGTACTCGCTCTTCCTGGCCAGGCCGTCCTCGAAGACGACCATCGACGCCACCACGTCGTCGCCCTGGAGGTGCGAGATGTCGTAGCACTCGACGCGCAGGGGGACGCTGTCGAGCTCCAGGGCGGCGGCGATCTCCTCCAGGGCGCGCGAGCGCGTGGTGAGGTCGGAGGCGCGCTTGGTCTTGTGCAGGACGAGGGACTGCTGCGCGTTCCGCGCGACGGTCTCCATGAGGGCCTTCTTGTCGCCGCGCTGCGGGATGCGCAGGGAGACACTCGCGCCGCGGCGCTCGGTCAGCCACTCCTGGACCGGCTCTATCGGGTCGGGCAGCGCGGGGACGAGCACCTCCTTGGGCACGGCGTCGCCGCTCTCCTCGCCGTACAGCTGCTGGAGGGCGTGCTCGACGAGGTCGCCGCTGGTGACCGCCTCGACCTTGTCGGTGACCCAGCCGCGCTGTCCGCGGACCCGGCCGCCGCGCACGTGGAAGATCTGCACGGCGGCTTCGAGCTCGTCCTCGGCGAGGGCGATGAGGTCGGCGTCCGTGGCGTCCGCGAGGACGACGGCGCTCTTCTCCATCGCCTTCCTCAGGGCTTCGATGTCGTCGCGCAGGCGGGCCGCCCGCTCGTACTCCATCTCCTCGGCGGCGTCCGCCATCTGCCGCTCAAGCCGGCGGATGTACGTGCCCGTGCGGCCCGCCATGAAGTCGCAGAAGTCCTCGGCGAGTTCACGGTGGGCGTCGGCCGTGACGCGCTCCACACAGGGCGCCGAGCACTTGCCGATGTAGCCGAGGAGGCAGGGGCGGCCGGTGCGGGCGGCGTTCTTGAACACGCCCGCGGAGCACGTGCGGACCGGGAAGGCGCGCAGGAGGAGGTCGACGGTGTCGCGGATCGCCCAGGCGTGGCCGTAGGGCCCGAAGTAGCGCACGCCCTTCTTCTTGGCGCCGCGCATCACCTGGACGCGCGGGAACTGTTCGTTCATCGTCACCGCGAGGTACGGATAGCTCTTGTCGTCGCGGTACTTGACGTTGAACCGGGGGTCGAACTCCTTGATCCAGGTGTACTCCAGCTGGAGCGCCTCGACCTCGTTGGTGACCACCGTCCACTCGACGGAGGCGGCCGTCGTCACCATGGAGCGGGTGCGCGGGTGGAGCCCGGCCAGGTCCTGGAAGTAGTTGGCCAGGCGCTGGCGCAGGCTCTTGGCCTTCCCGACGTAGATCACCCGGCGGTGCTCGTCGCGGAATTTGTAGACCCCCGGGGCGTCGGGGATCTGTCCCGGCTTGGGGCGGTAGCTGGAAGGGTCGGCCATGTCGGACAGCCTACTGGCGGGCACCGACAGTCCGGGGCGGCGTACTGATCAGCCGGTGGGAGCGGCGGCCGGTGGCCCGGCCGCCGCTCGCGGGGGTCAGCCCGCCTGCCGTGCGGCGCGGCGCCGGACGAGCGCCGCTCCGGAGAGGCCGAGGGCGAGCAGGGCGCCCGCGCCCGCTATCGAGGAGGCCACCGTGACCGGCCCTTCGTCCTGGACGGAGGCCTGCGCGGGGGCCTCGGCGGGGGCCTGCGCGGGCTTCCCCGTGTCGTAGCCGCCCGCCTTGCCGGACTTCTCGTAGGCGGAGCCGGGCAGCTTGTCGCCGTACGCCTTCCGTACACGGTCGCGGTAGGCGGCGACCGTCGTCCCGTCGGCGCCCACGGCGCGTACCGCGTCCTTGTCGAGGGGCAGCACGCGCGCGTGGTCGCCGTCCCGGTCGTCCCGGACGTACCAGGCGTTGATCTGCGGCTCGTGGAAGACGGTGCCTCCGGGGGCCTTCTTCGCGCCCACGCGCGCGTAGTGGGTCTCGTCGTCCCCGGTGGCGATGTTCACGACCTGCCACGAGCCGCCCCGCTCGACGGTCCAGAGGGAGGCTTCCTGGCCGTCGGAGGAGACCGCCTTGCTGGCGAGGAACTGCAGGCGGGCGATCGGCGCGCCCTTCTTGCCGGCGACGAAGTCCGCGGAGAGGTAGTACACGGGCACGGCCTTGCCCTCGACCCGCGGGTCGGCGGCCGACCTGGTGACCGCTCCCTCCCGCGAGAAGAAGCGGGAGAGCGTGTCGAGGGTCTTCGGCGCCCCGGCCGCGCGGTGCGCCGCGTCGCGGGACGCGGCGGAGGGCACCGGCGGGCCGGAGTCGGCGGAGGCAGCGGGGGCCGCGAGGCCGAGGAGCAGGGCGGCGGCCGTGCCCGCGAGCGCGGTCCCTGCCAGGGGGCGGGGGAGGTGGCGGGTCTGGCGGGGAAGGTGACGGGTCATCGCTCTCACGCCCCGATCCGGTACAGCGAGTGGGTCCAGGAGAAGGTGTCGTTGTCGACGTACCAGGCGTGCGAGGCCCAGTTGTAGCGGTCGCTTGAGGGCCACGGGTCGCCCCAGTAGACCCAGCTGCTCGCGTCGTCGTAGCCGTAGATGACATGCATGTGGCCGCCGCCGTTGGACCACTGGATGCGGGTCTCGACCGGGCGGTTCGCGTTGATCTCGGTCTGCACGGTCGAGTACCGCAGCCAGCCGGTGACGTACGAGCCGGGGTTGACGCCCGCCCAGCGCAGGCCGTTCTGGACGTTGCCGAGTGTGGCCTGGTTGTTGGGGCACTCGGTGTTCTGGCTGCGCCCGAAGGCGGCGTTGCAGAACTGGTTCTGGCTGTAGTTGCGGCCCATGAAGGTCGCGATGGTGTTGCCGGCCGCGGCCCAGCACCAGTTGGTCTTCTGCTGTGCCTGCATGGTGATGTTCAGCCGCTTGGCGGCGAGTACGGACGGGTCGGCGGCGGTCGCGGCCGACGTGGCGGGGGCCGGGGCCGGGGCCGCCGTGGCCGTGGCCGCGGGTGCGGTCAGGAGCGCCGCGGTGACGGCGGCGAGCACGCAGAGACGTCTGCGTCTTCCCGTGCTGCTGCTCCTGCTGATCGGTGGGCGCATCGCGTTCCTCCCGAGCGGGGATGTGGGGTGTGGAGGAGCGCGTCCGGACGCTGCGATTGAGCATCGAGTGTTGTCGGGTGCAGGTCAACACGCTTCAATGCGGAATTACTTGGGCCGTGAACGGCGGCGTACGGATGTGAACGGACGTCGTACGCCGACCTGGTGGCCCGCTCCGACCGGCGCGAACGCCGGGCGGCTGGAGTGAACGTTCACAGATAGGGGCCCCCATGCGGCACGCCACCCGGTACGCGCAAGGCGCGCCCGCGGACGCGGCACGGACGGCGGAGGACGCGGTACGGACGACGGACGCGGCACGGACGGCGGACGACGAGCCCGCGGAGCTGGCGGCCGCCCTGCGCACCGGCCCGTTCCACCTCGCGCTGCGCACCGCCATCGCCACCCGGCGGCTGCCCCTGCAGCGCATCCGCCACCACCTGGTCCGGCACGGCGTCAATGTCGGCGTGACGAGCCTGAGTTACTGGCAGCAGGGCGCCCGCCGCCCCCAGCGCGCCGAGTCCCTGCGCGCCGTGCGGGCCCTGGAGGAGATCCTTCAGCTCCCGGAGGAGTCACTGATCCGGCTGCTCGTCCGGCCGGCCGAGCGCGCCGACCGGACCCGGCCCGCCGCCCGCTCGTACCGCTCCCTGGTGGAGGCCTCCGACGTGCTGCGCTCGCTCCTCGCCGAGCTCGGCTCCCCCGTCGACGGCGGGCTGCACACCATCGGCCACCACGAGCGGGTGCGGATCGGCGCGGGCCGCGAGTTGGTCGGCCGCGAGTCGCAGCACGTCGTGCGCGCCCACCGGGACGGCGTGGACCGCTATGTGGCCATCCACCACGGCGATCCCGGGTGCGCTCCCGACCGCGTCCGCGTGCGTGCCCTGGAGAACTGCCGCACGGGACGCGTGCGCTGGCACCAGGGGACGGGGGTGCTGGTCGCCGAGCTGCTCTTCGACGCGCGGCTGCGTGCGGGCGACACCCATCTGTTCGGCTACGGCTTCGAGGACGGCACGGCCGGGGAAGCCACCGAGTACCAGCGCGGCTTCACCTACGCGGGCGGTCAGTACGCGCTGCAGATCCGCTACGACGACGCGGCCCTGCCCGTACGCTGCCACCGCTTCACCCAGCACTCCGCGGCGGCCCCGCGCGGCGGCCGCCAGGAGCTGACGCTGAGCGGCAGCCACCGCTCGGTGCACGTGGTCGAGCCGCAGGTGCGGGCGGGGATCCTGGGGATCGCATGGGACTGGGAATGAGCCCGTGCCCTCCCTGCCCTCCGGAAGGAGGCTAGGCGTTCTTCTCCGGGCCCGCGACGATCTTGCCGTTCTCCACCTTCACCGGCAGCTCGACGAGCGGCTCGACGGCCGGTTCCTTCAGCACCTTGCCGTTCATGGCGTCGAACTGGCTGCCGTGGCACTGGCAGACCAGCTTGTGCCCCTCCAGGTTCTGGATGGGGCAGCGCGCGTGGGTGCAGATCGTGCTGTACGCCTTGTACTCGTCGTCGGAGATCCGGCTGACCACGACGTTGCTGTCCTTGTACAGCTTCGACGCGCCCACCTTCACGTCGTCGGCCTTCCCGAGATCCACCGGCGCGGTCGGGACCGACCGGTTCGATCCGTCGCCGGACGAGCAGGCGGTGAGCCCGAGTCCGACGGCCGGGGCGAGAGCGGCGGCCCGCAGCACGGTGCGGCGGGCGGGGGGCGTGCCGGACATGGTGTCTCCACAGGTCAGAGGCGTCATCGGTGACGGATCAGACCATACCGGCGCACAGCGCCGCGTCCGTGTCGGGCACGGGCGTGCCCGAGTGCCGCCCGCTTCCGTGCGCGGGCCCGCGCACGGCCTAGCCTGAGCGGGCGAGACGGCCCAGACAGCGCCCGAGAGGAACCACCCGTGATTGTCGTCGCAGGAGAGGCCCTGATCGACCTCGTACCGCAGGGAGTGGGCGGCGGAACGGACGAGGGGGCGGGCGCGGAGGCGGCGGGCGGCGCGGGGCTGCCCGTGCTCGCGCCGCGGCTCGGCGGCGGCCCGTACAACACCGCCGTGGCGCTCGGCCGGCTCGGCTCCCCCGTCGCGTTCTGCTCGCGCGTCTCGCGGGACGCGTTCGGCGAGGCGCTGCTCGACGGGTTGCGGGCGGCCGGCGTGGAGGTCGCCGCCGACGGACTGCCCGTGCAGCGCGGCCAGGAACCGACGACGCTCGCCGTCGCCTCGATCGGCGCGGACGGCTCGGCCGGGTACACCTTCTATGTCGAGGGCACGGCCGACCGGCTCTTCGAGGCCCCCGACCGGCTCCCCGACGGCGTACGGGCGATGTCGTTCGGCACCTGCTCGCTCGTCCTGGAGCCGGGCGCGAGCGCGTACGAGGAACTGATGCGCCGGGCGGCGGCACGCGGCGTCTTCACCGCCCTCGACCCCAACGTACGGGCCGGTCTGATCCCGGACGCGGACGCCTACCGGGCGCGGTTCAAGAGCTGGCTGCCGTCGGTCTCGCTCCTCAAGCTGTCGCAGGAGGACGCCGACTGGCTCGGCGGCACCCCGCACGAGTGGCTGGCCTCGGGGCCCGCCGCGGTGGTCGTCACCCGGGGCGGCGACGGCCTGTCGCTGTACACGCGGAACGGCACGGAGCTCCGCGTACCCGGCGAGGCGGTCGACGTGGTGGACACGATCGGCGCGGGCGACACCGTCAACGCGGCGCTGCTGCACGGCCTTTCGGCCCGGGACGCGCTGTCACCGGAGGCGCTGGCCGGTCTCGGCACCGAGACCTGGACCGACGTACTGCGGTTCGCGACACGCGCGGCGGCCCTGACCTGCTCGCGCGCAGGAGCGGAGCCGCCGTACGCGGCGGAACTGGCCTGAGGGGCCGCCGCGGGGCTCCGCCATGGGGCTCGGGCCGTAGGGCTCGATGCCTTCGGAGCCACACGGGGGTAGGGAGGTGCGCCGGGGCAGGGGGTCACGGGGGCGGGAGGCGACGCCGGGCCTGGGAGTCGCGGGGGCAGGAGGCGACGCTGGGGCAGGGAGCCGCGGGGAGGAGAAGGCCACGCCGGGACAGGGGTGACGCCGAGGCAGGGAGCACGCGGGAGCAGAAAGCCACGCCAGGGCAGGGGTGACGCCTAGGCAGAGAGTCGCGGGGGCAGGAGGCTACGCCGGGCAGGGAGTCACGGAGGCAGGAGGCCACGCCGGCGCAGAGGTCACGCCGAGGCAGAGGTCACGCCAAGCCAGGGAGTCGCGCGGGGCGGGGGCGTTCTCAGCGGTCCGTGAATACTCCGTGCCGGCCCGCTCCCGCGGCGAAGCGTGCCGCGCCCTCGGCTGCCCCGGCCAGGGAGTGCAGGCCGTGGCGCAGCTCGCCGGCCATCGCCTCCCGTTCGGGCAGGCCGCTCTGTTCGAGCAGGGAGAGCCGGTCGTGCCGCAGGCAGGTCTGCGGGAACGCGGCGATCTCGGCGGCGAGGCGCTCGGCCGCGGCGCGCGAGGTACCGACGGGGACGGTCCGGTTCACCAGCCCCATGCCGAGCGCCTCCGCGGCGCCGACGGGGCGGCCGGTCAGGATGAGGTCCAGGGCGCGTCCCTCCCCGATGAGGCGGGGCAGCCGCACCGTCCCGCCGTCGATGAGCGGGACTCCCCAGCGGCGGCAGAACACCCCGAGGACGGCGTCCTCCTCGGCGACGCGCAGGTCGCACCAGAGGGCGAGTTCGAGGCCTCCCGCGACGGCGTGGCCGGAGATCGCCGCGATCACCGGTTTGGACAGGCGCATCCGGGTGGGGCCCATGGGGCCGTCGCCTTCCTCGGACACCTCGTTGCCGTCGGGGGTTCCGATGGCCTTGAGGTCCGCGCCGGCGCAGAAGGTGCCACCCTCGCCCCACAGGACGGCGACGGCGGCGTCCGGGTCGGCTTCGAAGGCGCGGAAGGCATCGGCGAGGGCGCGGGCGGTGGGGCCGTCGACGGCGTTCCGCGCGGCGGGGCGGGACAGCACGATGGTGGTGACGAGGCCTGCGCGTTCGCTGCGTACGGGCATGTGCCAAGCCGACCACGGGAACGCGGCACCCGACAAGACGTGTTCGGGCCGCCGCCCGCCCCCGTCCGGACAGCGCGAAGCGCCCCGCCCCAGGTGGGGGCGGGGCGCTTCGATCGGGCCCGGGCGGCCGGGCCGGCCCGCGCGAATACGGCCACGCCGTGCGGACCCGGCCAGGCCCTGCGGACCCGATCAGGCCTTGCCGACCCGACCCGCCCCGGACCCTGCGGACCCGGTCAACCGATCCCGCAAGGCCTTACCGAACCGACCCCAGCCGAGCGGACCCGCTCAGGCAGGCCCAGCGGACCTGCTCAGGCCTTGCGGGCCCGCGTCGTCTTCTTCGCGGCGGTCGCCTTCTTGGTGGCGACCGTCTTCTTGGTAGCGGCTGCCTTCTTCGGAGCTGCCGTCTTCTTCGCGGCGGCCGCCTTCCGAGTGCTGGCGGACGCCTTCGTAGAGGCGGCCTTCTTCGCGGGGGTGTCCGTCCGGGCCGTGGCCGTCTTCTTGACGGCCACAGCGCTCGCGGCCACCGTCTTCTTGGCCGCGGTCTTCTTGGCGGCGGACTTCTTAGCGGCGCCCTTACCGCCCCCACGCCCCTGCGAGGGCATCGCGTCACTGATCCGGTCGGCCGAGATGATGTCCCGCAGGAACTTGCCGGTGTGGCTGGCCGGCACTCCCGCGACCTCCTCGGGGGTGCCCTCGGCGACGACGAGACCGCCGCCGTTGCCCCCCTCGGGGCCCATGTCGACGACCCAGTCCGCGGTCTTGATCACGTCGAGGTTGTGCTCGATGACGATGACCGTGTTGCCCTTGTCGACAAGGCCGGAGAGGACCGTGATCAGCTTGCTGATGTCCTCGAAGTGGAGACCGGTGGTCGGCTCGTCCAGGACGTACACGGTCCGGCCCGTCGACCGCTTCTGGAGCTCGGAGGCCAGCTTCACGCGCTGGGCCTCGCCTCCGGAGAGCGTGGGCGCCGACTGGCCGAGGCGCACGTAACCGAGGCCGACGTCGTTGAGCGTCCTCAGGTGACGGGCGATGGCGGGCACGGCCTCGAAGAAGTCGAGCGCCTCCTCGATGGGCATGTCGAGGACCTCGGCGATGGACTTGCCCTTGTAGTGCACGTCCAGCGTCTCGCGGTTGTACCGCGCACCGTGGCAGACCTCGCACGGGACGTACACGTCCGGGAGGAAGTTCATCTCGATCTTGATGGTGCCGTCACCGGAGCAGTTCTCGCAGCGGCCGCCCTTGACGTTGAAGGAGAAGCGCCCGGGGAGATAGCCCCGCACCTTCGCCTCCATGGTCTCCGCGAAGAGCTTGCGGACGTGGTCGAAGACTCCGGTGTACGTCGCCGGGTTCGACCGCGGGGTGCGGCCGATGGGCGACTGGTCGACGTGGACGACCTTGTCGACGAGGTCGTCGCCCTCCACGCGCGTGTGGCGGCCGGGGACGGACCTGGCGCCGTTCAGCTCACGGGCCAGGTGGGTGTAGAGGATGTCGTTGACCAGCGTCGACTTGCCGGAGCCGGAGACGCCGGTGACCGCCGTGAGCACGCCGAGCGGGAAGGAGACGTCGATGTCCTGGAGGTTGTTCTCCCGGGCGCCGTGCACCGTCAGCTGCCGGGACGGGTCGGCCGGGCGGCGCATGTCCGGCACCGGGATGGCCTTCTTGCCCGAGAGGTACTGACCGGTGATGGACTTGTCGTTGGCGAGGAGCTCCTTCATGGAGCCGCTGTGCACGACCTTTCCGCCGTGCTCGCCCGCGCCGGGGCCGATGTCGACGACCCAGTCGGCGACCTTGATCGTGTCCTCGTCGTGCTCGACGACGATGAGGGTGTTGCCCATGTCGCGCAGGCGGACGAGGGTCTCGATCAGGCGGTGGTTGTCGCGCTGGTGGAGGCCGATGGACGGCTCGTCCAGGACGTACAGGACACCGACCAGGCCGGAGCCGATCTGGGTGGCCAGGCGGATGCGCTGGGCCTCGCCTCCGGAGAGGGTGCCCGCGGCGCGGTTCAGCGAGAGGTAGTCCAGGCCGACGTCGACCAGGAAGCGCAGCCGCTCGTTGACCTCCTTGAGGACGCGCTCGGCGATCTTCTTGTCGCGGGCGCCCAGCCTCAGCTCGGCGAGGAAGTCCGCGCAGTCGCTGATGGACATCGCGGAGACCTCGGCGATCGACTTCCCCATGACCGTGACGGCCAGGACGATCGGCTTGAGGCGGGTGCCCTCACAGGTGGGGCAGGGCACCTCGCGCATGTAGCCCTCGAAGCGCTCGCGGCTGGCGTCGCTCTCGGCCTCGCTGTGGCGGCGCTTGACGAAGGGGACGGCACCTTCGAAGGCGGTGGTGTAGACCCGCTCGCGGCCGTACCGGTTCCGGTAGCGGACCTCGATCTGGGTCTTGTGGCCGTACAGGAGGGCCTTCTTGGCGCGCTGCGGGAGTCCGGCCCACGGCATGTCGGTGGAGAAGCCGAGGGCGTCGGCGAGGGCTCCGACGAGCCGGCCGAAGTATTCCTTGGTGTGGCCGTGCGACCAGGGGTGGATGGCGCCCTCGTCGAGCGACTTGTCCTCGTCCGGGACGATCAGCTCGGGGTCGACCTCCATGCGCGTGCCGATGCCGGTGCAGTCGGGGCAGGCGCCGAAGGGCGAGTTGAAGGAGAAGGAGCGGGGCTCCAGCTCTTCGAAGGACAGGTCGTCGTACGGGCAGTAGAGGTGCTCCGAGTACATGCGCTCGCGCTCGGGGTCGTCCTCGGCGAGGTCGACGAAGTCGAGCACGACCATGCCGCCGGAGAGGCCGAGGGCGGTCTCCACGGAGTCGGTCAGGCGGCGCTTGGCGGAGTCCTTCACCGTGAGGCGGTCGACGACCACCTCGATGGTGTGCTTCTCCTGCTTCTTGAGCGTGGGCGGCTCGGAGAGCTGGATGGTCTGTCCGTCGACCCGCGCGCGGGAGTACCCCTTCGTCTGCAGGTCGGCGAAGAGGTCGACGAACTCGCCCTTGCGCTCGCGCACCAGCGGCGACAGGACCTGGAAGCGGCTGCCCTCGGGCAGCTCAAGGACCTTGTCGACGATGGCCTGCGGCGACTGGCGGGAGATGGGGCGGCCGCACTCGGGACAGTGCGGCTTGCCGATGCGCGCGAAGAGCAGGCGCAGGTAGTCATAGACCTCGGTGATCGTGCCGACCGTCGAGCGCGGGTTGCGCGAGGTCGACTTCTGGTCGATGGAGACCGCCGGGGAGAGGCCCTCGATGAAGTCGACGTCCGGCTTGTCCATCTGACCGAGGAACTGCCGGGCGTACGAGGAGAGGGACTCGACGTACCGCCGCTGGCCCTCGGCGAAGATCGTGTCGAACGCGAGCGAGGACTTGCCCGACCCGGAGAGTCCGGTGAAGACGATGAGGGAGTCACGCGGGAGGTCGAGCGAGACGTTCTTGAGATTGTGCTCGCGCGCGCCACGGACGATGAGACGGTCGGCCACGCCGGTCCGCACCTTTCTTGAGAGTGGTGACAGGGGCAGAACCCCGGTCGTTCACAGACTAGGGCGAGCCACTGACAACGCCGGGCTGCTTCCCTGGTTCCACATGCACAACAAACCCGGACCTTCAAGAATGCCCGATGCCTCTCTCGACCATATAGCACGTGCATTCGAATTACGGTCGGCTCCGGAGCTCTTCACCCGAACGTGTGGCGCAGCTATCGTCGACCGCATGATTGATCATGTGCGCGACCTGGCGTCTGTACGGGACGCGACCGAACGGCTGCTCAGCGCAGCGGCGAAATGGGACAGTGCCGCGATCTCCGAGCCGTCCCGGCTCCCGGGCTGGACCCGCGGCCACGTCCTCGCCCACCTCGCGCGGAACGCGGACGCCCTGGTGAACGTCCTGGCCGGCCGGCCGATGTACGTCAGCGCGGAGGCGCGGGACGCCGACATCGCGCGCGACGCCCCGCGGCCGCTGGGCGTGCAGCTCGACGACGTGCGGGAGAGCGCGGGCCGCTTCGAGGCGCAGGCCGCGGTCCCCGCCGACTGGTCCCGGACGATCACGATGCGCAATGGCGTGACCGACTCCGCGTCGCGGGTGCCGTTCCGGCGGTGGGTGGAGGTCGAGCTGCACCACGTCGACCTCGGCGTCGGCTACGAGCTGGAGGACCTGCCCGAGGAGTTCGTGCAGCGGGAGATCACGTTCCTGACGGCACGCTTCGCGGGGAACCCCGACGTGCCGCCCACCTGGATCACGAACGGCACGCACACCTGGAGCACCGGCCGCCGGGGCGACGCCGAGGTCACCGTCTCCGGGTCCGCGCCCGACCTGGTCGGCTGGCTCGCCGGCCGGCGCGACGGCTCCGCACTCACGGCCGAAGGCGGCCTCCTGCCCGCCCTGCCCCCGCTATAGGCTGACGCACATGACGTACAGCGGAGCGGTGAAGGTCGGCGGACCCGCGGATGTGCACGAGCTGCCGGACCTGATGATCTCGAAGGTCGCGGTCGGGCCGATGGACAACAACGCCTACCTGCTGCGCTGCCGGGCCACCGGCGAGCAGCTGCTGATCGACGCGGCGAACGACGCCGGGACGCTGCTGACGCTGATCGGTGACGACGGCATCGCGTCCGTCGTCACCACGCATCAGCACGGCGACCACTGGCAGGCCCTCGCCGACGTCGTCTCGGCGACCGGCGCGCGGACCTACGCGGGCCGCGAGGACGCCGCGGGCATCCCCGTCCCGACGGACGTCCTGGTCGACGACGGCGACACCATCACGGTCGGTCGGGTCACGCTGACCGCGCGCCACCTGGTGGGCCACACCCCCGGCTCGATCGCGCTCGTCTACGACGACCCGCACGGCCACGCGCACGTGTTCACCGGCGACTGCCTCTTCCCGGGCGGCGTCGGCAACACGTGGAAGGACCCGAAGGCCTTCGCGAGCCTCATCGACGACGTCGAGACGAAGATCTTCGGGACGCTCTCGGACGAGACGTGGGTCTATCCCGGCCACGGCGGCGACACGACGCTCGGCGCCGAGCGGCCGCATCTCGCCGAGTGGCGCGCGCGGGGCTGGTGAACCGAGGGGCGCGCGTACGCGTCAGGCGCGGGCGGCGACCAGCGCCGCGACCCGCTCCACCGCGAACGCGTACCCCTGCACACCGCAGCCCGCGATGACGCCGTCGGCGCGCTGCGAGACGTAGCTGTGGTGCCGGAACGCCTCGCGCTGGTGAATGTTGGAGATGTGCACCTCCAACACCGGCATTCCGTCACAGGTGTTGAGCGCGTCCAGGATCGCGACGGACGTGTGGGAGTAGGCCGCGGGGTTGATGACGATGCCCACGTGGTGCTCGCGCGCCTCGTGGATCCAGTCGACCAACTCGCCCTCGTGGTTGCTCTGTCGCAGGTCCACGGTGCCGCCGTGCGCGGCCGCCGCCTTGGCGCACAGGGTCTCGACGTCGGCGAGGGTGTCCGTGCCGTAGATCTCCGGCTGGCGGAGGCCGAGGAGGTTCAGGTTCGGGCCGTTCAGGACCATGATCGGGGCGGTGGCGAGGCTGCGCGTCATAAGGGAGGTCTATCACGCCTCCCGCGCGCGGGAGGGGCCCGAAGTCGGATGCGCTCTCCGTAGTGCCCGCCTACGCTCCCGTCATGATCGTCGAACCCGTGTACCCGCCGAAGCCCTCGCCGGGCGACCGCGTCGCCGTGCTCTCCCCCTCCAGCGGGCTGCCCGAACTCTTCCCGCTCCCCTACGAACTGGGCCTGAAGCGCCTCCGCGAGGAGTTCGGCCTGGAACCCGTCGAGTATCCGACGACCCGGAAGATGGGTTCGACACCCCGGGAGCGGGCCGACGACCTGCACGCGGCGTTCACCGATCCGACCGTCAAGGCGGTCATCGCGAGCATCGGCGGCGACGACCAGATCACCGTCCTGCCGTACCTGGACCGGGAGTTGATCCGCGCGCACCCGAAGCCGTTCTTCGGCTGGAGCGACAACACCAATCTGCTCGCCCATCTGTGGCAGTCCGGCATCGTCGGCTATCACGGCGCGTCCGTCATGTGCGAGCTCGGCCGCCCCGGCGCCATGGCACCGCAGACCGCGGACTCGCTGCGCGCCGCGCTCTTCACCTCAGGCCCCTACGAACTGCGTCCCGCCGAGCGCTATCGCGACGTCGACCTGCCCTGGGAGGACCCCGCGCTCCTCCTGGCGGAACCGTCCACGGAGCCGGGCGGCGGCTGGCTCTGGCACGGGCCCGAGCGGGTCGTGGAGGGCCGCTCCTGGGGCGGCAACCTGGAGATACTCTCCTGGCTCCTGATGGCGGACCGCGAGATCCAGCGGGACCTGTCGGCGTACGACGGCTGCGTCCTGTTCCTGGAGACGTCGGAGGAACTGCCCGCCGCCGACGACGTGTTCCGCATCCTGCGGAACATGGGCGAGCGCGGGCTGCTGCACCGCTTCCCCGCCCTCCTGATGGGCCGCGCCAAGGCCTGGTCCTTCCAGCGCCCCTCGGACACCGCCGGGAAGGCGGCGTACGTCCGCGAGCAGCGCGAGGCCGTCCAGAAGGCGCTCGCCGCGTACGCGCCGGGGACCATGGCGGTCTTCGACGTGGACCTCGGGCACACCGATCCCCAAGTCGTCATCCCCTACGGGGGAATCGTGCGGGTCGACGGCCCGGCCCGCCGCATCACCGTGACCTACTAGACGACTAGACGTGACCTACTAGACGTGGCCTATTAGCCGGTCACAGCGAGGGCAGTCGCCATGCGTTACTGGCAGTGACTGTGGGTAGTTGATCCGGCATGCGCAAAACGAAGCCCCCACGCCCGGCCGCACCGCCGTCACTGCCGCGGCTCGCGGCCGCCTCGCTCGCCGGGACCGCCATCGAGTTCTACGACTTCTTCATCTACGGAACGGCCGCCGCACTGGTCCTGGGGCCGCTGTTCTTCCCCACCTTCTCGCCGCTCGCGGGCACGCTCGCCGCCTTCGCGACCTTCGGAGTGGGCTTCGTCGCGCGGCCCCTCGGCTCCATCCTCTTCGGGCACATCGGTGACCGGCACGGGCGACGGCCCGTGCTCATCGTGTCGCTGCTGCTCACCGGAGTCGCCACGGTCGCGGTCGGCTGCGTACCGACGTACGGGTCCATCGGAGCCGCCGCTCCCGTGCTGCTCCTCGTCCTGCGGTTCCTGCAGGGGCTCGGACTCGGGGGCGAGTGGGGCGGCGCCGTGCTGCTGACCGCGGAGCACGCGCCGCCCGAGCGGCGCGGCCTGTGGGCGAGCTTCCCGCAGGTCGGCCCCTCGATCGGATTCCTGCTCGCCAACGGCGTCATGCTCGCCCTGTCGGCGACGCTCACCGACGCGCAGTTCGCGGCCTGGGGATGGCGCGTGCCGTTCTGGGCGGCGGGGCTGCTCGTGGCGGCGGGCCTCGCGCTGCGCTCCTCGCTCGCGGAGAGCCCGGACTTCCTGCGCCTGCGTGAGCACGCGCGCGTGCCGCTCGCCGAAGTGGTGCGCGGACACTGGCGCCTCGTACTCCTGACGGCGGGCGCACTCGCCGTCGGGTACGCGGTGTTCTACGCCGTGACCACCTGGTCCCTCTCGTACGGCGTGGAGCGGCTCGGCGTCAGCCGCACGGTCATGCTGGCCTGCGTGATGGCGGCGGTGCTCGTGAAGGGCGCCCTGACGCCGGTGGCGGCCGTGCTCGGCGACCGGTACGGACGGCGGCCGCTGTGCCTGCTCGGGTGCGCCGCGTCGGCCCTGTGGATGTTCCCGATGGTCGCGCTGCTCTCGACCGGGGAGCCGCTGCTGATGTTCACCGGGTTCCTGGTGGCGATGCTCGCGTTCATCACGATGTTCGCGGTGATCGGCGCGTATCTGCCGGAGCTGTACGAGCCCCGGGTGCGCTGCACGGGCGCCGCGGTCGGCTACAACCTCGGCGGGGTGCTCGGGGGCGCGCTCACCCCGATCGTGGCGACGGCGGCGGCGCAGGGGGACGGGAAGCCGTGGGGTGTGGCCGCGTATCTGACGGGCATCGCGCTGCTGAGCCTCGGCTGCTTCGCGCTGCTTCCGGAGACACGGCCGGTCGTGAGCCCCGAGCCGGCGGCCGCTACGGGGTGACCGCGAGCTCCAGGAACGCCGCGAACAGCACCAGGTGGACCCCGCCCTGCAGCGGCGTGGCGCGCCCGGGCACGACCGTGAGCGTTCCGACGATCACGGTGAGCGCGAGCAGCACCATGTGGGTCGAGCTCAGGCCCAGCACGAGCGGGCCCGACAGCCACACGGACGCGACGGCGACGGCCGGGATGGTCAGCCCGATGCTGGCCATGGCCGAGCCGAGGGCGAGGTTCAGGCTGGTCTGCACGCGGTCGCGGCGGGTGGCGCGCACGGCCGCGATGGTCTCCGGGAGCAGCACGAGGAGCGCGATGATCACGCCGACGACGGCGTGCGGCATGCCGGCGCTCTCCACGCCGGACTCGATCGTCGGGGAGACGCCCTTGGCCAGGCCGACCACCCCGATCAGCGCCAGTGCGAGCAGCCCGAGGCTCATCAGCGCCGCCCGGGACGAGGGGCCCCCACCGTGGCCATCGGTGTCGATGACTTCGCCCTGCTTGGTGAGGGGCAGGAAGTATTCGCGGTGCCGCACGGTCTGGGTGGTGACGAAGATGCCGTAGAGGACGAGGGAGGCGACCGCGGCGAAGGTCAGCTGGGCGGTGGAGAACTCGGGGCCCTGTTTGGTGGTGGTGAACGTCGGCAGGACCAGGCAGAGCGTGGCCAGGGTCGCGACGGTCGCGAGGGCGGCGCCGGTGCCCTCGGGGTTGAAGACGGCGGTGCGGTGGCGCAGCGCGCCGACCAGGAGGCAGAGCCCGACGATGCCGTTGCAGGTGATCATCACGGCGGCGAAGACGGTGTCGCGGGCGAGAGTGGAGCTCTTGTCGCCGCCGTCGGCCATGAGGGTGACGATGAGGGCCACCTCGATGATCGTCACGGCGACCGCGAGGACGAGCGAGCCGAAGGGTTCGCCGACGCGGTGCGCGATCACCTCGGCGTGGTGGACGGCGGCGAGCACCGCCCCGGCGAGGACCAGCGTGACCACGGCGACGACCGGGCCCGGCAAGTCCCGCCCCCAGGTGAGCGCGAGAAGAAGGATCGCGAGGACCGGCACCACGGCCGTCCACTGCATGCCGAGCGCCCGGAGCCGAGTGACCATGACTCGATGCTGCCCCGGGCGCCTGGGTGCCGCTACTCGGTGCTCTCCCGCCCGGTGCCGGGCGGGAGAGCTGACCGTCAGGCCTTGATCAGGCCTCGATGCTGTCCTTGCGGGTGTCGTCCGCGGCCTCGGCCGCGGCCTGCCGCTCCTGCTTCTTGGAGGCGATGAGGCTGGTGATCGTC
The DNA here is from genome assembly GCF_040654255.1 of Streptomyces sp. NPDC050732. Lineage (NCBI taxonomy): Bacteria > Bacillati > Actinomycetota > Actinomycetes > Kitasatosporales > Streptomycetaceae > Streptomyces > Streptomyces sp. NPDC050732. The sequence goes on from NZ_JBFAHP010000025.1 coordinate 74,044, forward strand.
GTGATCACCAGGACGCCGCAGATGACGCCGAGCGAGACCGGGATGGAGATCTCGGGGACATGCACCCCGTTCTCGTGGAGGGCGTGCAGGACGAGCTTCACACCGATGAAGCCGAGGATCACCGACAGGCCGTAGCTGAGGTGGACCAGCTTCCTGAGCAGGCCGCCGATGAGGAAGTACAGCTGCCGCAGGCCCATCAGGGCGAAGGCGTTGGCCGTGAAGACGATGTACGGGTCCTGGGTGAGGCCGAAGATCGCGGGGATGGAGTCCATCGCGAAGAGCACGTCGGTGGTGCCGATGGCGAGCATGACGACCATGAGGGGCGTCATGATCTTCTTGCCGTTCTTCCGGACGAACAGCTTCGTGCCCTCGTACCGGTCGGAGACGCCGAACTTCTTCTCGATGGACTTCAGGAGGCGGTTCTCCTCCCAGTCCTCTTCCTCCTCGTCGGCACGGGCCTCCTGGATGAGCTTCCAGGCGGTGTAGATCAGGAACGCGCCGAAGATGTAGAAGACCCAGGAGAAGTTGGCGATGACCGCGGCGCCGGCGGCGATGAAGATCGCGCGCAGGACCAGCGCTATCAGCACGCCGAACAGCAGCACACGCTGCTGCAGATGGCTCGGCACCGAGAACTTCGCCATGATCAGGATGAAGACGAAGAGGTTGTCGACGGAGAGCGACTTCTCGGTGATGAAGCCCGCGAAGAACTCGCCGGACGCCTGGCTCTCGCCGGCGATCAGCAGGCCGAGGCCGAAGAGCGCCGCGAGGATGATCCAGACGACCGTCCAGACTCCGGCTTCCTTGATCGACACGTCATGGGGCTTGCGCCCGATGAAGAAGTCGACCGCGATCAGGGCACACAGACCGAGAACGGTCGTCACCCACATGGTCATTGAAACGTCCACTGCGCCTCCGGCTTCGTACGGCTACTGATCAGCGTCGTCGCTGCCGGAGGTCTCTTCCACCCGAGGCGGTCACCGCCATGGATCGGGCCGACGCCCCGGGACCGATGGCGGTCCGTATTGACGGGTACGTCGCAGCCGGGAGTACTCCCCTCCGCTGATGCAAGAGTACGCGAAACACCAAGCATTGGTAAAGGAGATGGCAAACAGAAGCCAAAATGCCTGGTCAGCGGAGTACAAAAGTCGCTTTGCCGTCAACGCCCGCCGTTGCGCCGGGCCGTGGCGACCTGGTCGAGGAGCCGCCGCAGGATCTGGCTGCCGTGCGGGACGACGGGTGGTTCGTACGTCCACGCGTGGCCGACCCACGGGTCGGCCAGGTGGTCGTCGGGCACCGGCGTCAGCCGCAGGAGCCCGCGCCACAGGGGGTCGAGCAGCGGGCCGTACTCGGCGGCGTCCTCGCGGTCGGCGACCATCATGAGATGCACACCGACGGCCGGGCCCTCGTCCGCGAGGTAGCGCAACTGGGTCACGGCGCGGTCGTCGAAGCCGTGCGGGAAGTCGTTGACGATCAGGAGCTGCTCGGCGGTGTCCAGGTCCGGGGGCAGCGCGTCGGCGGCACCGCCGCGGACCGCCATCTGCACCAGGTCGACGCGCTGGGTCAGCTTGGCGAGCACCTCGGAGACGCCGGCCGCGCCGGACGCCGGGGGCCCGGCGAGCACACCGGCCGTCACGAGCGGCGCGAGAGCGGGCGCGGCGGCTCCCGCCGCGTCGATGACGTGCACCTGGAACTCGTTCGCCGGATAGGCCGCGAGCAGCCGGGCCGCGTGCGCGACCGCGGTGTCGACGGCCAGCCGCCGCAGCTCGGTCGAGTCGGTGGCGTGGTTGGTCAGGGCCTTGCCGCTGTCGATCCACAGGCCCCGCTCCAGGGGCAGCCGGACGAGGAGCGGGATGCGGAGGTCGACACGCTCGGGGAGGTGCAGATCGCCGAGGCGCAGCGCCATGGGGATCTCCATGGGCGCGCGGTAGGCGTGCCAGGCGGGGCTGTGCCACGCCGCGTACGCCGGAGGGAGGGCGGGCTCGACGACGTCGGCCTCGGCGGCGAGCTGGGCGAGGTCGCGGTCGAGGGCGGCCCTGGCCCGGTCGACGAGGTCGGCGTGCCGGGCGCGGGCGGCCTCCCGAGCGGGGTCGGCCGCGCCTCCGATGCGGCTGCGCGGGTCGGAGAGCACCTTGTCGAGCTCCTGCTCCATGCGGGAGTCGGCGAAGTCGACGGCGCTCCGGTACGCCGCGGTGGTGCGGGCCAGGTCTTCGAACATGCCCCACACCTGGTTGTAGAGCCGCTCCTCCGGGGACCAGCCGGTGGCATCCCCGGCGACGGGCTGGGCGGGCTGCCCGGGCTGGGCCGGGGGCACGGCGGGCGGTGGCGGCGGGGGCGCGGTGGCCGGCCGTCGCCCCGGGTGGGTGTAGTCGACAGGGCCCGGGACGCTGGGCGGGGCCGGCGGGGCGGAAGCGCCGTCTGCGGCGGCCTGGCCCTGGGGCGCCGCGGCCCGGTCCGAGGCCGTGGGTCCCTGAGGCGTCGCGGCGCGGTCTGAGGCCGTGGGTCCCTGCGGCGACGCGGCCCGGTCCGAGGCCGTGGGTGCCTGGGGTGCCCGGTCAGTGGTGGCCGGGCCCTGGGGCGCGGTGCGCACCCGGGTGTCGGTGGGGCGGGGCGGCGGCACCGCCACCGAGCGGGCCAGGCCCTGGGCCACGGCGTCGTTGATCGCGCCTGCCAGCTCGCGGGCCTGGGGCAGGCCCTGGTCGGTGAGCATCTCGGCGAGGCCTGCCGCGTAGCCCTGCCCGATGGCGCGGACCTTCCAGGCGGCCTGGCGGCGGTAGAGCTCCAGGGCGACGACGGCGGACTCGGCGTCCAGGTCGGTGATGGTGTAGCTGGCGATCTCGGTGCCGTCGAGACCGGTGACCGCCACGAAGGGGGCGGCGAGGGCACGGAAACTGGCCGGGGCTCCGGCACCGACGGGCAGCGCCAGCAGGACGCTGACGCGGTGGACGGTGTCCGGCAGGGCGTCGAGGTCGACGGCGAGGCGGTGGTCGGCCGCCGCCTGCTTGGACACTTCGAGGCCCGGCAGGGTGGGCGAGCCCGGGTGGGCCACCCACTCCACACCGCGGACCCTGCCCCGGTCGTCGCCGAGCGTGGCGCCCGCCACGACCGGCCGGCCGGCCGATACGCGGATCTCCAGGCGGGTCGCGGGAAGCGGGTGGTTCTGCCCCCGCACCAGCTCGGCCGTCATCGCGTTCGTTCCCCCTCGTACGTACGGATGGTGCTCACCTACATGTGATGCCTACAGGTGCGGCAGGATCGACGGCATCAGGTCCTGGAAGGTGCGGCCGTTGGCCGGGTTGCCGATGGCCGTCATCTGCCAGCCCGTGCCCGCGCGGTGCACCTTCGCCATGATCTGCGCGGTGTACTGGCCGCCGCCGTCGAGGGTGTAGCGGGCGAGCTCCTGGCCGTTGGTCTCGTCGACCAGGCGGCAGAACGCGTTCTGCACCTCCTGGAAGGTCTGGCCGGTGAAGGAGTTCACCGTGAAGACGATCTGGTCGATGTGGACGGGGACCCGCTGGAGGTCGACGAGGATCGCCTCGTCGTCCCCGCCCTGGCCGACGCCGCCCACGAGGTTGTCCCCGGTGTGCCGCACCGAGCCGTCGTCGCTGACCAGATGGCGGAAGAACACGACGTCCACCGGCTGCTTGTCCGCGAACAGCACCGCCGAGGCGTCCAGGTCGACCTCGCGGGTGCGCGAGCCGAACAGGCCGCGGCGCGGGGCCGCCTGCCACCCGAGTCCCATGCGCACCGCGGACAGGGCGCCCCCGTCGTCCTTCTGCAGGCTGATGGCCTGACCCTTGGTCATGTTGACCGTCACGCGCTGTCCCCTCTCGAACTGCCTGGGCAACCGCCTCTTGCGGTTGCCCAGCACCCTATGCAGGCCGACCTGCGGTGCAGCACCGCGGGTCACACTTTGTGGCGGTCTTGCAACAGACCGGGCAGTACGCCGCCACCCCTCCCCCGGGCGGCTCTCTAGGCCTGTCCCGCCTCCCTCATCTGGCGCAGCTCCTTCTTCATCTCGGACACCTCGTCGCGCAGCCGGGCGGCGATCTCGAACTGCAGGTCGGCGGCGGCCGCGCGCATGCGCTCGGTCATCTCCTCGATCTGCTCCGCCAGCTCGGCCGCGGGGCGGTTGGTCGGGACCGTCTCCGCGCCCTTCTTGCCCTTGGCCTTCGCCTTGGCGGGGGCGGCCGCCTCGCTGCCGAGCGAGGGCACCGGGGCCTTGGCGCCCTTGCCCGCCTTGGGCTTGCGGTAGTCGGAGCCGAGGAGCTGTTCGGTGTCGACCTCTTCGCGCGCGATCGCCGACACGATGTCGTTGATCTTCTTGCGCAGCGGCTGCGGGTCGATGCCCCTCTCGGTGTTGTACGCGATCTGCTTCTCCCGGCGGCGGTTGGTCTCGTCGATGGCCTTCTCCATGGCCGGGGTGATCTTGTCGGCGTACATGTGGACCTGGCCCGAGACGTTGCGCGCGGCGCGGCCGATGGTCTGGATCAGGGAGGTCCCGGAGCGCAGGAAGCCCTCCTTGTCGGCGTCGAGGATCGCCACCAGGGAGACCTCGGGCAGGTCGAGGCCCTCCCGGAGGAGGTTGATGCCGACCAGGACGTCGTACTCGCCGGCGCGCAGCTCGCGCAGGAGCTCGACGCGGCGCAGCGTGTCGACGTCGCTGTGGAGGTAGCGGACCTGGATGCCGAGCTCCAGGAAGTAGTCGGTGAGGTCCTCGGCCATCTTCTTGGTGAGGGTGGTGACGAGGACGCGCTCGTCCTTCTCGGTGCGCAGGCGGATCTCGTGCACCAGGTCGTCGATCTGGCCCTCGGTGGGCTTGACGACGACCTCGGGGTCGACGAGGCCGGTGGGGCGGATGATCTGCTCGACGAAGCCGTCGCCGCGCGAGAGCTCGTACTTCCCCGGGGTGGCCGAGAGGTAGACCGTCTGGCCGATACGGCCGAGGAACTCCTCCCACTTCAGGGGGCGGTTGTCCAGCGCGGAGGGCAGCCGGAAGCCGTGGTCGACGAGGGTGCGCTTGCGGGAGGCGTCGCCCTCGTACATCGCGCCGATCTGCGGGACCGTGACGTGCGACTCGTCCAGGACGAGGAGGAAGTCCTCGGGGAAGTAGTCCAGGAGGGTGTTGGGGGCGGTGCCGGGGGCGCGGTCGTCGAAGTGCATCGAGTAGTTCTCGACGCCGGAGCAGGAGCCGATCTGGCGGAGCATCTCCAGGTCGTACGTGGTGCGCATGCGCAGGCGCTGGGCCTCCAGCATCTTGCCCTGCTTCTCCAGCTCGGCGAGGCGCTCGGTGAGCTCCTTCTCGATGCCGTTGACCGCCTTCTCCAGGCGCTCGGGTCCCGCTACGTAGTGGGACGCCGGGAAGACGTACAGGTGGTCGTCGTCGCTGATGACCTCGCCGGTGAGCGGGTGGAGGGTGGAGAGGGCCTCGATCTCGTCGCCGAACATCTCGATGCGGACCGCGAGCTCTTCATAGACCGGGAAGATCTCGATGGTGTCGCCGCGGACGCGGAAGGTGCCGCGGGTGAACGCCAGGTCGTTGCGCGTGTACTGGATGTCGACGAAGCGGCGCAGGAGCTGGTCGCGGTCGATCTCGTCGCCGACCTTGAGCGGGACCATCCGGTCCACGTACTCCTGCGGGGTGCCGAGGCCGTAGATGCAGGAGACGGAGGCGACCACGATCACGTCACGGCGGGTGAGCAGCGAGTTCGTCGCGGAGTGGCGCAGGCGCTCGACCTCCTCGTTGATCGAGGAGTCCTTTTCGATGTAGGTGTCGGACTGCGGGACGTACGCCTCGGGCTGGTAGTAGTCGTAGTACGAGACGAAGTACTCCACCGCGTTGTTCGGCAGGAGCTCGCGGAATTCGTTCGCCAGCTGGGCGGCCAGCGTTTTGTTCGGCGCCATGACGAGGGTGGGGCGCTGGAGCTTCTCGATCATCCACGCGGTGGTGGCCGACTTGCCGGTGCCGGTCGCGCCGAGGAGGACGACATCCTTCTCACCTGCGCGGATGCGGCGGTCCAGCTCGGCGATGGCCGCCGGCTGGTCGCCACTGGGCTGGTACGGACTGACGACCTCGAAAGGTGCCACCGTGCGTTCGATCTTGGATACGGGCCGCATGGAATCAACCGTACGACCCCGCACTGACAACCGGGCCGGATCGGCCGCCCGGCACCGGCCGGGTCAGCGGTGGCGCGGCCCGGTCACCAGTTCTGCGGGGAGCGGGAGCCGGGGCGGGTGCGGGACCTGGACCGGGTCCGGCGGCGGGCGGGCACGTGCCGGTCGCCCGAGCGCGGGACGGGGTAGGACTGCCGGGCGCGGCCGCCGTTCGCGGGCTTCCTGACGTCCGCCTGGCCGCCCATCACCATGAGCGGGTCGAACATCACGATCACGCCCGCGAGGAGCAGGAAGGCGAGCGGGCCGATCATCATGGGCGCGAGGATCTCGGCGGGCGAGTCGCCGGGCGGTGTGGCCCCCGAGTCGTGCAGGTGGACGCTGAGCCCCGCCATGCCCATGTAGTGCATGCCGCTCACGGCGAGGCCCATGACGAGGCTGGCGCCGAGGCTCCACAGGATTCCCCTGACCTGTCCCGCCGCCCAGAGCGCGGCGGTCGCGGCGGCCATGGCGATCACCACGGAGGCGGCGACGGTCAGGGTGTCGTACTCCAGCGTCCCGCGAAGACGCATACCGGCCATTCCGAGGTAGTGCATCGAGGCGATGCCGAGGCCCGTGATCGTTCCGCCGGTGAAGAGGGCGGTGCCCGTGGCGCCGCGGTAGCCGACGATGAAGATGCCGATGCCGACCATGACGATGGCGACGGCGAGACTCGCGAAGGTCAGCGCCTTGTCGTAGTGGATCGGGGCCTCCTCCACGGTGAAGCCCATCATCGCCACGAAGTGCATGGTCCAGATGCCGGAGCCGATCGCGGCCGAGCCGAGCGCGAGCCAGCCGGGCCGCCAGGAGTGCGCGAGGAGCAGCGATCTGGTCGTGCAGCGCAGGCCGAGCGCGCCCCCGAGGCAGGCCATGAGATAGGCCACCACCGGTGTGACGACTCCGTAGCTGAACCCGTCGACCGTGCCCTGCATGCGCGGTAGCCCTTCCGCTTTTCGTGCCCAAATGCAATGAAACGTCCCATATACCCCCTACCGTCGGTCATATGAAAGACCGTCGGCTGAGGCAGAGAGTAAAGCTCACGCCGGGACGTTCGAACGATTTTCCGGCAAAGAATCGCTTTCCCCACGCGCGGGGTCCTCGTCGGTGATGACTCCGTTCAACCTGTGGCCATCCTGCACCTGTTTCCCGTTGGCAGAGGACTGTCACTCTCGACCGGTCCGCGATCACACGACGCGAGGAGTACCCGTGTACGCACGTGCTGCCGCCACCACCGTCGCCCTCCTGGGAGCCGGTGCACTCGTCCTCCCCACCGCCGCCGCCACCGCGCAGCCCCACACGGCCCCTGCGGCATCGGGCACCGCCCGGCACGACAGGCCGCTGGTCGTCGCCCACCGCGGCGCCTCGGCCTACGCTCCGGAGAACACCCTCGCGGCCATCGACAAGGCCCGCGCCATGGGGTTCCGCTGGGTCGAGAACGACGTCCAGCGGACCAAGGACGGCGAGCTGGTGATCATGCACGACGACACCCTGAAGCGGACGACGAACGTCGAGGAGCTCTTCCCCGACCGCGCTCCGTGGAAGGTCGCGGACTTCACGGCGGCGGAGATAGCGAAACTCGACGCGGGCAGCTGGTTCGGCCCGGAGTTCGCCGGTGAGCGCGTGCCGACCCTGAAGCAGTACATGCGGCGGGTCTCGCACAACCACCAGAAGCTGGTCTTCGAGTTCAAGAAGCCCGAGCTGTACCCGGGAATCGAGAAGCAGGGCCTTCAGGTGCTGCACAAGGAGGGCTGGCTCGACCGGCGCCACGTCAAGAGCAGGCTGGTCATCCAGAGCTTCAGCGCGGACAGCGTGAAGACGGTGCACAAGCTGCGGCCTGATGTGAAGACCGGCTTCCTCGGCACCCCCGCGGTCGCCGACCTGCCCTCCTACGCGCGGTTCGCCGACCAGATCAACTCGACGCACACCTCCATCTCGGCCGACTACGTCTCCGCGATCCACGATCTCAAGGGCCCGCACGGCAAGCCGCTGGAGATCTTCACGTGGACCGTCAACGACGCGCCGGGCGCGGTGCGCGCGGCCGGTTTCGGCGTGGACGGCATCATCACCAACAAGCCCGACGTCGTGCGCAAGGCGCTGCGCGAGGACTGACGGACCACCCCTTTCGAGACCACCCCTTTCACCGTCGGCCGGCCGCGTTGTCAGTGGCCGGTCGTACGGTGGTCGACATGAACGCCACTGCGCAGGACCAGCGTGCGGCCGTGTGGGCCGTCGTCGACAGCGACATCGGTCCGCTGCTGCTCGCCGCGACCGGCGAAGGGCTCGTCACCGTGGCCTTCCACGCCACCGAGGCGGTGCGCGACACGACTCTGGACCGGCTCGGCTCCCGCCTGGGCGCCGAGCCGGTCCACGCGCCGGACTCCCCCCTGCTCGCCGAGCCGGTACGCCGGCTCGCGGCCTACTTCGCGGGTGACCTGCGCGACTTCGGGCTGCCGCTCGACTGGTCGCTGATATCCGGCTTCAACCGCCAGGTGCTGCGCGAGCTCGCCACCGGCGTGCCGTACGGCACGGTGGTGGGGTACGGCGACCTCGCCCGCCGGGTCGGCAGCCCGGGCGCGGCCCAGGCCGTGGGCATCGCGATGGGCGCCAACCCGCTGCCGGTCGTGGTGCCGTGCCACCGCGTGGTGGAGAGCGACGGCGGCATCGGCGGCTTCGGCGGCGGCCTGGAGACCAAGCGGCGGCTGCTGGCCCTGGAGGGCGTGCTGCCGCAGCCGCTGTTCTGAGGACTCCTCCTTTCGGATGTTCCGAGAACTCCCCGTTTCGTGCGGGGGAACGCCCTGGCACACTGCGTCAGTGACTTCGACCCTCGACGCCCCTGACATACCCGGGCCGGAGGCGCTGACCGCCCTCCGCCGCCGTACGAACGCGGTATTGATCGCCAGTCAGATGCTGGGCGGCCTCGGGGTGCCGATCGGCATCGCCCTGGCTCCGATGCTGGCCACCGCCGTGAGCGGCACGGAGGCGCTGTCCGGACTCGCGTCGACCGCTTCCGTGGCGGGCACGGCCCTGCTGTCGCTGCCGCTCGCCGCGCTGATGAACGCGCGCGGGCGGCGTGCCGGGCTCGTCCTCGCGTATGTGATCGGCGCGCTGGGCGCGGGGATCGTCGTGCTCGCCTCGGTCGTAGAGAGCTTCGCCCTGCTGCTGCTCGGCATGGCGGCCTTCGGGGCGGGCTCGTTGGCCACGCTGCAGGCGCGGTTCGCCGCGGCCGACCTCGCCGAGCCCGACCGGCGCGGCCGGGCCATCTCCCACGTCATCTGGGCCACCACGATCGGCTCCGTGCTCGGCCCGAACATCTCCGCGCCCGCGAGCCGGGTCTTCAAGGGCACCTCCATTCCCGAGGAGGCAGGCCCCTTCCTCTTCGCCGCCGGGATCTTCGCGGCCGCCGCGCTGGTGGTGGCGGTGCTGCTGCGGCCCGACCCGCTGCTCACCGCCCGCGCGCTGGCCCCGCAGGACAGCGGGACCTCGCAGAGCCGCTCGCTGAAGGCCGGCATCGCCGCGGTGGCGGCGTCGCCGATGGCCCGGCTCGCTCTGGTGACGGTCGCCGCGTCGCACACCGTGATGGTCTCGATCATGGTGATGACCCCGGTCGACCTGGGGCACCACGGCGCGAGCCTGCAACTGGTCGGCCTGGTCATCAGCGGCCACATCGCGGGCATGTACGCGTTCTCGCCGGTGATGGGCTGGCTCGCGGACCGGTTCGGCAGGCTCTCCGTGATCGGGCTCGCCGTGGGGCTGCTGTGCTGTGCCGCGCTGCTCGCCGGCACGGCGGGGCCCAGCCACGGCCAGACCGCCGCCGGGCTCTTCCTGCTGGGCCTCGGCTGGTCCGCGGGGCTGGTCTCCGGCTCCGCGCTGCTCACCGACTCGGTGCCGCAGCCCGCCCGGGCCGCCGTGCAGGGCCTGTCGGACCTGACGATGAACGCGGCGGCGGGCATCGGTGGCGCCGCCGCCGGCCTCATCGTGGCGCGGGCGAGCTACGGCTGGCTCAACCTCGTCGGCGTCTGCGTACTGCTGCCGATGGCCGCGCTCGTCGCCCGCAGGTCGGTCAAGAAGGCCTGACGGCCTGGCCACGTATCGCGTGCCGCGTGCCGCGTGCCGGTGGTCACGGGAGCGTGATGTGGTACGCCTTCCGCAGCGTCTCGTGCACGGTCCAGGTGGTGCGGTCGCCCTCGCGCAGCACGGCGGCGTCGCCCGGGCCGATCTCCAGGGTGTCGCCGCCCTCGACCTCGACGGTGGCGCGGCCGCTGACGACCACGAACAGCTCATTGGCCTCGGTGTCGGTGACCACACCCGGCGTGATCTGCCAGATACCGCGCAGCTGCTTGCCGTCGGCGGACTCCCACAGCACCTTGCCGGTCACCACCGGGTCGCCGGAGACGATCTGCGCCGGGTCGAGCGGCTCGGCCTCCAGCTCGACATCCGCAATGTGCACGGCAAAAGACGCAGCGGTCTGATCATTCGTGGTCATGTCCGGTCACCCTAGCCGGGGGCCGGGAGGCCGCTCGCGGGCGGGGGTTTGCCGGGGCGCGCCGCCCGCCAGGGATGAGGGGAGACCCGACAGGCAGGAGGCAGGCCCGTGCTGGTGGTGTCCGACGAGGTGCAGACGGCTGTCGCGGAGCGACGCCCCGTGGTGGCCCTGGAGTCCACGATCATCGCGCACGGCCTGCCGCGCCCGCGCAATCTCCAGGTGGCCGAGGAACTCGAAGCGGTCGTACGGGACGAGGGCGCCGTCCCCGCGACGATCGCCGTACTGGACGGGAAGCCCCGGGTCGGCCTGGACAAGGGGCAGTTGGACCGGGTCGCGAACGAGGACGGCATCCGCAAGCTGGGCCACCGCGATCTGCCGCTCGCCGTCGCGACGGGCGCGAGCGGGGCGACGACGGTGTCGGCGACGGCGCTGCTCGCCGCGCGCGCGGGCGTGCGCGTGTTCGCCACGGGCGGGCTCGGCGGCGTGCACCGGCAGTGGACGCAGTCGCAGGACGAGTCGGCCGACCTGGGCCTGCTCGCCCGCACGCGGCTCACGGTGGTGTGCGCGGGCGTGAAGTCGATACTGGACGTCGCGGCGACGCTGGAGCGCCTGGAGACGCTGGGCGTCGCGGTGGCGGGGTTCGGGACCGACCGCTTTCCGGGCTTCTATCTCGCGGACTCCGGGCACCCGGTGGACTGGACGCTGCGCACACCCGGTGAGGTCGCCGAGGCGATGCGGGCGCAGGACACGCTGGGCGGACCGGAGTCGGCGCTGATCGTGGCCAACCCGGTGCCGTGCGACGAGCAGCTCGATCCGTCGCTCCACGCGCGCGTGCTCACCGAGGCGCTGGAGGTGTGCGAGAAGCGGGGCATCACGGGGCAGGCCATCACGCCGTTCCTGCTGGGCGAGTTGGTGCGGCGCACCGGGGGCGCGTCGCTGGAGGCCAACCTCGCGGCCGTCCGCGGCAACGTCCGGCTCGCGGGGCGGATCGCGACGGCCTGGGCCGGGCGGGACCGGTGAGGGAGCGGGCGACCGCGTCCTCGGGCTCCGGTGCCCTGCTGGTCGTCGGGGACGTCGTCACGGACATCGTGGCCCGGCACCGTACGGCGTTGGCACCCGGCACCGACACGGCCGCCGCCATCCGCACCGTGCCCGGCGGCGCGGGCGCCAACGTGGCCTGCTGGGCGGCGCATCGGGGCTGCCCCGACGTGCGGTTCCTCGGGCGGGTCGGCGCCGACGCGGCCGCGTGGCACGAGGCCGCGCTCACGCGCGCGGGGGTGCGGCCCCGGCTGGTCGTCGACTCGGGGGCGCCTACGGGGACGGTGATCTGTCTGGTGGACGGCGGTGCCGCGGCCGAGCGGACGTTCCTCACGGACAGCGGTGCCGCGCTGCGGCTCTCCCCCGCCGACTGGTCCCCCGATCTCCTCGACGGCGTGGCCCTGCTGCACCTGTCCGGCTACCTGTTCTTCGCCGAACCCGGCCGGGCGGCGGCCCGCGCGGCCTTGGCGGCGGCCCACGCGCGCGGCGTGCCGGTGACCGTCGACCCCGCGTCGGCGGGGTTCCTCGCGGAGACGGGCGTGGAGCGGTTCCTCTCGGCGGTGGACGGGGTGGCCGTGCTGCTGCCGAGCCGGGACGAGGCCGAGCTGCTCACCGGGCTCGCCGACCCGGCGGACGCGGCGTCGAAGCTGAGCCACCGGTTTCCGGCCGTGGTGGTCAAGTCGGGCGCCGACGGGGCCTTGGTGGCGCGGGACGGTCAGGTGCTGGTCCGCGTTCCCGCGGTGCCCGCGCGCGTGTGCGACTCGACGGGGGCGGGTGACGCGTTCACCGGCGCGTTCCTCGCCGCGCGGCTCGGCGGGGCGGAGCTGGGCGAGGCGGCGGCGGAGGGGTGCCTGGCGGGGGCGCGGGCCGTGGAACTGGTCGGCGGCAGGCCGCCGGACCCGACGCCGACAGCCTGACGGCCGTCGCGCCCTCCGCAGGGTTGCTCCGTCCGCGCGCCGATTACGCCTTCCTCCCCCACGCCGAGATGAGGGGCGGGGCCGCCAGGTCCAGGGCGCCTGTCGCGACGCCGGTCAGGTGCTGGTCGATGTCCTCGGGCGTGGCCAGGCCCGCGGCGGTCAGTTCGGGGCGGAGCTGCTGGAGCGTGGCGGTCTCCAGGGCCGCCGAGGCCGGTGAGGCGAGCGGGAAGTACGCGTCGGCCTCCACCCGGCGCAGGCCCGCCTCGCGCAGCAGCCGGGGCAGCCCGCGTCCGTACGCCACGTCGGCGCCGTGCTCCGCGAGCAGGGCGCACACCGCGCGGCGCAGCCGGTTCGCCGACTCCTGGGCGGGGCCGTGCTCGTCGGGGCAGGCCAGCGGCTGGAGCGCGGGGTCGGGCTCCTCGACGAGGAGTCTGCCGCCGGGCCGCAGCGCCCTGTGCATCGACGCCAGGGCCCGCTCCCGGTCACCGACGTCGGACAGGACGAGCCGGGCGTGCACGAGGTCGAAGCCTCCCGCGGGCGGCGGGTCGGCGGCGACGTCGTGGACCCGCACTTCGAGGGGGGCGCGTGCCGCCCGCGTCTGCCACGACGTGTCGATGTCGGTCGCGAGGACCCGGCCGGTGGGGCCGACCCGCCTGGCGAGCCAGGAGATCACGGAAGTGCCGCCCGCGCCGACCTCCCAGCAGCGCCAGCCCGGGCCGATGCCGAGGCGTTCGATGTGCCCGAAGGTCGTGGGGTCGAAGAGGGCGGCGAAGGCGTCGGAGCGCGACCGCGCCTCGGACTGGCGGGCGGCGGAGAGCTGCCGGTGCTCGGCGAGCTGCCGGGGGCCGGGGTACTGCCGGGGGTCGAGAAGATGACCGTCGATGTGCGTCATGCCGCGATCATCCCAGTTGTCCCGCTTGCTCCCGGGAGGCAGAACCGGTCAATCCGGAACGGAGCACTCCGTTCCCACAGGCCTTGGCGAGCGGCCGGACCGTGCTGACAGACTGGCACGCCAAGTCGTCACCACGAGGAGCCCCTATGTCGATGGCAGGCAATCTGCGAAAGGTCGGGAACCTGCGCAAGGTCGGCGGCCTGCGCGGAGTCGGCGGCCTGCGGAAGGTCGCGCGCCTGGCCCGCCGCGGGACCCGCGTCGACCTGAGCCACCCGGCCCGCTCCCCGCTGGGTTCGTCGGTGGTGAACTGCGTGACGTACCGGGAAGGGGTGCGCGAGCCGCAGGGCCGCGATCTGGTCGAGTCGGTGGAGCGGATCCGCAAGTCCGGGGACGGCTTCGTCTGGCTGGGGCTGCACGAGCCGACGGAGGACGAGTTCGCCGACATCGCCGACCTCTTCGGGCTGCACCCGCTCGCGGTGGAGGACGCGGTGCACGCGCACCAGCGCCCCAAGGTGGAGCGGTACGACCAGACGCTGTTCGCCGTGTTCAAAACCGTCTGCTACGTGGAACACGGCGTGCTGACCGCAACCAGCGAGGTGGTGGACACCGGCGAGATCATGGTCTTCGTGGGCCGGGATTTCGTCATCACGGTCCGGCACGGCAGGCACGGTTCGCTCGGGCCGCTGCGCGAGGAGCTGGAGGCCTCGCCCGAGCAGCTCGCGCAGGGCCCGGCCGCGGTGCTGCACGCCATCGCCGACCAGGTCGTGGACGACTATCTCGCGTCGACCGACGCGGTGCAGGCGGACATCGACCAGGTCGAGACGGACGTGTTCGCCCCGGACGGCGCGCGGGCCGACCCGGGTCGCATCTACCAGCTCAAGCGCGAACTGCTCGAACTGAAGCGGGCGGTGGTGCCGCTCGGCCGCCCGCTCCAGGTGCTCGCCACCCAGCCGATGCGGATCATCGCCCCGGAGATACAGGCGTACTTCCGGGATGTCGACGACCACCTGAAGCGGGCCACCGAGCAGATCGCCGCGTTCGACGAGTTGCTGAACTCGATCCTGCAGGCCCACCTCGCGCAGGTGACGGTCGCGCAGAACGAGGACATGCGGAAGATCACCGCATGGGCGGCGGTCATCGCGGTGCCGACGATGGTCTGCGGCATGTACGGCATGAACTTCGACCACATGCCTGAGCTGCACTGGCGGTTCGGCTATCCGCTCGTCATGTCCGTCATCGTGACGGCCTGTGTGCTGCTGTACCGCGGTTTCCGGCGGAACGGCTGGCTGTGAGGCGGCGCGCCGCCCGGGGCACCGCCCGGGTCACTTCTTGGCGTACACGCTCTCGACCCAGCCCGCGAGCTGGTCGTCGGTGAGGTGGGTGGCGAGGTCGGCCTCGCTGATCATGCCGACGAGCCGCTTGTTCTCGATCACCGGAAGGCGGCGGATCTGGTGGCCCTGCATCTCCCGCAGGACCTCGTCGACGTCGGCGCCCGCGTCGATCCAGCGCGGGGTGCCCTTGGCCATCTCGCCCGCCGTGACCTGGGCGGGGTCGCGCCCCATGGCCACACAGCCGACGACGATGTCGCGGTCGGTGAGGATGCCGCAGAGCCGTTCGTTCTCGTCGCTGATGGGCAGCGCGCCCACGTCGAGTCGGCGCATCAACTGGGCCGCGCGGTCCAGGGTCTCGTGACGGGGAATCCACTGGGCACCCCGGTGCATGATGTCTCCGGCGGTGGTCATCGCTACCTCCCGTTGCCGGGCAGTGTCCGGAGCGGCGCGGAGGCGCGGCTGGTCCCGGCGCTCCTCATTCTCGCGGCGCCCACCGCGGCCCGCATCCGGAGCCCGAGCTATCGGCACGTCCACGCCGGATGCCGAGGGTCGTCCGCCCGCACCACCACATCGGCCGCGGCCGCGGGGTCCACCTCCGCCTCGTACCGCTCGAAGGCCGGCAGCGTCCACCGTTCGCTCTCCGGCGTGCGCCGCCGCAGGGCGCCCGGCGAGAGCCGCACGTGCACGGTCAGGTCGAACGGGAACCAGTGGCCGAGGAGCAGCGGTCCGTGCAGCAACAGCAGCCCGCCGGGCGGGAGTCCGACGTACGGGCTGCGGGTCGCGCGGTCGGTCGCCGGGTCCCAGAGATCGGGCAGGACCCGCCCGGTGCCGCCGGGGTCGAGCGGCCCGAAGACCTCGCGCCACAGCGCGCCCGTGTCGAACCACCCGCTGTAGTACGCCTCCACGTCCTCGTGGCCGTACTCGAAGCGGAGCGACGCGGGCCGCAGGAAGCCCTCCGTGCCGACGACCAGCGCGCTCCGCCCCCGCGGGCGCAGCGCGTCGCCCACCAGGCGCGCCAGTTCACCGGTGCCGCCGGCCGGTGCCCCGTCGACGGCCACCCGCGGCCACGCCCCGCCGTCGGCCGTCTTCAGGTCGAGCAGGCGGTCGGCGAGGGTGTCGGCCAGGCGTTCCCAGGTGATCGGTTCGAGTCGCACGGGCCCATGATGCCCGGTGCCGGCACCGGCACCACAGGTACCGGAGGCGCCGCTTCGCGGCGAACGGGCGCGGGGATGAAAGGGGCATGACGAGCTCCCCGGTCATCCCCTCCGCCCGCACCGGAGCCCGCACCGGGCTCCTGGTCTTCCAGCCGCTGCGGCGGAGGCACTGTGCGGAGTGCCGTTCCGGACCGCTTCCGCTGCTCGTCCTGGAGGGCGGCGAGCCGCGCTGCCTGGACTGCGCCGACCTGGGGCACCTCGTGTACCTGCCGCGCGGCGACACCGCGCTCACGCGACGGGCCCGCGAGGACAGTGGCCTGTCGGCCGTGGTCGTCCGCTTCCACCGCCGCCGCGCCCGCTACGAACGGCAGGGGGTACTCGTCGAGGAGGCGGCGCTCGCGCGCGCCGAGGAGCGGTGCCTGGCCGACGCGGAGGCGCGGGCGCGGCGCCGGGCGCGCGACGCGGCGCGGCGGGCCGCGGAGGACGTGCGGTTCACGGAGGCGTTCGCCGCGGAGATACGCCGGATCTTTCCCGGCTGCCCGCAGGACCGGGCCCGTGCCGTCGCCGCCCACGCGTCGGTGCGCGGCAGCGGCCGGGTGGGGCGGAGCGCGGCGGGGCGTGCGCTCTCGGAGGGGGCGGTGACGGCGGCGGTCGCGGCGGCGGTGCGGCACACGGCCACGCCGTACGACCGGCTGCTGATGAGCGGGGTGCCGCGCGGGGAGGCGCGGCGGCGGATCGGCGCCGCGGTGCAGGCGACGCTGCGGGAGTGGCGCGAGCCGCGGGACGAGGACGACCCGCGCCGGTCAGGCGCGTAACGCCGCCGAGACGGCGGCGTATGCGGCCGCGAGCGTCGCGTATGGCGGTCGTGGGCCGACGGGAATTGACTTGTGGTGGATCGGGGCCGCACTGCAGGATCACTCGCCACCGTCGGCCGACGTAGTCTCCGTCACCCGACGCCGCTCCACCGACCGACGTAACCGCCCAAGGCCCCACGGGAGTTGTCATGATCGACGGACCGTACTTCGTGCTCACCGTGCTCGGGGCCCTCGCCTGCGGCCTCGTCGCCGGGGTCTTCGCCGCGTTCTCCACCTTCGTGATGAAGGGTCTCGCGGCGCTGCCCCCCGCGCAGGGCATCGCCGCGATGAACCGGATCAACGTCACCGCGGTCACCCCGGCCTTCATGGCCGTGTTCCTGGGCGCGACGGGCCTCTGCGCGGTGCTCGCCGTCGTGACGTTCGTGCTCTGGCCGGACGACGGCACGGTCGAACTGCTGCTCGGCAGCGCGCTGTATCTGGTCGGCTCGTTCGGGGTGACCGTCGTGGCGAACGTCCCCCGCAACGACGCCCTCGCCGAGGTCGACCCGGACAGCGCGGAGGGCGCCGCGTACTGGCGCACGTACGTCAGGGAGTGGACCGTGTGGAACCACGTCCGCGGTGTCGCGTCGCTCGCCGCGACGGCGTGCTTCGTCCTCGGCCTGACCTGAACCCGCCCTGCCCCGGACCCGCCCTGCCGCGATCAGAGCTTCCGCGCCACCCCGCCGTACCCGGGCGTCGGACCCTCCTCCGGCGCCGGCCCCCGCTCGCCCGGCTCCGGCTTCCACCGGTCGAGGATCTCCACGCCGGGGTCCACCAGTTCGTACCCCTGGAAGAAGCGCTCCACCTCCGCGCGTGTGCGCAGCGCCAGGGTCATGCCGCGCGCCTTGTAGAGCTCCGTGGCCTGCTTCGCGGTGGCCGGGGTGAAGTCGGCCGTGCCGTGCGAGAGGACCAGGTGGCTGCCGGCCGGCAGGGCGCGCATCATCCGGTCCACCAGGTCGTACGCGCCGTCCTCGTCCGCGATGAAGTGCAGCAGCGCGACGAGCGACAGGGCGACGGGCCGGTCGAGGTCGAGGACCCGCGCGGCCTCTTCGAGGATCTTCGCCGGCTCGCGGAAGTCCGCCTGGATGTACTCGGTGACGCCCTGCGGCGTCGAGCGCAGGAGCGCCTCGGCGTGGGCGAGGACGATGGGGTCGTTGTCGCAGTAGACGACGCGGGCGTCCGGGACGATCGCCTGAGCGATCTGGTGGAGGTTCGGCTCGGTGGGTATGCCGGTGCCGATGTCCAGGAACTGCCGTACGCCCTGGGAGGCGAGCCAGCGCGTGGCGCGCTGCATGAACGCCCGGTTGGCCCGCGCCGTGGTCAGGACCCGCCCGTCCATGGCGACGAGCTGTCGGCCCATCTCCTCGTCCACCGGGTAGTTGTCCTTGCCGCCGAGGAACCAGTCGTACATCCGTGCGGGATGCGGCTTGCTGGTGTCGATGTACGACGGGTCGGTCATGCGGACTCCAAACGTCGACGGCGAACGGCGGCGGTCACGACAGCAGGAAGTCCGCTTCGCCCGCCTTGGCACCCTCGATGAACGCGGTGATCTCCCCGTGCGTGTAGATCAGCGCGGGACCGTCGGGGTCGGCGGACTGGCGCACGGCGACGCGCCCGTCGGCCAGCTTCATGGCTTCCAGGCAGTTGCCGCCGTTGCCGCCGCTCCAGGGCTTGTGCCAGCCCTCGGTGCCCAGGTCGCGGGCGGGCATGCCGTTGTAGATCCGGGACTCCCGGAGCTCGCTGCGCGAGTCGTCGCGGGCTCCGGGTGAACGCGGACCGGCAGGGCGCGTTCCGGCTCGATGTCGGTCCATGTCACAGCTCCTTGCGGAGGTCCCGGAGGATCTCCTTCGTGCGTTGTGCGGTGGCGGCCTGCGCCGCCATGCGGTCCATGACCTCCAGGTGGGTGGCCACCTCTTTGCGCGCGTCCAGGTAGACGGCGCCGGTCAGGTACTCGCTGTAGACCATGTCGGGCAGCTCCGCCATGGCGAAGCGGAAGAGCACGAACGGTCCGTACGTCCCGGGGTGCGGGCCCGCCGCGAAGGTGGCGACCTGCAGGGTGACATGGGGCAGCTCGGCGGCTTCGAGGAGCCGGTCGAACTGCTCCCGCATCACGTCGGCGCCGCCCACGGGCCTGCGCAGCGCGGTCTCGTCCATGACCACCCACAGCCGGGGCGCGTCGTCCCGGGTGAGCAGCGCCTGGCGTTCCATGCGGAGCGCCACGTACCGCTCGATGTCCGTGGGGCGGGTCTGGCCGATGGCGCCGGACCGCATCACGCCGCGCGCGTACTCCTCGGTCTGCAGGAGGCCCGGCACGAAGTGGGGTTCGTACGACCTGATGAGGCTGGCGGCCCCCTCCAGGCTGACGTACATGCTGAACCAGCCGGGCAGGATGTCGTGGAACCGCTGCCACCAGCCGGGTTTGTTGGCCTCTTCGGCGAGCGTGACGAAGGCGTCGGCCTCGTCGTCCGCGACGCCGTAGGACTTCAGGAGCAGCTGGAGATACGGGATCTTCAGGGCGACCTCGGCGGTCTCCATGCGCCGGACGGTGGCGGGGGCGACGCGGAGGATCTTCGCGGCCTCCTCGCGTTTCAGGCCCGCGCTCTCGCGCAGATCCTGCAGGCGACGACCGAGAACGACCTGGCCGACGGTCGGGGCTGACCGCGGTTCGCTCACGTCTCCTACCTCCACCTGACTCCGCGTTGCTTCAACTCACACCGCACCGCGAGCTGTAGCGAGCAGTGTGCCATGCGCCGTCACGGAGGAACACGCCACTGTGCACTTTTCAGAGTGGGTCTTGCCAAGGTGTTCTGGGCGGGGCGATAGTGGAGAGCGTGACTCCGCCCGCGCCGTTACGAACCGACGCCGCTGAAGGCCGACTTGGCGATCTCGCCGAGGCCTGGCCCGAGGCCGCCGAGGTCTGCGTCAGTTTCGCCCTCGCACCGCGTCCGGGCTCCGTCGCACAGGCGAGAAGCCTGATGCGTACGCAGCTGGACCGGTGGGCGGTGCGTGACGACGACGCCTGCGACGCGGCGGCACTCGTTCTCTCCGAACTGGTCACCAATGCCGTGGTGCACACCGCGAGCCGGCGGATCATCTGCGAGCTCTGCGCGGATCCGGAGAAGCTGCGAATAGCCGTGCGTGACGAGGGGTGCGGTTCAGGGACGCCGCGCCCCGCGCACAGGGGGGCCGACGAGGAGCACGGGAGGGGATTGCTCCTCGTCGACGCGGTGAGCAGCGCGTGGGGCGTCCACGACGCGGGGCCCGGTTTCGGGCTCACGGTGTGGGCGGAGTTGCGGCGGTCGGCGTCCTGACCGACGCCGGCGTGTGCCGGGAACGGATTGTACGAACGGGTTGTACGGAACGGCGTGTGCGCGGACCGGCGCACGCGGAGAACGAAACGAACGAGCGTGGCAGTGACACGGGCGGGGGGCATGTGAGCGCGGGTACGGTGCGGCCGTTGGATCTGAACACCTTGGTCCGTCTGTCGCGACGGCGGCAGCGCACCGGGAGACCGACGCCACCGCCTTTGCGGCTCGATCTGCCCGAGGGGATGACCGAGCCGCTCGGCTGCGACGCGGTGGCGGTGCCCGCGGCGTTCGGACCCCGGCTGATGTCCAGGCTGCCCCGCGTGGGGTGTGTGTACGAGGACGGGGCGCGCTGGTGGTGGATCGTGCCCGCGGACTCGGACGTCGCCATGGAGTGGCCGTCGCCCGTCGCCTACTCGGCGGGCGCGGTGGTGCGGGACGCCGACTGTCCGCCGGTCCTGATCAACCGTCCCGCGGACGACGTCCCCTACACGCCGCCGATCCCGCTGTATCTGGCGCTGTGCCGGGTCACGGGGACCACACCGGGCTGGTCGCGGGCCCTCAGCGCGTGAGCGCCCGGCTCCGCTCCACGGTGGTCCCGGTGGTCCGGGGCCGCGCGTCAGACGGCGGCGAGCTCCGCGGTCTCGTCGGGCGCGCGCACGATCACCAGGAAGGCGTCCGACGCGAGGTCCATCACGACCTCCGCGCGCTGTCCTTCCTGCCGTCGGGCCCGCGCGAATTCCTCCGCGGGCCACGATCCGCGCGGCCCGCCCGCGGGGAACCGCTCCAACACCATTCGTCCGTTCATCATGATCCCTGTCCCCCGTGCCGTTCCGTCACGTCCGCGGTGCACGGACTCTGTACTGAGGAGAACGCGCGGGGCGGCCCCGCGGGTGCGCGGCGTGACGCAACTGAGACGGAGTAGGGGCATTTCCCAGGGTTCTCCCGGGGTCCGGGGCCCGGCTCAGTCCTCGTACTCGTCGTGGTACCGCACCCGCGAGCTGCCCGCGGGGGCCCCGAACACCGAGGCGCGCCCCGCGGGTTCCTCCCACTCCTCCTGCCGGCCGAGCGCGGTGAGGTCGAGGAGGCTGGTGGTGGAGCCGACGCCGTCCAGGCCGCGGGCGAACGTCGCGTAGGTGTGGAAGACGCGGTCGCCGTACCGCAGGAAGCAGTTGATCGCGGGCACGTCGTGCGGCTCTTCCGGGGACGACGCCTGGAAGTCGTGGTTGAAGTCGCCGCCGTTCGTCGAGTACCAAGGAACTGTCCAGCCCATCCGGGCCTTGAAGGTCAGCAGCTTGGTGAAGGGCGCGCGCGACACCGCGACGAAGTTCGTGGAGCGGGCCCGCAGATGCGCGAGGTGTCCGATCTGGTCGAGGAAACCGGAGCAGCTGCGGCAGCCCGCGTCCCACTCGGGGGCGAACATGAAGTGGTAGACGATCAGCTGGTCCTTGCCGTCGAAGAGGTCGAGCAGCGTCGCCTTCCCGTCGGCACCGTCGAAGTAGTACTCCTTGTCGACCTCGACCATCGGCAGCCGGCGCCGCTCGGCGTTGAGCGCGTCGCGCGCGCGGGTGGCCGCCTTCTCCTTGGCCAGCAGCTCCTCACGCGCGGCGAGCCACTCCTCGCGCGTGACGATGTCCGGAAGTCCCATGGCGTGTCTCCTCCACCCTTCGGGCGTACGTCTGCGAAGGGTGGACCGGCGGGGTTCGCGGAACTCATCGCTCGCGGGCGAAAAAGTTCCGAAGAATCATCGGGCGCCATCGCGAGTCATCGGGAGCCCGCGCCGTCACTCATCCCTCGTACTCCTGGATCCGCTTCCCGTGGCTCCGGTCGACGAGTCCCGGCAGCAGGGCGCCCAACTCCCCCACCACCTCCGACACATCGACGGTGAGCAGCTCGCGGTCGCGCATCAGGACGCGGCCGGCCACGATCGTGGTGCGCACGTCGCCGGAGCGCGCGCTGTGCACGAGCGTGGCCGCGAGGTCGTGCACGGGCTGCGTGTGCGGTCCGGTCACGTCGACGAGGACGAGGTCGGCGCGCCGCCCTTCGGCGAGGCTGCCGATCTCGTCCCCGAGCCCGACGGCCCGCGCGCTCTGCAGGGTGGCGTGGTCCAGGGCCTGGCGTGCGGTGAGCCAGGTCGGGTCGCGTTCCACGTACTTCTGGACGAGCGCGGTCAGCGTCATGGACTCCCACACGTCGAGGGTGTTGTTGGAGGCGGCGCCGTCCGTGGCCAGGCCGACCGGGATTCCCGCCTCGCACAGGGCCCGTACGGGCGTGGTGTCCCAGCCGAACTTGAGGTAGCCGCGCGGCGCGGAGGCGACGGCGACGCGGCCGCCGGAGCGTTCCGCCGCGCCGCGCAGGACGGGCAGGTCGCGGACGGTGTCGAGGCCGGTGGCGTGGGCGAGGAGGAGGTCGACGTCGAGGAGTCCGGCGCGCTCCAGGACCTCGATGGGGGTGCGGCCGTGGCGGGCCAGGCTGTTGTCGGTCTGCTCGCGGTTCTCGGCGGCGTGGATGTGGACGAGGAGGCCGTGCTCCCCGGCGAGTTCGGCGGTCGCGGCGAGGTCGGGTCCTTCGACGGTGTAGGGGGCGTGCGGGGCGAGGCAGGTGGTGATGCGGCCGTCGGCGGCGCCGCGCAGCCGCAGCGCGAAGTCGAGGGAGGCGGCGCGTCCTTCGGGCCCCTGCGAGCTGAAGTAGGTCTGGCCGAGGAGGGCGCGCAGGCCGCTCTCCTCGGTGGCGGCGGCGACCGCGTCCATGGCGAAGTAGTGGTCGGCGAAGGTGGTGACGCCCCCGCGGATCATCTCGGCGCAGGCGAGCCGCGCGCCGAGCCCGACGACGCGCTCGGTCAGGTTGGACTCGACGGGCCAGATCCAGTCGTTGAACCACGCGTGGGCCGGCAGGTCCTCGGCGAGGCCGCGCAGGGCCACCATCGGGGTGTGCGTGTGGCAGTTGACGAGGCCGGGGAGGGCGACGGTGCCGCGGCCGTCGATGTGCTCGGCGGCGGGGAGGTGCTCGGGGGCGGTGACGTGCTCGGCGGCGGTGGCATTCCGGGCGCCGACCGCCGTGACGGAGGCGATGAGCCCGTCGCGTACGACGATCGTGGCGTCGTCGACGAAGACGATCTCGCCGTGCGGGTCGTGGGTCAGTGCCGTGCAGCCCGTGACGACGAGGTCGGCGGGGCCGTGGGGGCCGCGGGGGGTGAGTCCGGCGGGGCCTGTCGCGGGAGGCGGCGTCATCTCTTCACGGTAGTGCGAGTGCGCATCCGGCGGCCCTGTCGCGGGGACGGTTTCGCGGGCACGCTGGCCTCACCCGCCGACCGGCCGAGGGGACCGAGTCCGACCACACGGGAGGCGGACATGATCGTCGGCACGTGGAACCTGGAGAACCTCTACCGGCCCGGCGGGGAGTACGGCCCCAAGGACAAGGTCACGTACGAGGCGAAGCTGGCCTCGCTCGCGGCGGCGGTCACCGCGCTGGGGCCGAGCGTCCTCGGTGTGCAGGAGGTCGGCGACCGGGCGGCCCTGGAGGATCTGGCGAGCCTGCTGGAGGGCACCTGGCACCTCACGCTCTCCCGGCACGCGGACGACCGGGGCATCCGGGTCGGCTTCCTCACCAGCCTCCCGGTCTCCGTCGTCGCCGACGAGGCCGCCTTTCCGGAACGGGTGCGGCCGGTGCAGGCCGATGACACGGGCCGGACGACGTCGCGCGCCGGGCGCGGGATTCTCGCGGTGACGGTGTCGACGCGCGCGTTCTTCTTCGACGTGGTGGTGTGCCACCTCAAGTCGAAGCTGCTGTCCTATCCCGGGGGTCGCTCCGGGGGCCGTCCCGGGGTTCGCCCCGGGGTTCGCTTCCAGCCGCTGGACGAGGGCGAGCGCGCGCGGTACGCGGCGTACGCCCTGCACCGCCGCGCCGCCGAGGCGACCGCGGTGCGCGCGCTCGCCGACCGGCTGCTGCACGGCGACGGCCGCGAGCACGGGGTCGCGGTGCTCGGGGACCTCAACGACGAGGTCGGCGCCGCGACGACGCAGATCCTGCTCGGCCCGCCCGGCTCCGAGATCGGCACGCCGGGCTTCGACAGGCCGGACAAGGGCGACGCGACCCGGCTGTGGAACGTGGCCCCGCTGATCCCGCCCGACCGGCGCTTCTCCCGCATCCACGCCGGCCGCCGCGAGCTCATCGACCACGTCCTGGTGAGCCGGGGCCTCCTGGACCAGGTGCGGACGGCGGACACGGGCGCGCCGGGCGCCGCGGCGGGCGCGCTGCCGTCGGTGGCGGACGGCGATCCGGCGGTACGGAGGGACGCGACCGGGTCGGACCACGCGCCGGTGTGGATGCGGATCCAGCCCTGAGCGTTCGGTGTGCGGGGCCTCCGGGGCCCGGCCGCGGCCGGGTTCAGCCGCGCGGGAGCACGGTCGAGAGGACGCCGGGCAGCGGGTACCAGTCGGCGGACACGACGCTGGCGTGCTTCCGCGCGAGCAGCGCGACCCGCTCCCTGGCCTGGGCCTCGGTCGGCCGCGTCCCGTCGATGGCGGGCGCGACGTTGTGGGCGTCGGTCATGACGACGAGGTACCGCCGGTCGGCGTACCAGCGGGTGTCGATGGTGCCGCCCGCGTACGCGGCGGCGTCCCCGTCGAACAGCACGAACCACGGCCGGAGCGACGCGTCCTGGTACCGGCCGCGCGGATCGCCCGCTTCCGCGCCGAGGACGGCGGGGAAGGCGGCGGCGTCCCCGAGGCGTCCCGCGGCGGCGAGGTCGCGCAGGTGGGTGGCGTACTCACGGTCGGTCCAGAGGGTGTCGGCGGGGTTGCCGCGCTCGACGGTGCCGGGGATCAGTTCGACCACGAACTTGCCGGCGAGCTCGGCGCGTCCGGGCCAGCCCCTGTCCCGTACGGCGTCGTCGAGGGTGGCGTGCCCGGCGGCGAGCTGGCCCGGGCGGTAGACGGCGTCGCCGAGCACGCCGGTCAGGAGGGCGTCCAGGTCGGCGGGGCCGCGCCCCCGCTTCCCCTGGAACCCGTCCTTCAACTCGACCTTCACGAGGACCGGCCGGTGGCCGGGGTGCGCGTCGTGCCAGCTGCGCATGTCCTTCAGGCACCCCGCGAGGCTCTGGTTGCGTGCCTTGGTGCGCAGCTCGGCCGGGCTCTGGGCGTTCTCGCAGTTGTTGTCGTTGCCGAGGGGGTTGTTGTGCGACACCCGCCATCCGCTGCCGAACGCGTTCGTCCACACGTCGAGTTCGAGCATCGCGGCACCGGAGTCGAGGGCGTCCGCGAAGTACGGGTACTTCGCCTTCTCGTAGGCGTTGTGGACGCCGACGCCGGTGGTGGCGGAGTAGGAGGCTCCCGGCGCGGGCTCGTCGGCGCCACGGGGGCCCGCGGAGGCTACGGTCCCGGCCCCGGCCCCGCCGAGCACACCCCAGCACACGAGGGCCCCCACCAGCAGCCCACCCACACTCCTGCCCGCACCCCTGCGCGCACTCCTGCGCGCACTCCTGCCGACGCTCCTGCGCACCATCACGCCCACCGCCCTCTCCCGCCACGCCTTGGCAAGTCCGGTGCAACGTACGGGAATTGGGTGACGCAGGGGAAGACGGCACGTTACGGCGACGGAGCACGGACCACCCCTTCGAAGGGCGCGCCCCCTAAGCTTCCTCCGGCACCCGAACTTCGCCCGGCACCCGCCCGCCCGACCATCCCCAGGAGCCCACCGTGTTCGAGCCCGCACCGGAGCACCCGTATCCCGACAGCAGCCACCCGGACGAGGCGCCCGCGCCGCACGCGCTGCTCGGGCCCGTGCTCGGGCTCCTCGGCACGTGGCGCGGGCGGGGGCGCGGCGAGTACCCGACGCTCCCCGCGGACTTCTCGTACGCGCAGGAGGTCACCTTCAGCCACGACGGCCGGCCCTTCCTCCGTTACGAGGCCCGGGCGTGGCTGCTCGACACCGACGCCGACACCGACGGTGTTCCGCTGCGTCCCGCGGCCCGGGAGAGCGGCTGGTGGCGGCTGCAGCCCGACGGCCGGGTGGAGGCGCTGGTCACCCAGCCCACCGGCATCGCGGAGATCGCGGTGGGCCACGCGGCCGACGGCACGTTCGACCTCTCCACCCACGACGTGGCCCTCACCCCCACCGCCAAGGAGGTCACGGCCACCCGCCGCCGCTACACGCTGACGGACGACGACACCCTCACGTTCACCCACGACCTCGCGGCCGTGGGCCAACCGCTGCAGCACCACCTCTCGGCACGCCTGCACCGCGTGCGGTGAGCACCGGGACACGGGAACGGGCCGCGTCGGCGGGCACCGACGAGTCGGACGGCTGGCCCGACCTGCCCGGCGACACGGCCCTGACCATCCGCATCCCCGAAGCGAACCCGCTGGTGAGGGCGGGCTTTCCGGCCCACGTGACGGTGCTGTACCCGTTCCTGAACGAGACCCGCTTCACCGCGTCCACCCACGCGGACCTCGCGGACCTCTTCGCGGCCCACGCCCCTTTCACCCTCACGTTCCGGGAGTTCCGCCGCTATCCGGGCGTGCTCTACCTCCCGCCGGCCCCCGACGCCCCCGTACGCGCCCTCACCCACTCCCTCACGACCCGCTGGCCCGAAGCCGTCCCCTACCGCGGCGTCTTCACCCCACCCCTGGCCCCCCACCTCACCCTCGCGAACCACGAGGGCCCGGCCACCTACGAGGCGGCCTACGACGCCCTGGAGACGACACTCGCCCCGTCACTCCCGATCGTCAGTCGCGTGGACACCGTCCACCTGATCGTCACCGACGGTCCCGGGAAGGGCTGGCGGGACCTCACGACCTACCGGCTGGGCCAATCAGGCCATATCGCCGGATGAAGGACACCGGACGCACGGCAGTCCGCTACGGTTTGCCGCCGTCATGGACCACCCCTCCTCGGAAAAGGAACGCCCTGTGGCCCTCACCTTCCCCCGCGTCTCCGGCACCCGGCTCGCCGTGGCCGCCGCCGCCACCGCCGTGCTGGCCGTCGGTGCTCCCGCCGCGTACGCCTCGCTGGAGGACGACAGCCCGGCAGGCGCCGCAGGACCGGCCGCCACGTCGACCGTCGCCCGCGGCAAGCCGTTCACCGAGACGCGGCTCTTCTTCGGCACGGAACGGCCCGACGGCGGGCCTGCGGTGACCGACAAGCAGTTCATGGCCTTCATCGACAAGGAGGTCACACCGGGCTTCCCGGACGGGCTGACGATCCAGGACGGGCGCGGGCAGTGGCGCGACTCCAACGGCAGGATCGAGCGGGAGCGTTCGTACGAACTGATCCTGCTGTACCCGACGACCGAGGCGCGCAAGCGGGACAGGCAGATCGAGGAGATCCGCAGCGACTACGAGAAGGCGTTCGCGCAGGACTCGGTGGCGCGGCTGGACGAGCGGACGCGGGTCGACTTCTAGACGGAACGCGCGGCGGTGGCGGACGGCTGGACGGCTGGACGGGAGCCGCTGCCGCCGCATCACTGGCCGGTGCCGCTGTTGTTCTGGGTTCCGATGGTCGTCCCGATGGTGCCTGCCTGGATCGACGTGCCGTGAATGGTGCCACCGCTGATGGTGTTGTTCGTGATGGTGACGCGCTGTGCCGGCGCGTCGGCATCCGGGGACAGTTCTGCGAGGAGGGCCCGCAGTTCGGCGGCCGCCCCGGGGTCCGCCGCGAGCCTGCGGCGGAGGCGGGAGCGCCACTCCGCCTGCACGTCGGCCGCGGTCGCCTCGTCCTCTGCGCCCCGCGCGGCGACGACTTCGATCCGCGCCTCTTCCAGCTCCCCCGCGAGGGCCCCTTCCTCACCACTGCCCCGCGCGAAGAACCGGGCGACCCGGTCCCGCGCCTGGGCCCAGCTCTCGGTCACCATCTGCTGCACGAGCGCCGTCGCCCCCGCCGCCGCCAGCGCCGTCAACTCAGCGTCCACCGGACCCCCTTCTCCGTACACGAGGCTTTTACGGTAGCGCGCACCACCGACAATTCGCTGGCGGTCCGGCGCCGCCGGATGCACGCTGGTCGACCATGAACCACCAGATCCGCGCCCTGCACACCGATTCGACCGTCACCGTCTACCAGGCCTACCGGCCGGAACTCGGCGTTCCCGCCGCCCGCACCGGACGCTTTCCCGACGCCTGGAAACGGGACCGCATGACGTGGATCAAGCCGTCCTTCCTCTGGATGATGTACCGGTGCGGCTGGGCAACGAAGGAGGGCCAGGAGACGGTCCTGGCGGTCGAGATCACCCGCGAGGGCTTCGACTGGGCGCTGCGCAACGCGTGTCTCTCCCACTACGTCCGCGGCCTCCACCCGGACCGGGCGACCTGGAAGCGCACCCTGCACCGGACCCCCGCCCGAGTCCAGTGGGACCCGGAACGCGACCTCCACCTCAACCCGCTCCCCCACCGCTCCCTCCAACTGGGCCTGTCCGGCGAGGCGTCACGGCGGTACGCGGACGAGTGGACGGTGTCGATCACGGACGTCACCGACCGCGCACGGGAGATCCACGCACTCGTACGGGACGGGAAGGGAGTGGAGGCATCCCGTTTGCTGCCCCCGGAGCGTCCCTACCCGGCGGGCGACGACCTCTTGGCGCACCTTCGGGCGTGACGCGACGGGCCCGGCCGCCCTACGCCTCCGTCACCCCCGACAGCGCCCCCACCGGGTCCAGGTCCGCCTCCCCCTCCGGCCACCAGTCGTCCGCGCCCGGCTCGCTTCGGTACGGGTACCAGCGGGCGTCGCGGCCGTAGCGGAGCTGGAGGGTGCGCTCGGCGTTCGTGAGGTGGTTGTGGTGGATCGTCATGCGGGGGAGGTCCGCCGCGGTCAGGGCGCCGCGGGCGCGGTCGAAGGGGCCCGCCGGGGGGTCCCAGGGGGATTCGAGGACCGCAAGGCCCTCCTCGCCGCCCTGGCGCCAGGCCGCCGCCGCCCGGGAGAGGTCGGCGGGGGTGTGCCCCACGGACCTGGCCAGTTCGGCGAATTGGCGGCTGAACGTGCGGCGGCCGGTGAGGCCGGGGTGCGAGGCGGCCAGGCGGACCGCGTCGTGCCAGGGGGACACGGCCGTGAAGGGGTCCGCGCCCGTCGTGAGGAACGCGTGGGCGCGGGCCGCCGCGTCCGTCACCAGGAACTCCAGCGCCGTCGGGTCCGGCGCGCCGGGCAGGGACGGGAGGACCGGGGGCTCGCCCGCGTGCGCCGGCGGTGCGAGCGGGGGCGGGAGCGGGGAGCGGTACTCGGTGGCCAGGGCCTCTCGCGCCAGAACGCTCGGGAGGGCGGGGCCGGGGTGGGCGGGGTCTGGGGTGGTCTGGCCCGGGGTGGTCGCGGAGGAGTGTGGCTCGGGTGAGTGCGGGTCGGGTGCCTTCCGGGTCGCCGACTCGTGTTGCTCCGCCGCCGACAACCGCGTGTTCCTGTGCGACAGTTCGTCCAGGAGGTCCTGTTCCTCGCCGCCGCGCAGCAGCAGGAGCACGAAGGGGTCCGCGTCCAGGAGGCGGGCCGTCTGGTAGGCGAGGGCGGCCGCGTGTTTGCAGGGGTGGCCGCGGTCCGGGCAGGTGCAGGAGGGAGCCAGCTCGCGTGCGCCGGGGAGGAGGGGGACGTCCGCCCGGACCGCCGCGTCGGCCAGAGCGTGCGGCATCTCCTTGTCGAGCAGCGCCGCGATGCGCGCGGGGTCGGTGGCCACGGCGTCGAGGAAGCGGTCCCAGTGCTCGGGAAGCATCGTCCGCAGGCGGATCTCCGCGCGGTACGGGCGGGGGCGGCTGCCGTGGACGTACGCGACGATGCGGCCCGGCGCGACGGTGATGGTGTCGACGGCGCCCTCGCGCGCGTACGCACGGCCGCGGGCGAGGCGGGCCTGGTCCAGGGCGCTGCCCTCCAGCGCGTCGAGCCACGCGTTGCCCCACCAGGAGGTGGCGAAGGGGGCGCCGGGGTCGGGGTTCGCCGGCAGGGCGGGGAAGACGCGGCCGCTGCCCATGCGGCTCGTCTCGCTCATCCCGCTGGCCCGGCCCAGGCCACCACCGTGGCCGGGCGGCCCGCTCCGCTGCTTCATGCCGTCCTCCTCAGCGCCACGAGGTCCGCGAGCTCCGCGTCGGACAGTTCCGTGAGGGCCGCTTCGCCGCCGTCGCCGAGCACCGCGTCCGCCAACGCCTGCTTCGCCGCGAGGAGTTCGGCGATGCGGTCCTCGACCGTGCCCTCCGTGACCAGGCGGTGGACCTGGACCGGCTGGGTCTGGCCGATGCGGTACGCGCGGTCGGTGGCCTGCTCCTCCACCGCCGGGTTCCACCAGCGGTCGTAGTGGATCACGTGGCCCGCCCGGGTGAGGTTGAGGCCCGTGCCCGCCGCCTTCAGGGAGAGCAGGAAGACCGGGACCTCGCCGGACTGGAAGCGGTCCACCATCTCCTCGCGGCGCGCGACCGGGGTGCCGCCGTGCAGCAGCTGGGTGGGGATGCCGCGGGCGGCCAGGTGCGCTTCGAGGAGGCGGGCCATCTGCACGTACTGCGTGAAGATCAGGACCGCGCCCGCGCTCTCCGACTCGGCGAGGATCGTGTCGAGGAGTTCGTCCAGGAGCTCCAGCTTGCCCGAGCGGGGGCGGCCGGTGCGGGTTGTGAGCATGCCGTCCTTCAGATACTGCGCGGGGTGGTTGCAGATCTGCTTGAGCGCCATCAGCAGCTTCATGACCAGGCCGCGGCGCGCCATGCCCTCCGACGCCTCGATGCGGGCCATCGTCTCGCGCACCACCGCCTCGTACAGGGAGGTCTGTTCGCGGGTGAGGGTGACCGGGTGGTCGGTCTCGGTCTTCGGGGGCAGCTCCGGGGCGATGCCCGGGTCGGACTTCTTGCGGCGCAGGAGGAAGGGGCGGACCAGCCGGGCCAGGCGCTCAAGCGCCTCGTCGTTCTCTCCGGTCCCGGACGGATCGCCGCCCTCCACGAGGCGCGCGTGGCGGGCGCGGAACGCCTTCAGGGGGCCGAGCAGTCCCGGCGTCGTCCAGTCGAGCAGCGCCCAGAGCTCCGAGAGGTTGTTCTCCACGGGGGTGCCGGTGAGCGCGACCCTGGCCGGCGCGGGGATCGTGCGCAGCGCCTTGGCCGTCGCCGCGTGCGGGTTCTTGACGTGCTGCGCCTCGTCCGCGACGACCAGGCCCCAGGCCTGCTCGGCCAGTTCGGGCGCGCTCGTGCGCATCGTGCCGTACGTGGTGAGGACGAAGCCGCCGTCGGCGTCCAGGCCGGTGAGGGTGCGGCCCGTCCCGTGGAAGCGGCGCACCGGCACGCCCGGGGCGAACCGCTCGATCTCCCGCTGCCAGTTGCCGAGCAGCGACGCGGGGCAGACCACCAGCGTCGGCGCGGGGTGCCGGCGGTGGAGGTGGAGGGCGATCAGCGTGATCGTCTTGCCGAGGCCCATGTCGTCGGCGAGGCAGCCGCCGAGGCCCAGGGAGGTCATGCGGTCGAGCCAGGCCAGACCGCGGAGTTGATAGTCCCGGAGGGTGGCGTGCAGGCCCGGCGGCTGGGCGAGCACATCGAGGTCGTCCGTCAC
This sequence comes from Streptomyces sp. NPDC050732, assembly GCF_040654255.1. NCBI lineage: Bacteria > Bacillati > Actinomycetota > Actinomycetes > Kitasatosporales > Streptomycetaceae > Streptomyces > Streptomyces sp. NPDC050732. Next base: position 105,655 of record NZ_JBFAHP010000025.1, read on the forward strand.
GCGCTCGCGCAGCCGGGCCAGCGCGCCGAGGGGGACGGCGGGCACGCGCTCGCCGTCCACCTCGGCCGTGCCGGTGAGCGCGACGGACAGGGCGTCGACCGGGTCGAGCAGGCCGAGGTCCCGCTTGCGCGCCTTGCGGACCATCTCGGGGTCGACGACGACCCACTGGTCGCGGAGGCGGACGACCGGGCGGTGCGCCTCCGCCAGGACGTCGAGCTCCGCGTCGGTCAGCGGCTCCTCCTGGTCGCCGAAGGCCACCTGCCAGCGGAATTCGAGGAGTTTCTCGGTCTTGAAGAAGTCGAAGTTGTCGGCGGCGGTGCCGGGGGCCGGGCGGACCACAGCGGTGGCGGTGAGGCCCCGGGTGAGCTCCCTCGGCCAGTGGACGGCCACCCCGGCCGCGGCGAGCCGGCCGGCCGCCGCGCCCAGGAGGTCGTACAGCTCCTCCTCGCTGAGCGGCAGCACGTCGGGGCGCGGCCGCTCCAGGAGTCGGCCGAGCGGCGGCCACACACGGGCCGCGCGCCGCAGCGCGAGCAGCGTGTCGACGCGGGCGCGCGGCCCGAAGTGGTCGGTGCCCGCCCAGAGGCCGGGCACGTCCGTCACGAGTGCCGGGTCGGCGAGGCTGTGCACCTGGACGACGGCGGCGGCCGGGCTCGCCACGGCGGCCCGGGGCACCGCCTCGCCGGATCCGTCCGCTGCGGCGGCGAAGCCCTGCCGGGCGGCCACGGAGCCGTCCCCCGCGGTGGCCACGGAACCCTCGGTGTCAGCCGTCCCGTCCCGGGAGTACTCGCCCCCGTCGAACACCTCGTGGGCCCGCAGGTCGAGGCGGAGCGAGACCCGGACGCCGGCGTCCATTCCGGCGGCGACCTCTGCGGCCCACTCCCGAGCGCCCGGCAGGCGTTGCGGCTCGCGCGCGGCGAACGGCGCGCCGACCGCGTGCGCGGCCGCGGGGGTGCGTGGCAGGGCGTCGACCACCGCGTCGACGAACGCTCTGACCAGGGCGAACGGCTGCGACAGCCGCAGCGGCCCGGGGCCCGCGAGCGGCACCGCGTGCGCCTCGGCGGGCAGCGCCGCGGCGATGGCCCGCAAGTGCGCGACGTCGGCCTCGTCCATCGGGCCCGCCCGCCACGCGTCCCTGTCCCCGGCGGTCAGGCCGGGCAGCAGCCTGCCCCGCGCGGCCAGGTGCAGCGCGTGCCGCGCGGCCGTGGCCCAGCAGGCCGCGGCGGGGTGCGGGCGCGCGGTGCGGAGCAGCAGCGAGACGGCGTCGGTGACGGGCAGGAACAGGGCGGGGACGGTGCGGGCGCGGGCGCCCTTGCCGTGCTTGCGGGCGACGACGAGGTCGCCCCGCGTGGCGCCGCGCAGCCCTTCCGGTACGCCCCCGGGCCCGGGCTCACCCGACAGGTCACCCCCGGCCTCGTCCGGAAGCTCTCCGCCGTCCGGGCGCCAGAAGGCGATACGTCCCTCCCGGGGCACCTCCGCCGGAAGGAAGACGGCGGCGCAGGAGCGTACGAGAAGGGCTCGCCAAGGGGCCCGCTCCTCCTCTGCCGCCTCCGTCGTCATCGCCACCGCCGCCTCACTCAGCCCCTGCTCACGCCACCTGTCACCGTGCTCGCCACCCTAGGCGAGGCCACTGACAACGCGTGCCGGGCCATGAACCGCGCGGGTCGACCAAGTGGGAGGCGTCCGGTGCCACGCGAGTTCCGCGGAATTCAGGTGCGTACGCGAACGATGTCGCGCACGATCGCGGCATGACCTCCCCGGAACGCGCCACCACGCCCGCCCGCACCGTCGTGCCCACCCTCTTCCCGCCCCCCGGCTACGCCCACGCCGCCGTCGTCGAAGCCGGCACCCGGCTCGCCTTCATGGCGGGCTCCGTCCCGCTCGACCCCGAGGGCAACCTCGTCGGGGAGGGCGACATCGCCCGCCAGACGGAGCAGGTCATCGCCAACCTCGACGAGGCCCTGCGCGCGGTGGGCAGCGACCTGTCGCAGGTCGTGGCCAGCACCGTGTACGTGGTCGGGCACGAACCCGCCGACCTCACCACGGCGTGGGACGTCGTCAGCCTCAGCGACCTGCACGCGGGCCCGCACACCTCGACGCTGCTCGGCACGTCCTGTCTCGGCTACCGCGGCCAGCTCGTCGAGATCACCGCCACCGCCGTCGTCCCCGACGGCCCCGTTCAGCAAGACTAGCCGCGCGACCTGCGCGCCAGGTCCAGTGCGTACTCCGGCCACCACTGGCCCGCCCGCGGCCCGCCCCGGCACGTGCCGTCGGACTCGCCGGGGCGCTTGACCCACAGGTAGGCGTCGAGCAGGGGTGTGCCGGTGCGGGTGGTGGGCGGCGTGCCGAGGGCGCGGCCCGGCGGGTTGCACCACGGCTGGCTGCCCGAGTAGGGGCCGTTGCCGTTGCGGCTGCTGTCGATGACGAAGTGCTTGTCGCCGCCGAGTGCCGCGGCGAGCCGGTGGCCGTACTCGGAGGTCACCTGGTCCGTCTGGTGGTTGGACACGTTCAGCGCGAAGCCGTCGGCCTCGGCGATCCCGGCGCGGCGCAGCGGGGCGACCAGCCGCCGCTCGTCGGGGATCCAGGCGGCGTTCCCCGCGTCGACGTAGACCTTCGTGGCCGGTTGCCGCTTGAGGCGCTGGACCGCGTGGGCGAGCAGTTCGTACCGCTCGTCGGCGTCGGCTTCCGGGCAGCCCGCCACCAGCTGGGCGACGGCGTCGGGTTCCAGGATCACGTACGCGCCCCGGGTGCCGAGTCCGGAGGCGAAGTCGTCGATCCACCGGCGGTAGTGCGCGGCGTCGCGGGCGCCGCCCGCGGAGTAGGAGCCGCAGTCGCGGTGCGGGACGAAGTAGGCGACGAGGACCGCGGTGCGCCCCGCCATCGCCGCCGCCTCGACATGGGTGCGGACGACCGCGCCGGGGCCTTCGTCGCTGAGCCAGACGGCCTGGGGGCGCCCCGCGATGCGTTCGATGAGGCGGGCGTCCTCGGTGCGGCCCGCCGCCTGCCACTCCGCGACCTGGCGGGCGGCGGCGCTGTGCGGGTCGACCCAGAACACGGGTTCGGCCGGCTCCGCGGACCCCGCTCCGTACGCCGCCACGCCGCCGGTCACCGCCGCGCCGAGGAGCAGGGCGGCGGCGAGGATCGCTCGGGTCAGGGTGCGTCGGGGTCGCGGACGGGAACGGCGGAAGGGCTGCTGGGACACCGGGCGGCTCCAGTCGTTCGGGCTGATCCGGCGCCGGCGGTGCTCGGCGCTTTCCCCGGAGTGTGGGCGATCGAGGCGCCCCGGCCGGGGCCCGTCCCCGGCAGTTCACCCGGAAGAGCGGAAGAGCACTCCGCCGGGGAAGAGCGGTGGAGCACTCCGCCGGAGCGGAATCGCCGCGTATCGCCGCGTATCGCCGCGTCGGGCGGAACGGCTCAGGGCCGGCGGAAGCGGTCCGTCGCCGTCGCCAGCTCGTCCGCGATGCCACGCGCCCCCGCGTTGTGTCCCGCGTCGTCCACGAGGACGAGTTCACTGCCGGGCCACGCCTGCCGGAGCCGCCACGGGATGCCCAGGAGGTTGCCGAAGTCCAGGCTGCCCTGGACCAGTACGCCCGGGATGCCCGCCAGTGAGTACGCGTCGCGCAGGACGACCTCGTCGCCGCCGAGCCAGTGGTCGTTGGCGAAGTAGTGGGTGACGGTGCGCGCGAAGCGGAACCGGAAGTCGGGGTCCTCGTAGCGGGGGACGGACCTCGGGGGCGCGGGCACGAAGGCCGTCTCCCAGTCCGTCCAGGCCCGCGCGGCGGTGGCCCGCACGGCCGGGTCGGGCGACTCCAGGAGCCGGTTGTAGGCGGCGGCCAGCTCGCCGTCCCTGTCCTCCTCCGGCACCGCGTCGCGGAACGCCCGCCACGCCTCGGGGAAGATCCGCCCGAGCCCCCGCGTCATGAGCTCCACCTCGGCGCGGCTGCCCGTGGCGATGCCGGTGAGGACCAGTTCCGAGACCCGGTCCGGGTGCGTCTGCGCGTACCGCAGGCCCAGCACACACCCGAACGAGGCGCCCCACACGAGCCACCTCTCGACGCCCAGGTGGCGCCGCAGCAGTTCCAGGTCGTCGATCAGGTGCTTGACCGTGTTGACGCCCATGTCGGTGGCCGGGTCGCTCGCGGGCGGCGTGGACCGGCCGGCGCCGCGCTGGTCGAGCAGGACGATGCGGTATGCGTCGGGGTCGAAGTACCGGCGGAAGAAGGGCGTGCAGCCGGATCCGGGGCCGCCGTGCAGGACCACGGCCGGCTTGCCGTGCGGATTGCCGCAGACCTCCCAGTGCACGCGGTTGCCGTCGCCGACGTCGAGCATGCCGCTGTCGTGGGGTTCGATGTCCGGATAGAGGCCCATCGGGGCAGCCTAGGTGGTGCCCTCGTCACTCCGCACGGGCGTTTCGCATCCGCCCGTACGCGTACACGCAGCCCGCGAGCGCCAGGTCGGAGAGGAGCATGAAGCCGATGGAGTACGAGTCCTTGGCGCTGTAGATGGCGCCCATGACCAGCGGCGGCACGAACCCGCCGAGGCCCCCCACCGCGCCCACGATGCCGGTGACGGAGCCGACCTGGGGCTGCGGGGTGACCTGGGAGACGAGCGCGAAGACGCTGCCGCTCGCGGTGCCGAGACCCGCCGCCATGACGAGGAAGCAGATCGTGCCCACCGGGTTCAGCGCCGGGTCGAAGGCCTGTACGACGGCGAAGAGGGCGACCACCGCGAGGGCGACGGTGGTGACCGTGGCCGGGTGGAGCCGGTCGGAGAGCCAGCCGCCGACGGGTCGGAAGACGACGGTGACGAGCGCGAATCCGGCCGCCTTGGTCCCGGCGTCGGTGGGCGAGAGGTCGTACCAGGTCTTCAGGTACGTGGGCAGGTACACGCCGAAGGCGACGATCCCGCCGAAGCCGATCGCGTAGAGCGCGGAGAGCTCCCAGGTGACCCGGAGCCGGCCCGCCTGCCCCAGGCGGGTGCCGAGGGAGGTGGTGGGCACGGGCCGGTCGGGGCGGTCGCTGATGAGGAACGCGGCGAGCACCGCGAAGGCGGCGAGCGCGATCGCCACGATGACGTACGGCAGGTTGTCGCCGTGCTCGGCGATGCGTGGCGTGAAGTATCCGGAGAGCGCCACGCCGCCCATGCCCATGCCGAAGACGCCGAGCGCGAAGCCTCTGCGGGCGGGCGGGAACCAGGAGTTGACCAGCGGGATGCCGATGGCGAACGTCGTCCCGCCGAGGCCGAGCAGGAAGCCGACCGCGAGCATCGCGCCGAAGCTGTTCTTCGCCGGAATGATCAGCAGCACCGGGATGATCGTGAGCGCCGAGACGAGCGGGAACATCAGCCGGGCGCCGTACCGGTCGGTGAGGGCGCCGACCGGCACCCGGCCCAGCGAGCCGACGATCACCGGCACGGCGACCAGGAGGGACTGCTCGAAGGAGCTCAGGCCGAGGCGGTCCTTGAAGTCGCTGCCGAGCGGCGCCACCAGGTCCCAGGCCCAGAAGGTGAGGGTGAAGCCGATGGTCGCCACGGCCAGATTGCGGTAGGCGGCGCCGGAGGGCTTGGCCCCGAGGGCGTCGGAGGGCTTGGCCGTACGAGTCTCGTCCACGTCCTCACGCTAGGAATCAGTGCCGGGCGCGGCTCACTCTGCTGGGCCGTTCGGGTGCAGGCCCGCCTCGAAGGCCGCCGAGCGCAGCACCTCCCGCAGCATCGCGGGCGTGAGGCGTCCCGTGAACGTGTTGCGCTGGCTGACGTGGAAGCAGCCGAAGACGTCGAGCGGCTCCTGGCCCTCGCCGCCTTCGAGCCGGACGTGCGCGCCGTGCCCGAAGGCCGGGCGCGGCTTCGGCACCCGCCAGCCCGCCGCCGCGAAGGCGGGCATGGCGGCCTGCCAGCCGAAGCCGCCGAGCACGACCACCGACCTGAGCGTCGGCGCGAGCAGCTTCAGCTCGCTGACCAGCCAGGAGCGGCAGGTGTCACGCTCTTCCGTGGTGGGCTTGTTGGCGGGCGGGGCGCAGTGCACGGGCGAGGTGATGCGGGTGCCGTACAGCTCCAGGCCGTCGTCGGCGCTCTCGGCGGTGGGGCGGGAGGCGAGGCCGACGTCGTACAGCGCCGGGTAGAGGAATTCGCCCGAGCGGTCGCCGGTGAACATGCGGCCCGTGCGGTTGGCGCCGTGCGCGGCGGGCGCGAGGCCGACGAGCAGGAGCGCGGCGTCGTGCGGGCCGAAGCCGGGCACCGGGCGCCCCCAGTACGTCCAGTCGGCGAAGGCGGCGCGTTTGGTGCGCGCGACCTCCTCGCGCCAGTCGACGAGGCGGGGGCAGGCGCGGCACCCGGTGATCCGCTGATCCAGTTCGCTCAGGCCGTCCATGCCCTCCACCGTACGTATGCCCACGTCGGCGCCACGGCCGCCCCTCCCCCGTACGCTCACGTCAGCGCGGCGCCCAGCGCCAGGAAGCCGCAGACGAGGACGGCGAGGGCGGCGAGGAGCGGCCACACGAACCGCAGGTACCTGTCGTAGCCGACCTTCGCGAGCGCCACCCCGCCGATGGTCACCGCCGTCGTCGGCACCCACAGGTTCATCCAGCCGCTGGCCGCCTGCCAGGCGGTGACGACGACCGCGCGCGAGACGCCGGCGAAGTCGGCGAGCGGGGCGAGGATCGGCATGGCGAGCGTGGCGTGGCCCGAGGTGGAGGGGATCAGGAAGGCGAGCGGCAGGTTCACGAGGAAGACGATGACCGCGAAGAGCCCCGACGAGGTGCCTTTCACCACGCCTTCGATGGAGTGGAGCACGGTGTCCGTGATCTTCGAGTTGTTCATGATCGTCGTGACGCCGCGGGCGAGCAGGATGACGAGGGCGGGCGAGACGAAGTCGGCGGCGCCCTGGATGATCGTGGAGCTGAGCCGCTGCTCCTCCATCCGCGCGACGAGCCCGACGACGACGGCCGCGCACAGGAAGAGGGCCGCCAACTGCGGGAAGGACCAGCCGAGTTCGAAGCCGTACGGCCGCGCGTCGGCCTTGCCGGTGAGCGCGCTCGACCAGGGCACCACCGAGAAGATCATGAAGGCGAAGACCAGCGCGGTGGCGACGAGCACCGCCTTGTGCAGGCGGGTCAGCTCCGGCACCTCCTCCGCCTCGGTGGCGGACTGTTCACGGTCGCCCGGCAGGAACCCGGACAGCGAGCGCCCCGGTTCCTTCCGTACGCGCTTCGCGTACCGGATCACGTACGCGACCGTGACGCCGGTCAGGACGAACCACATGACGAAGCGGAGCACGATCCCGTTGCCGAGGGAGATACCGGCCGCGGAGGAGGCGACGCCCGTCGCGAAGGGGTTGACGGTCGAGCACAGCACGCCGACCCCCGCGCCGAGGATGATCACGCCGACGGCGGTCATGCGGTCGTAGCCGAGGGCGAGCATGAGCGGCACGATCAGGCCGTAGAAGCCGAGTGTCTCCTCGGCGAAGCCCTCGACCGTGCCGAGCACGGAGAAGACGGCCATGACACCGGCGATGAGCAGGGCCCCGCGCTCGCGCAGCCGGTGCGCGAGCCGCCCGATGCCGCGGTCGAGGGCACCGGTCGCGAAGACGACGGTGATGAACGCCCCGATGGCCAGCACGAACAGGAAGACGCCCGCGCTGCCGTACAGCGCGCCGACGTTGTCGGGCGCGACCAGCGAGGTCTTCTCGTCCTGGATTCCGTAGAGCCCGTTGACGGGCGCCAGGAAGAGGTCGTTGAGACGGTCGACGAAGGACTGCCCGGAGTCGACGCGGTGGTAGGTGCCCTCGACGGGCGCGCCGGAGCGGTCGCGGTCGTACTGCCCCGACGGGACGAGGAAGGCGAGCAGCCAGACCGCGAGGGTGACGACGGCGAGGACGGTCAGGGCACTGGGGAAGGTGAACGTGCGCTTCCCCCGCTCGCCCGAGGGGCCTTCGGCGGGGTCCCCGCCGACCGGCGCGTGGCTCGTGCTCACGCGGTGCCGCCCGCCGACCGGAAGTCCGCCGCGTACTCCCGCGCGAAGGCGCACAGCGCGACGACGGTGTTGCGCAGCTCCGAGAAGAGGACGCGTTCGTTCGGCGCGTGCAGGTTGCACATGCTGTCCTGGGCGCCGAAGAGCAGGACCTCCGCGCCGGGCGCCGCCTTGGCGAGGCCGTTGACCAGCGGGATGGAGCCGCCGGTCGAGACGTACGAGGCGTCCGTGCCCCAGGCCTCCTTCAGCGCGGCGCGTGCGGCGCGGTAGGCGGGGCCGCCGGTGGCCGCCTCGTAGCCCGGTCCCGCGGCGCCGGGCCTGACGGTGAGCGGGATGCCGAAGGGCTTGAGCGAGCGCAGGTGGGCGACCAGCCGGCCCTGGGCCTCCTTCGGGTCCTGCCGGGGGTGGACGCGCAGGTTCAGCCGGGCCCTGGCGTACGGCACGACGGCGGACGCGGCACGGTCGACGCTCGGCGCGTCCAGGCCGATCACGGTGATCGCGGGCCCGCTCCACAGCCGCTCGCCGAGACTGCCGCTGCCGATCAGCGGCACCCCCTCGCGCACGCCCGCCAGGGAGCGGAACTCCTCTTCCGTGTACGTCGTCCCGGTCCAGTCCTCGCGCCGCAGCCCCTCGACCGCGACGTCCCCGTGCACGTCGTGGAGGGTGCCGAGCGCCTTGAGCAGCACGAGCAGCGCGTCGGGCGCGGCGCCCCCGAACTCCCCGCTGTGACGCGGCTCTTCGAGGGTGCGGACCTCGGCCACCACTTCGCAGGCACCGCGCAGTCCGGTGGCGAGGGTGGGGGTGCCGGGGCGGATGTTGCCGTGGTCGGCGATCACCATGGCGTCGCAGGCGAACCGCTCCGGGTCGGTGGGCGGGTGGCCCTCGAAGGCGCTGCCGTACTCCTCCTGCCCCTCGATGACGAGCTTGACGCCGACCGGCGGACGGCCTCCGTAGGCCCGCAGCATGCCCAGGTGGGCGATGACGTTGGCCTTGTCGTCCGCGATGCCGCAGCCGCGCAGGCCGCCCTCGACGGGGGTCGGCTCAAAGGGCGGGGACCGCCACAGCGACTCGTCGCCCGGGGGTTGCACGTCGTAGTGGGCGTAGAGCAAAACGGTCGGGGCGCCGGGCTCGGGGGGCGGGATCTCGCCGAGGACCACCGGGGCGGTGTCCGGCAGGTCGAGCCGCTCCACCCGCGGGACACCGGCGCCGCGCAACAGCCCGGCCACCAGGTCGTGGGCCTGCTCGACCGGCTCGGGCGGATATCCGGGGAAGGAGATCGAGGGAATCGAGGCGAGCCGTACGAGGTCGGCCCGCAGCCCGTCCATCAGGGCGTCGACGGTGGCTTCGAAAGACGTCATGAACAGCACCCCTGGGAGTCGTACGTCACGTTCGGACCGATTACCGTGATTCGTCCGGATTATGGGTGCCGGGGTTCAGCGGTTTCCGGACGGCTCGCCGGGAGCCCGGCATGGCGCGCCGGACAGGCTCTAAGGTCGACACATGGCTTCGGAGACTTCAGCTACAGGGGGCGGCGGGACGGGCGGCGGCCCGGGAGGCGGTTCCGGCGGCGGTTCGACGGACGAGGGTTCGGTGCGCGTCGACAGCTGGATCTGGTCGGTCCGCCTCGTCAAGACCCGCTCGGCCGGTGGCGCCGCGTGCAAGGGCGGCCACGTCCGGGTCAACGGCGAGCGCGTCAAGCCCTCGTACGGCGTGCATGTGGGCGACGAGGTGCGGCTGCGGCAGGCAGGCGGCCGGGAGCGCGTCGTGATCGTCAAGCGCCTCATCCGCAAGCGCGTCGGCGCACCGGTGGCCGTCGAGTGCTACGTCGACAACTCGCCGCCCCCGCCGCCCCGCGAGGCGGTCGCCCCCGCGGGCATCCGGGACCGCGGCACGGGCCGCCCCACGAAGCGGGACCGCCGCGAGATGGAACGCCTCCGGACGCCGAAGGCCTGACCCGCCGATCGCCTTCGGGGCGCTGAGGTGCCTGCGGGGTACTGGGGGGGCCGGGGTCACGTGGCGCGGACGGCGGTGCGGTGGCCCTCTCTCAGCCCACCGGGACGGCCCGCACCCAAGTGCCGTCGTCCGTCAGGTACTTGTCGACCTTCAGGTCGGCCTCCGCGAGCGCCTCCTCGAACTGTTCCGGAGTGAGCGGGCGGGCGCGGAACGTCTGGGTCCATACGGCGTCCTGGAAGACGTACTCCGCGCGCACCTCGTTCACGCCGTCCCCGACGGGCTCCGCCGAGAGGATCCGGACCGTGTAGCCACTGGGGTCGACCCGCTCTCTCGGGAGGTTCGTGTGGTAGTCCGCGCCCTCCCGCTGGATCAGCACACAGCCCCGGTCCGTGACGTGCTCGCGGCAGGCCCGCAGCATGCGGCGCCGCACCGCCGTGTCGCCGGTGTGCACGAGGAACGAGGCGAGCATCACGACCGGGAACTTCTCGTCCAGGTCGAGCCGCTCGATCGGACTCAGCACCGTCCGCACCCCGCCGTCGAGCGCGGCGACCTTCTCCAGCATCTCGGCGGACTCGTCCACGGCGGTCACCCGGAAGCCGCGCTCCAGGAGCGGGCGGGTCACCCGGCCCGCGCCGCAGCCCAGCTCCAGAATGTGCGCCCCGGCCGGCACGGCGCCCTCGACGACATCCGGCTCGTCCCCGACGGACAGGCGCGTGTACAGCTCGACCGCGCAGCCGTCCGGCGTGATCGCGCCGGGTCCCGTGCCCCCGTATCCCTCACGCATCTCCACGCTCATGCCCCGCCAACGAAGGCCGTCCCTCCCCCGTTCCCGGACTCCTCACGGCTCCCGCGCGTCCAGCGGGAACCAGCCATGTCCGCCGTACCAGTGGCCGCCCGCCCGCAGATGGTCGCCCACGGCCCTCTCCACCCGTGTCCGCCTGGGCAGTTCCGCCACGGGGAGATCGCGGTCACCGAAGACGAAGGCGACGGGGTCGCCGTCCTCGGGCTCCCGCTCGTAACCGTCGGCGAGATGGAATCGCCGCTGGAAGCGGACGATGTTCGAATCCGCGGGCAGGTGGTCCCTCAGCTGTGGGTCGAGCAGCCAGGAGTGACAGACGGCTGTCTCATATCGTTCCTCCGGGAAGTGCCGGGCGAAGAACGCCCGCGCCAGGGACAGCGACCGGTCGCAGGCCTCGGGCGTCAACGGCCCCCGGAAGTCGGCGATGTGGAGGCTCAGACAGGGGTCGCCCGGACCCGCCGGATGCCCGGCCGCGGCGGTCGCGGCTCCCATGCGCTCGTCCAGGACGCCACGCTCGAACTGCAGGCGCCCCAACTGGTACAGCTCGCCCCGGAAGTGCAGGCCGTGCCACCCCGGCACGAGCAGGCCGCGGCTGCCCCGCGCCCTGCGGTGCACCGCCATGTGGCGGCCGAGGTCGGCGAGGGTGCGGCGGGAGACGTCGTCGGGGATGCCGCGGGCCCGGTGGTACGCGCGCACCTGCTCCAGCGCCGCCACGAACACGTACACGTAGAAGCAGCGCCCTAGCTCACCGCACGCCTCGGGCAGCGCGAGGACGCGGCCGCCGCGGCCGACCACCCCCATGTCGCGCACGACGGCGTCCACACAGCGGTCGAGCAGCCACCGCGCCTCCGGGTCGGCCCACAGCCGGCCGCGCAGCGCCACGAGGGGGTTGATGTCCTCGTGCGGCACGCCGAGGTCGAGGAGCACGTCCGGCAGCTCGTCGGCGTCCGGCAGCACCGCCTCCGCCCGCGGCTCCGCCGCGCTCTCCAGCTCCCGGAGCCAGGCCGCGAACCGTGCGTCGGACCTGAGCGCTTCCAGCACGTTCCCACCCTCTCTATCCTGTGAAGGAGGAGATGACCGCTCATGATGCGCACAGGCAGTGAACCGGTGACCGCGCGCAGTCCGCTGCGGATGCGCCTGTGGTTCAGCGTATGGGGCCTTGTCTGGGCAGGCTTCGGCACCGCCGCCTTCGCCCTCGCCGGGCGGACCGGGTGGGCGGTGGCGTGCGGGGTGCTGCTGCTGGTGGTCGCCGCCGATCTGGCGTGGGTCGTGCACCGGATGCGGCAGGGCGCGCACTACCAGCCGGGCCGGGACATCCCGCCCTACGATCCGCCGGACGCCCCCTAGCCCGGCCTCTCCGGGGCCTCAGTCGTCGAAGCGGGCCGCCGCCAGGTACTCCGGCTGCGGGTCCAGGGCGGCCGCGAGCCGGAAGTGGCGGCGCGCCTGCTCGGGCCGCGAGCCGCGCTCGTAGGTGCGGGCGAGCGCGAAGTGCGCGAAGGCGTTGTCCGGCTCACGCTCCAGGACGATGCTGAACTCAAGCTCCGCGGCGCGCAGTTGCGCGGCGGCGAAGAAGGCGCGGGCCCGCAGGAGGCGGGCCGCCGTGTTCTCGGGGTGGGCGGCGATGACGGTGTCGAGCAGCTTCACCGCGCCGCGCGGGTCCCGGGCGGCGAGGAGCTGCTCGGCCGCGCGGAAATCGATGACATGAGTCTCCGGGGTTATCTCGGGCACGCCGGGCTCCTTCCCTCACTTCCCCGTGTCAACGCGCGCCGCACCCTCGCCTATTCCGCACATTCGCCTCACGTGCGCGGGGGGGCGAGCCGCCGGGCCCGCCGCCGCAGACGCGTCTGCCTCCGGCGGTTCAGCGGCGGGTGCGGGCCAGTGTTGGTTGCTCGCGCAGTTCCCCGCGCCCCCTAAGGGGCGCTTGCCCTTCGGGTGAGGTCTGCCCAGACTTCGTTGACCCGTTCTGCGAGTCCGTCCAGTGGGCCGTCGTTGTCGATCACGATGTCCGCGATCTCCAGGCGCTTCTCGCGGGGCGCCTGCGCGGCCATCCGGGCGCGGGCGTCCGCCTCGCTCATGCCGCGCAGCCGCACCAGGCGGTCCAGCTGGGTCTCGGGGCTCGCGTCGACGACGACCACGACGTCGTACAGCGGTGCGAGGCCGTTCTCCGCGAGCAGCGGCACGTCGTGGACGACCACCGCGTCAGCGGACGCGGACTGTTCGAGCTCGGCGGAGCGGGCGCCCACGAGCGGATGCACAAGGGAGTTCAGGACGGCCAGCTTCTCGGCGTCGGCGAAGACGATCGCGCCCAGCTTCGGCCGGTCCAGTGAGCCGTCCGGAGCGAGCACCTCCCGCCCGAAGGCCTCAACGACGGCCGCCAGGCCGGGAGTTCCCGGCTCCACCACCTCACGCGCGATCTTGTCCGCGTCGATCAGCACGGCACCGGACGCGACGAGCAGCCGCGACACCTCGCTCTTGCCGGCACCGATTCCGCCGGTCAGGCCCACTTTCAGCATGACCGGCAGCTTAGGGCCTGCCGGGCGGACAGGCCCCGGGCGGGCGCGACCTCACGCGTCACCCTCCCGCTCCGCGAGGAAGCGCTCGAATTCGCGGCCGATCTCGTCGGCGGACGGGATGTCGGCCGGCTCGGCGAGCATGTTGCCGCGGTCCTGCGCGCCCGCCGCCGCGTCGTACTGGTGCTCCAGGCCCTGGACGAGTGCCACCAGCTCCTCGTCGCCCTCCTGGATCTGCCGGTCGATCTCGGTCTGGGTGCGGTGCGCCTCGGTGCGCAGTCCGTGCGCGACGGTGGGCAGCACCAGGCCGGTGGCGGCGGTGATCGCCTCCAGGACCGTGAGGGCCGCGTCCGGGTACGTGGAGCGCGCGATGTAGTGCGGGACGTGCGCCGCGACGCCCAGCACGTCGTGACCGGCCTCCAGGAGGCGGTACTCCACCAGGGAGGCCGCGCTGCCCGGCACCTGGGCCTCGTCGAAGGGGCTGCGGTGGCCCGGCACCAGGTCGGTGCGGTTGCCGTGCGGCGTGAGGCCCACGGGGCGGGTGTGCGGGACGCCCATGGGGATGCCGTGGAAGTTCACGGAGAGGCGCACCCCGAGCCGCTCAACGATCTGCTGGACGGCCTTGGCGAAACGCTCCCACTCGACGTCGGGCTCGGGCCCGGAGAGCAGCAGGAAGGGCGCGCCGGTGGCATCCTGGACGAGGCGGACGTCGAGCGTCGGTTCCTCGTAGTCGCTCCAGCGGTCGCGCCGGAAGGTGAGCAGCGGGCGCCGGGCGCGGTAGTCCACTAGCCGGTCGTGGTCGAATCTCGCCACCACCTGCCCGGGGAGGCTGTCCGTGAGCCGCTCGACGATCTGGTCGCCGGTTTCGCCCGCGTCGATGTATCCGTCGAAGTGGTAGAGCATGACCAGTCCGGCCGACTCCTGGGCGAGCGCCATGTCTACGACGGCGAGGCCCTTCGGCTCCCATGCGTACAAACCCTGCGGATCAAGCACTGTGACCGCTCCTCCTCGTGTTCGTAACGGAGAACGCGCGCGGCGGCCCGCGCATTCCCGCCCGCACCCCGCACGTCCCTCTCGACGACCACCGCTGGTCCATACCTTGACGCGCACATGCCCCGCCCCTACCTTCTCAACGTTCATATGCACACCCCGAGTTCACCTACCAGAACCTTCAGAGCGCCATGCTCCCGACGGGAAGGTCACCCCCACATGCGCACCCGACGAACCCTGCTGGCGACCCTGCTCACGGCGGCGACCGCCTCGACGACCCTGGCCGCGACCGCCTCCGCCGCGACGCCCGCGCGGACCATCGAGGTCTCCACGGCCGCCCAGCTCAAGGCGGCGCTCACCGACGCCTCCCCCGGCGACACGATCCACCTCGCCGACGGCACGTACTCCGGGAACTTCAAGACCACCGTGGCCGCGAGCGCCGGCTCCCGCATCACGCTGACCGGCTCAGCGAAGGCGGTGCTCAGGGCGGGCGGCGGCTACGGCCTGCATCTGAACGGCGCCGCGTACTGGACGGTGAAGGGCATCACCGTCACCGGCGGCCAGAAGGGCATCATGATCGACTCCGCGAGGGGTGTCGTCGTGGACACCGTCACGGTGCACGGCCTCGACATGGAGGGCGCCCACTTCCGGAAGTCGAGCAAGGACGGCGTGCTCAGGAACTCACGCATCCACGACACCGGGAACGACGGCCGGGGCATGGGAGAGGGCGTCTACGTAGGCACCGCCAACACGCTCTCCGACAAGAGCGACAACGTCCAGATCCTGGGCAACACCATCGGCCCGGACGTCGGCGGCGAGGCGATCGACCTCAAGGAGGGCACGACAGGCGGCAAGGTCTCGGGCAACACCTTCGACGGCAGGGGCCTCACCGGCAACCACTACGACGACTCGTGGGTCGACGTGAAGGGCAACAACTACGTCATCGAGAACAACACCGGCAAGAACACCCTCAACAACGGCTACGAGACCCACACCCAGCAGTCCGGCTGGGGCTGCGGCACGGTCTTCCGCGGCAACAAGTCGACCCTGTCGGGCGCGACGGGCGACCGGCAGCTGGCCATCAACGTCACGAACCAGAGCGGCAGCTGCGCGACGACGGTGTACGCGAGCAACACGGTGACCGGCGGCCGGGGCCTGACGAACATCCCGGTCACGCCGTAGAGGGCGAGTCCCGCGGGGACGAGCCCCCACAGCCCCGCACCCGAAAAGACGAACGGCGGGGCCCCCCCACCCCAGAGGGGGGGGCCCCCCCCCGCCGGTAAGCAACAAACCCCCAAATGCGCGCCACCAAATAGGGAGAGCGGGGGGGAGGGGAAGAGTGTGTGTGATACGGTGTA
>NZ_JBFAHP010000026.1:0-120451 GCF_040654255.1 Streptomyces sp. NPDC050732
TCCGTGGTGCCCGCCCCAAGGCGGGTGCTCCTTTTTGTGGGGTTACGTTTGTTGGGCGGCCCCCCCCGTCCGGGCGCCGGCGCGCCCCCACTCGGCCGTCCACGGGTCTGTCTAGCTCTCGGCGATCTGCTGCTCGTTCGGGATCGCGCCGCCGAAGCGCCGGTCGCGGGAGGCGTATTCGAGGCAGGCGCGCCACAGGTCGCGGCGGTCGAAGTCCGGCCACAGGACGTCCTGGAAGACCATCTCGGCGTAGGCGCTCTGCCACAGAAGGTAGTTGGAGGTGCGCTGCTCACCGGACGGGCGGAGGAAGAGGTCGACGTCCGGCATGTCCGGGTAGTACAGGTACTTCGCGAAGGTCTTCTCGTTGACCTTGGACGGGTTGAGGCGGCCCGCCTTCACGTCCTCCGCGATGGCCTGGGCCGCGTCCGCGATCTCGGCGCGGCCGCCGTAGTTCATGCAGAAGTACAGGGTCAGCTTGTCGTTGTCCTTGGTCTGCTCCTGGGAGATCTCCAGCTCCCTGGCGACCGACTTCCACAGCTTGGGCATCCGGCCCACCCAGCGCACCCGCACGCCGAGGTCGTCCAGCTGGTCGCGGGTCTTGCGGATGAAGTCGCGGTTGAAGTTCATCAGGAACTTCACCTCGTCCGGGGACCGCTTCCAGTTCTCCGTGGAGAAGGCGTAGAGCGAGATCGCGCCGACGCCCATCTCGATGCTGCCCTGCAGCACGTCGAGGACGCGCTCGGCGCCGACCTTGTGCCCCTCGGTGCGCGGCAGGCCGCGGTCCTTCGCCCAGCGTCCGTTGCCGTCCATGACGATCGCCACGTGCTGCGGGACCAGCTCACCGGGGATCTTCGGCGGTCGCGCGCCCGAGGGGTGGGGTTCGGGCAGCTGATACTCACGGCGGGACCGTCCGAGGATTCCGCGTCGTGCCATGGGGGGCTCTCTCCTACCTAGCTGTTCGCGCACGCGACGTACTCACCGTTCACGTGCCTTTCTCTACGTACCGCAAAGAGCGCAGTCCGCGCTCCAGGTGCCAGTGCAGATAGGCGGAAACAAGCCCGCTGCCCTCCCTGGCGTGCCGCGCCTCGCACGCGTCCGCCGTCTCCCAGTCGCCGGTGAGCAGCGCGCCGAGCAGCGTGAGCGTCTCCGCCGACGGTACGACGCTGCCGGGCACCCGGCAGTCGACGCAAATCGAGCCGCCCGCCGCGACGGAGAAGAAACGGTTCGGGCCCGGCATGCCGCATTTCGCACAGTCGGTGAAGCTGGGCGCGTAGCCGTTCACGGCGAGGGAGCGGAGCAGGAAGGCGTCGAGGACGAGGTGGGGCGCGTGTTCGCCGCGCGACAGGACGCGCAGGGCGCCGACGAGCAGCAGATACTGCTGCACCGCGGGCTCCCCCTCATGGTCCGTGAACCGCTCGGCGGTCTCCAGCATGGCCGTCCCGGCGGTGTAGCGCCCGTAGTCGGTGACGATCCCGCTACCGTACGGCGCGATGGTCTCGCTCTGCGTGCAGAGCGGCAGCCCGCGCCCGACGAGCTCACTTCCGCGCGCGAAGAACTGCACGTCGACGTGCGAGAACGGCTCAAGGCGGGCCCCGAACTTGGACTTGGTCCGCCGCACACCGCGGGCGACGGCGCGCACGCGTCCGTGACCGCGGGTGAGCAGCGTAATGATCCTGTCCGCCTCGCCCAGCTTCTGGGTGCGCAGCACGATGCCGTCGTCGCGGAACAGACTCATGGGGTCCATTCTCGCGTACGGATCGGCCTCACAGGTCGTCGGGGAGCAACCGGAACGCGCGGTGTGCGGTCAAGGGACGCATCATCCGGAAGTGCGCGTCGGCGGTCAGCATGTCGGCGGTCTGGAACGCCGCCGCGAGGGCCACGTTCATGGCATCCGCCAGACCGACACCCTTACCGCCCGCCGCATCGCCGTACCCTCGCATCACCGCCATGGCCCCGCGCAGGTGCGGAGCCGTCTCCGGGATCTCGAAGCGCCGCGCTTCCGCTTGGCGGGCGATGAAGTCGAGGGCGGTCATGGATGCCTGGGCTCCGACCCGCTGAGTCAGCAGGTAGTCGAGTTCGGTGAGCACCATGGGCGAGACGACCAGGTGCCCGATACGGGCAAGCGCCTCCTTGTGCGCCGCATGGCGCGGATCCTTCGGCGTGAACAAGCGGTACAGGGCGTTGGTGTCCGCGATCGCTACGGGAATGTCAGACATCCGCCGCCCCCATGCCACCCATACCGCGCAGGACGTCGTCGATCTCGTCGTCACTGAGGGCCGGCCCATCGAGGTCCGGAAGATCGAGCAGGCCCATCGGGTCGGTACGGAACGGGTAGGAGGGCTGCCCCAGACGTCCACCCCTCGGCACAATGTCCCCTATCGGTACGCCATCCTTCGTGATCGTCACTGTCTCGCCCGCCTCCACGCGGGCCATGACCCGGGACGTCTGCTGGTTGAGCTCGCGCAGGGGGACGTCATTGCCGCTCTCCGTGTTTCCAGCCATGATTTCAGCGTACTACTCGTTCTACATCCCGGCCTGTCCGCTCACGTCAAGGCACCTCGCCCCGGCTCCGGGCGTTCGCGTACGCCGTCGCCGCGCGCAGCCGTTCCGCCGTCGTCGCCGTGCGGATGGCTTCCGGGGCGCAGTCCCACTCGCGGCCCCCGCCGTAGGGGCGCAGCTGGACGTACGGACCCTCGTGGCCCATCACGCGCCCCACACGGCCACTGCGCGTGTCGACCACGTACGCGCCCACCGGAAGGTTCGCCGGAAAGCTCATGGCGCGCTCCTCAGCGCGGCCGCGAGGCGGGCCGCCGCGTCGGCCGAACACCCTCCCAATTCGATCCGCGGACACGGGGCCTCCCGGGCGACCGACGCCGGATCGACCCCCAATGACGGCAACACAATTCCCGCTCGCGTCAGCGCGGCGCGCAATTCCCTCACGGCTTCCTCCGCCTGTTCGACACATGCCTCTGCGTGGCGCTTTCCGTCCGCCTTCACGTGGCTCCCCTTCGCCTCCGGATTTCACTCTTCTCACCCCCACAGTGACGCACGCCACCTACACTCGGCAGGGGTCTGCCCTCTACAACTGCGGGGCAGTGAAAGGCGGTTGGCCATGGCCAATGGTTCGCGGCAAGCGGCCTGGGAGTTCTTCGGAGCCGAGCTGAAGCGACGCCGCGAGGAGGCGGGGCTCAGCCAGACCGCTCTGGGGGTACGGGTATTCGTATCCGGGGGATACATCGGCCAGTTCGAGCAGGCCATTCGAAAACCTCAGTTGGACGTGGCACAGCGCATTGATGAGGTGCTGCAAACCGATGGCTTTTTCGAACGGTTGTGGCGCAAGCTCATCAAGGATCAGCCTTTTACGGAGTACTTCGCGCACGCGGCGGAGCTGGAGCGGTTGGCGACGGAGATCTGCGACTTCGCACCGGCGGTCGTACCGGGGCTTCTGCAGACCCCCGAGTACGCGCGAGCGGTCTTCCTGGGCAGCAACCCGTTCGCCACCGACGAGTACGTCGAGGAGCTGATCAGGGGCCGCATGGACCGCGCGCTGCTCCTCGCGGACGCGGCACGACCCGTGTACTGGGCGGTCCTCCACGAGACCGTGCTGCTGGTGCCGGTCGGAGGTCACACCGTGATGGCCCGGCAGCTCGATCACATCGCGGCAATGGTGCGCGAGCGCAAGGTGCTGGTGCAGGTGCTGCCGTTCGCAGCCGGAGCGCACCCGGAGATGGGCAAGATGATGACGCTCATGGAGTTCGAGGATGCCCCGCCAACGATCTATACAGAAGCGGTGCTTTCGGGGAATCTCCTGGATGAACCGGCTGTGGTGAAGCGGACACGGGCGACTTACGATCTGCTCAGGGGAGTCTCGTTGTCGCCGGAGGCGTCCCTGGACCTGATCGAGTCGGTGTCGGAGGACTACAGACGATGCGCGAGTACGACCTGAGCAACGCCCGCTGGCGCAAGAGCAGCTACAGCGGCGGCAGCGGCGGGGAGTCATGCGTCGAGGTCGCATACGACTTCGTGGGCGCCGCCCGCTGGCGCAAGAGCAGCTACAGCAACGGCGAAGGCGGCAGCTGTGTCGAGGTCGCCGACGGAGTCGTAGGCGTCGTCCCCGTGCGGGACAGCAAGGTCCCCCAGGGCCCCGCCCTGGTGATAGGCACCGGCGCCTGGGCCGCGTTCGTGGCGATGGTGGCCCCGTAAGGGGCGCGGGGCTGTATCGATGTGCGGCTCAGGCGAAGGCCCCGGCCAGCGCCTGCGTCTCCGCGTACGAGGGGATGTCGGCGCTCACCGACAGGCTCCGCGCCGCCGCCACCGCCGCGCCCAGCGCCGCGCGGAACAGCAGTGAGCCGCAGCTGACCCGGCGTACGCCCGCCTCGGCGAGCTCCGGCACGGAGGGCCCCTCAGGAGCGTGGAGGGTGTTGAGCGGGGTGTCTGTAAGGCCCGAGGTCAGTTCGGAGATGATCCTCAGGTCGCGCAGGCCGGGTACGAACACCCCGTCCGCGCCCGCCCGACGGTAGGCGTCCAGTCGCTCCCCGGTCTCCGGGGCCTGCCCCGCGCCCGGCAACCAGTACGTGTCCGTGCGGGCGTTGACGAAGAGCCCGCCGGCCACGGACTCCCGTACGGCACGAAGGATCTCGCACTGGTGGGAGAGGTCCCGCAGCGTGCCGTCCGGGCGGCCGTCCTCGATGTTGACGCCGACGATTCCGGCGTCCGCCAACTCGGCGGCCAGAGCGGCCACTTCCTCGGGGCATTCGCTGAAGCCGCCCTCGATGTCGACGCTGACCAGCGCGTCGAGGCGGGAGAGGCCGCGGGCCAGCCGGACGGTCTCCGCCCGGGTCGCGCCCGTCCCGTCGGGCAGTCCCGCCGCGGCCGCCACGCCCAGGCTGGTCGTCCCGACCGCGCGGAACCCGGCGGTGGCGAGCGCGGCGGCCGACGCGTGGTCCCAGGCGTTGGGCAGCAGCAGGGGCGCACCGGCGCGGTGCAGGTCGCGGAACTCCTCGTAGCGGTGTGGCTTCATGCCACGACGGTAAGGGGGTGATGCTTCGGCGCGGGCCGAAGTGTGGCCGTGCCCGCGCCGAGGTGCTGGTCCGCGGAGTGGCGCGCTGCGCTTCCGTGCGCACCGGGCGTGGCTCAAGATGTGGGCATGAAGAGTGACTTGTTCGCCAGTGATCACATGGCTCAGCCGGCCCTCGCCCCCGGCATGACGCTTCAGAACGCCAAATCCATCAAGTACGCCGTGAACGGCGAGATGTTCGCCCGGCAGGGCGCCATGATCGCCTACCGGGGCGAGCTGCAGTTCGAACGCAAGGGGCAGGGCGTCGGCGGCATGCTCAAGCGCGCCATGACCGGCGAGGGGCTGCCGGTGATGGCCGTGCGCGGCAAGGGCGAGGCGTGGTTCGCGCACGAGGCGCAGAACTGCTTCGTCGTCGACATCGAGCCCGGCGACGTCCTCACGGTCAACGGCCGCAACGTCCTCTGCTTCGACGCGACCCTCTCGTACGAGATCAAGACCGTGAAGGGCTCGGGCATCGCCGGGGGCGGGCTGTTCAACAGTGTCTTCACCGGCAGTGGGCGGCTCGGCCTGGTCTGTGAGGGGAATCCGCTGGTCATCCCCGTGTCGCCGCAGCAGACCGTGTACGTCGACACGGACGCGGTGGTCGGCTGGACCGCCAACCTCAGCACGTCCCTGCACCGTTCGCAGTCCATCGGGTCGATGATCCGCGGCGGCTCGGGCGAGGCCGTGCAGCTGAAGCTGGAGGGTGAGGGGCACGTCATCGTGCGGCCGAGCGAGGTGACGCCGCAGAAGGCTCAGCAGCACTGAGCCCCCCGCGGCCCGCGGTGGTCGGTGGTCGGTGGTCGATTACCGGCCGAGTGCCGCTACAGGCGGTGAGCAGGCGTCTTGTGCGAGCAAGTACCTTTCGTCTCATGCTTGTCGACCAAGGAGACGAGAAGGCGGTCGTGCGGCTGCGTCCGCCGCGCCATCCCCTGGACCGCCGCGCCGTCGCCTGGTGGCGTACGCAACTGCTGCTGACGACGGCCGTCCCCGTGGGCGTCCTGGTCCTGCTCGCCGTGCTCATCGCGCCGGCCCGCTTCTGGCTGCTGCTGCCCGCCGTGGTCATCGCGGTGCCGGGGCTGCTCGCCGGGGTGCTGCTGCCGCTGTGGTGGTACAAGGTCCACCGCTGGGAGGTCACCGACGACGCGGTGTACGTGCGGACCGGCTTCTTCTGGATGGAGGGCCGGATCGCGCCGATGTCGCGGCTGCAGACCGTCGACACGATGCGCGGGCCCGTGCAACGGGTCTTCGGGCTGACGACCGTGACGGTCACCACGGCGTCCGCCAAGGGGGCGTTGAAGGTCAAGGGGCTCGATCACGCGACCGCCGCTGAACTGGCCGAGCGGCTCGCCCTTGTCACCCAGGCGACACCCGGGGACGCGACGTGAGCGGACTCGACCTGGGCGGGCTCGCCGAGTCCCCCGACGAGCCCGGCTGGCGGCGGCTCGACCGGCGTTCGCTGCTCGTCACCGTGCAGATGACCGGCGGTGTGGTGACCGCCATCGGCCTGCCGGTCACCCTCAGCTTCCAGGGCTGGGTCGACATGGGGCCCGTGATCGCGTGGGCGGTGGGGCTGAGTCTGCTGGTGATCGCGTGCGGCGTCGGCCTCGACGCGCTGCGCCTGCGCCACAGCCGCTACCGCGTCGGGCCCGAACGGGCCGAGCTGCGCAGCGGCATCCTCTTCGCCAAGCACCGCTCCCTGAGCCGCGAGCGGATACGTTCCGTCGACCTCGTCGCCCACCCGCTGCTGCGCCTCCTCGGCCTCGTCGAGGTCCGGATCGGCACCGGCGAGCAGAGCTCCGCCCAGGAGGCCACCCTCGAACTCCGCCCGGTCCGCAGGGCCGAGGGCGAGCGGCTGCGGCGCGAACTGCTCAGCCGGGCGGCCCCCGGCGCCGCGTCGGACGCGGAGGGCACGATCGCCGCCCTCGACCCCCGCTGGATCCGGTACGCCCCGCTGTCCTTCGTCACCTCCGCGCTCGCCGCCGCGGCGGGCGGCGCGGTGATGCAGGTCAGCGAGTGGTTCGGGGTGCAGGAGGAGGTCATCGCGTGGGTGGGCGACCTGTTCCGCGGGATGTCCGTGGCGGGCATCGTGCTCGCCCTGGTCGCGGGGGCGCTGGCCGCCGGATCGGTGGGGGCGCTCGGACTGTGGATCGAGATGTGGTGGAACTACCGCCTGGAGCGGGAGCCCGGCGGGACGCTGCGGGTGCGGCGCGGGCTGCTCACGACACGCTCGATCTCCCTTGAGGAGGCCCGGCTGCGCGGTGTCGACGTGGTGGAGCCGCTGGGCCTGCGGCTGTCGGGCGCGGCCCGCGTCGACGCGGTCGCCACGGGTCTGTCCCGCCGTGACGAGGAGGACCAGGCGGGCCCCAGCACCCTGCTGCCCGCCGCGCCGCGCCGGCTCGCCGACGAGGTGGCGGCGCGCGTCCTGCGGGAACCGGTGACGCCCACCGCCGCGCGGCTCACGGCGCACCCGCGGGCGGCGCGGGCCCGGCGCATCCGCTGGGCGGTGTCGGCGGCGCTGGCGCCCGCGCTGGTCCTGCTGCTGCTCGGGGCGCTCACCGGCCTGCCGGCCCTGACGTATCTGGGGGCGGGCGTCGCGGTGGTCCTCGTGCCGGCCGCGGTGGCGCTCGCCTGCGACGCGTACCGCAGCCTGGGGCACGCGCTCGACGCCGACTACCTGGTCGTACGCTCCGGCACGCTGCGGCGCTCCACGGTGGCGCTGCGCCGCGGCGGCGTCATCGGCTGGACGGTCAAGCAGTCCGTGCTCCAGCGCCGGGCGGGCCTGATCACCCTGAGCGCGACGACGGCCGCGGGCGCGCAGGCGTACGCGGCGTACGACGTGGACGAGGCGGAGGGACTGACGTTCGCCGAGCGGGCGGTGCCCGGACTGCTGGGACCGTTCCTGTGTCCGGTCGGGCTCAGCGAGCCGCCCGGGCCCGCTGCTCGTAGCCCACGAGGCGCACACACACGGTGAGGCCCTTGATCGCCTGTTCGAGCTCCGCGAGGCCGGGGTAGCTGGGCGCGACGCGGATGACGGCGTCGCGCGGGTCGCCACCGTACGGGTGCGTGGCCCCGGCCGGGGTGAGGACGATCCCCGCTTCGGCGGCGCGGCGCACGACGTCCTTGGCGCAGCCGTCCGGGACTTCGAGGGTCACGAAGTAGCCGCCCTTGGGGGAGGTCCATGTCGCGAGGCCGGTGCCACCGAGCTCCGCGTCCAGGATGCGGGCGACCGTCTCGAACTTGGGCTGCAGCAGGGCGCGCTGGCGCTCCATGTGGGCGCGTACGCCGTCCGCGTCCTTCAGGAACATCACGTGCCGCAGCTGGTTGACCTTGTCCGGGCCGATGGACCGCTTCTGGTTGTTGGCGAGGAGCCACTTCACGTTGGCGGGCGACGAGCCGAAGAAGGCGACGCCCGCGCCCGCCGCGGTGATCTTCGAGGTGGAGCCGAAGACGAAGGCGCGGTCCTCGTGCCCGGCCGCCGTGCAGGCGGCGAGCAGGTCGGCGATCTCGGCGGGCTCGTCGGTGAGGTGGTGGGCGGCGTACGCGTTGTCCCAGAAGATGCGGAAGTCCGGGGCGGCGGTGGGCATCGCGGCGAGGCGGGCCACGGTCTCGTCGCTGTAGACGACGCCGTCGGGGTTGCTGTACTTCGGCACGCACCAGATGCCCTTGACCGCCGGGTTGTCGGCGACGAGGCGCTCGACCTCGTCCATGTCGGGGCCTTCGGCGGTCATCGGCACGGGGATCATGTCGATGCCGAACCGCTCGCAGAGCGCGAAGTGCCGGTCGTAGCCGGGCACCGGGCAGAGAAACGCGACGCGCTCCTGGTCCACCCAGCGCGACTCGGCGCCGGGCAGCACGCCGAGGAGGGCGTGCACGAGGCAGTCGTGCATCAGCTCCAGGCTGGAGTTGCCGAGCGCGAGCAGCTGCCCCGCGGGCACCTGGAGCAGCTCGGCGAAGATCTCCCGGAGCTCGGGCAGGCCCTGGAGGCCGCCGTAGTTGCGCACGTCGGTGCCGTCGGCGGCGGTGTGCCGTCCACCGGGCAGGCTCAGCAGGTCCTCGGCGAGGTCGAGCTGCTCGGGCGCCGGCTTGCCCCGCGTCAGGTCGAGGGAGAGCCCGCGCCCGGCGAGCTCGTCGTAGTCCCGCCGGGCCCGGTCGAGCAGTCCGGCGAGGGCCGGGGCGTCGGGGGCCGTGGCGTCGGGGCTCAGCTCGGTGGTCATGGTGTCGCCTCTCGCAGGTACCGCTTCGGTGGATCGGATGGATCGGATGGCTCGACGGGTGAGCGTCCCGAGGATACAAACCGGCACGCGCCCCCCACCTGAACGCCCGCACCGCGAGACCGCGAGCCCCGCGCGGCCCCCGCCGACGCCAGTCTGAACCCACGTCTCCCACCCGCACGAGTCCCCCGTCCGGAGTCTTGACCAGCCCCCCTCCCGCTCCTATCGTCGCCACGCCACCCATGACGTAGGACGTGGGACCTCTTAGGTAGGCAAGGGAGACACAGTGACCGATCTGCCCTCTCCGACCATGCGCCGCGCCGTCCCGCCGGACCGCCGGGCCTTCCTCAAGTACTCGGGTGCGCTGAGCGCGGCCGCCGCCGTCACGACCACGCTCTCCGCCTGCTCGGGGCCCGAGTCCACCAACGAGACCGGGGGCGGCGGGCAGGGCGGCGAGTCGACGCTCACGGCTGTGATCGGATACGGGAACGACGGGAGCTGGGATCCGACCCAGACCGCGTCCGCCTTCGCGATGGCCGGCAATGAGCATATTTATGAGGGGCTGCTCGGGACCGATCCCCTCACTCGTGAGCCGTACGCCGCGCTCGCCACGGAGATCCCGAACGACCTCAAGGCGACGACGTGGAAGTTCACCCTGCGCCCGGGGGCCAAGTGGCACGACGGGAAGCCCGTCACCGCCGACGACGTCGTGTTCGTCTTCGACCGGATCCTCGATCCGAAGACCCAGACCCTCGCCAAGGGCTTCTTCGCGAGCTGGCTGAAGGAGGTCAGGAAGGTCGACGCGACCTCCGTCGAGCTGGTCCTCAAGTTTCCGTTCCCCGACGGCGCCGCCCGGCTCTCCCTCGCCAAGATCATGCCGAAGCACGTGTTCGGCGAGCCCGGCGCCTGGGACGAGGCGACCAAGGGGAAGGCGGTGGGGTCGGGACCGTACAAGCAGGCCTCGCACCACCCCAAGTCGAACACGACCTTCGAGGCCTTCGACGACTACAACGGCCCGCGCAAGGCCGCCTTCAAGAAGATGAACTGGCTGACCATCGTGGACGCCGCGCCGCGCGTCGCGAAGATCTCCGGCGGCAGCGCCGACGCGGAGATCGCCGACAACATCCCGTACGCCAACATCGAGCAGCTGAAGAAGGGCGGGATGACCGTCGAGGGCGGGGCCGGGATGAACAACCTCTTCCTGCTCTTCAACACGGCCCACAAGCCGTTCGACGACGTCCGCGTGCGGCAGGCCCTGCACTACGCCATCGACCGCGACAAGATGATCGAGGCCGCCCTCAAGGGCCACGGCAAGGCATCCACCTCCTTCCTCAACGAGGCCAACCCCTCCTACCGGCCCGCCAAAAAGGTCTACGGATACGACCTGGCCAAGGCGAAGAAGCTGCTCATGGAGGCGGGCGTCGGCTCGCTGAAGATCAACCTCATGGCCGTCAACGTGAGCTGGATCGTGGACTGCCTGCCGACCATCCAGGACGGCTGGGAGAAGCTCGGCGTCGAGGTCACCCTCGACCCGCAGGAGACCACCGCCGTCTTCACCAAGCTGGACCAGAAGAAGGACTTCCAGATCGTCGCGGCCGCCTCGAACCCCAACCAGTTCGGGCTCGACGCCGACCTGATCATGCGCTACAACTACGGCCCCGAGAACCTGTGGATGGCGTATGCGCGCTGGGCCGACAACGCCGTCGCCCGCAAGCTCTTCAAGGACATGGACGCCGCCACCCGCGAGCCGGAGGCCGGGCGCAAGAAGACCATGGTCCAGGCGTACATCGACACCGTGGCCGAACAGGCCGTCCTCTACCCCGTCGTCCACAACGAACTCATGACCGCCTGGGACCCGAAGAAGGTCACCGGCGTCAAGGCCCAGCCGTACCCCGGGATCAACCTGCTGCAGGCCAAGTGGGTGTGAGCGCCGCACAGTTCAGGAGTCGTACGCCGTGACCGCAGTCCTCAGAATCCTGGCCCGCCGCGTCGCCCTGCTCGTCCCGCTGCTGCTCGGCATCGTGCTCTTCGTGTTCCTCGTGATGCGCTTCTCGGACGTCGACCCGGCATCCGCGTTCTTCCAGGGCGCCAACCCGACACCCGAGCAACTGCACGAGTTCCGCGAGGAGAACGGGCTCCTCGACCCGCTGCCCGTCCGCTACGTCGCCTTCGTCGGTGACCTGCTCCAGGGCGACATGGGCATCAGCGTCCTCAACCGCTCCCCCGTCGTCGACCAGGTCACCACCGCCCTGCCGCTCACCGTGCAGCTCACCTTCCTCGGGCTCGGCATCGCGGTCGTCCTCTCCCTCACCCTCGGCGTCACCGCGGCCATCTACCGCGACCGCCTCCCCGACCAGCTGATCCGCGTCGTCTCCCTGACCGGCGTCGCGGCGCCCGGCTTCTGGCTGGCGCTGCTGATGATCCAGTACCTGGCCGTGGACCTCGGCTGGTTCCCGACCGGCGGCTACATCAACCCCGCCGACTCCCTCACCGGCTGGCTCAAGACCATGACGCTGCCCGCTCTCGCGCTCTCCCTGCCGGTCGCCGCGGGCCTCACCCGCATCATCCGCACCTCCGTGGTCGAGGAGCTCGACAAGGACTACGTACGGACAGCCATCGGCAACGGGCTGCCCCCGGTGGTCGTCGTCGGCCGCAACGTCCTGCGCAACGCCCTCATCAACCCGCTCACCGTCCTCGGCCTGCGCGTCGGCTATCTGCTCGGCGGCGCCGTCGTCATCGAGACGATCTTCTCGCTGCCCGGCATGGGGAAGCTGATGATCGACGCCGTGAAGAACGGCGACCCCGCCGTCGTGCAGGGCGTCGTCATCACCACCGCCGTCGGCTTCGTCGTCGTGAACCTCGTCATCGACGTCCTCCACCTGCTGGTCAACCCGCGTCTGAGGGGGTCGAGTTGATGTTCACCTCACGCAAGGCGCTCACCGAACGCCTCACCGTGCCCGGCCTGCGCGTCCGCTCCTTCCGCAAGCTCCCCGTCCTGTCCCGGATCGCGGTCTGCGTCGTCGGACTCGTCGTCCTGGTGGCGCTGTTCGCCCCACTCATCGCCCCGCACGACCCGCTCGACCAGCAGCCCCAGACCGACGGCACAGGCCACCCCTCCGCCGACCACTGGATGGGCCAGGACAGCCTGGGCCGCGACATCCTCAGCCGGCTCATGTACGGGGCGCGCTGGTCGCTGGCCATCGGGCTCGGCGCCACCCTGCTCGCCCTCGTCGCCGGCGCCCTCATCGGCGCCGTCGCGGCGACCTCCCGCAAGGCCGTCGACGAAACGCTGATGCGCTGCCTCGACGTCGTCATGGCGTTCCCGGGGATCGCGCTCGCCGCCGTGCTCGTCGCGGTCTTCGGCGGCGGCATCCTCGTCCTGATCTGCGCCATCGCCTTCCTCTTCACCCCGCCCATCGCCCGCGTCGTACGGGCCAACGTCCTCGACCAGTACGGCGAGGACTACGTCGTCGCCGAACGCGTCCTGGGCGCCCGCACCCCGCACATCCTGATCCGCCACGTCGCCGTGAACTGCGCGGCGCCCGTCCTGGTCTTCTGCACCGTGCAGGTCGCCGAGGCCATCGTGTTCGAGGCGTCGCTCTCCTTCATCGGCGCCGGGGTGCGGCCCCCCGACCCGTCCTGGGGCAGCGTCATCGCCGACGGCAAGAACATGGTCCTGATCGGCGGCTGGTGGGCGACGGTCTTCCCCGGGCTCCTGATGCTGCTCACCGTCCTCGCCCTGAACATCCTCTCCGAGGGCGTGTCGGACGCCTGGGCGGCCCCTTCCGGCCGCGACGTCGCGGGGTCCGCCCGCACGCAGGACCGCCTGGAGACCCCCGAGCCCGGCAGCGGCCGCGTCCTCGAACTCCCCGGCCTCACGGAGGCCGCCCACCGCCTGCGCTCCCGCGCCCGCCCCCTCCCGGCCGGTGAGCCGGTCCTCTCCGTGACCGACCTGACCATCTCCTTCCCCGAGCGCCACGCGGGCGTGGAAATCGTCGACGGCATCAGCTTCGACGTACGCCCCGGTGAAGTGCTCGGCCTCGTCGGCGAGTCGGGCTGCGGCAAGTCACTGACCGCGCTGACGGTGATGGGCCTGGAGCCGAAGGGCGCCCGCGTCGGCGGCCGCGTCCTCTTCGACGGACAGGAACTGACCGGCCTGCCGATGCGCGCCCGGCGCCGCCTGCTCGGCCACGACATGGCGATGATCTACCAGGACGCCCTCTCCTCCCTGAACCCGGCGATGACGGTCCGCTCCCAGCTCAAACAGGTCGTACGAAGGGGCGGCCGCCGCACGGCCGTCGAACTCCTCGAACTCGTCGGCCTCGACCCCGAACGCACCCTGCGCAGCTACCCGCACGAGCTGTCCGGCGGCCAGCGCCAGCGCGTCCTGATCGCCATGGCCCTCTCCCGCGACCCGAAGCTGATCGTCGCCGACGAGCCGACGACCGCGCTCGACGTCACCGTGCAGGCACAGATCATCCAGCTGCTGCTGCGGCTGCGCGAAGAGCTGGGCTTCGCGCTGATCCTCGTCTCCCACGACCTGGCGCTCGTCGCCGACGTCACGGACCGGGTCGTGGTGATGTACGGCGGCCAGATCGTCGAGACGGGCGTGACGGCGGACCTCGTGGAGTCCCCCGCGCACCACTACACGCGCGGACTGCTCGGCTCGGTGCTCTCCCTGGAGTCGGCGGCGCAACGCCTCACCCAGATCAAGGGCGTGGTGCCGTCCCCGACGGACTTCCCGCGGGGGTGCAGGTTCGCGGACAGGTGCCCGCTGGCGAGCGAGGTGTGCCGTACGACGACACCGGAGCTGGCGGGTGCTTCCGGGCACGCAGCCGCCTGCCACCACCCGGCGACGCGCCCTGGAGAAGCCCCTTCAGGGGCGGCTTCAGGGGCGCGGGCAGTATCAACAGGTGGCTCCGCCACCGGGGCGCGACCAGCCACGACGGAGCGTGAGGCGAAATGACGACCCCCCTCGTCGAGTTGGACGACGTCCACGTAGTGCACAAGGCCAGGTCCGGCGGCCTGTTCTCCCGGGACAGGGTGTACGCCCTGACCGGAGCCACCCTCACCGTCGCCGGAGGCGAAACCGTCGGCATCGTAGGAGAGTCCGGCTGCGGCAAGTCGACCCTCGCCAAGGTCCTCGTGGGCGCCCAGCGACCCACCACGGGAACCGTCTCCTTCCGCGCCCACGACCTGTGGAGGATGACACCCGCCGAGAGGAGGAGTTCCATCGGCTCCCACACGGGCATGATCTTCCAGGACCCGTCGACCGCCCTGAACCGCAGGCTCCCGGTCGGACGGATACTCCGTGACCCTCTCGACGTGCACAAGCGAGGGACACCGAGGGAACGCGCCGACCGAGTAAGGGAGTTGATGGCGCTGGTCGGTCTGCCGAAGGCACTCGCCGACGGGCTGCCCGGCCAGCTGTCCGGCGGTCAGCGGCAGCGCGTGGCGATCGCCCGCGCCCTCGCGCTCGAACCCGACCTGCTGGTCGCCGACGAGCCGACGAGCGCCCTCGACGTGTCCGTCCGCGCCCAGATCCTCAACCTGCTCCTCGACCTGAAGGAACGCCTGGGCCTCGCCCTCGTGTTCGTGTCCCACGACATCCAGACCGTACGCAGGATGAGCGACCGGGTCGTCACGATGTACCTCGGCCGGATCGTCGAGGAGGCCCCGGCCGCGGAGATCCTGGACCGCGCCCGGCACCCGTACACCCGCGCCCTGTTCTCCGCGACGCCCGGACTGCTCGACCCCATCGACCCGATTCCGCTGGTCGGCCCCGTACCGTCGGCGACCCGTCCGCCGAGCGGCTGCCCGTTCCGCACCCGCTGCTGGAAGGCGGACGAGGTGTGCGCCACCGCCATGCCGGACGCCCGGTCGGCGGGCGCGGGGCACCGGTTCCGCTGCTTTCACCCCGTCGACGAGGGGGAGTCGACCCACGAGCTCGTCACCCAGGCCGCCGCCACAGCCACCACAGCCGCCGCCACGGCATCCGGCACGGCCTCTGTCACCGCACCGAGGGAGCATCCATGACCCTTCCCACCCCGCTGACCGGTGTCGTCCCGCCCGTCTGCACGCCCCTGACACCGGACCGCGAGGTGGACACCTCCTCCCTCACCAGGCTCGTCGACCACCTGGTCGCGGGCGGTGTCGACGGTCTGTTCGTGCTCGGCTCGACCTCGGAGGTCGCATATCTGACGGACCGGCAGCGGGCGCTCGTCGTCGACACGGTCGTCCGGCACGTGGACGGCCGGCTGCCCGTCCTCGCCGGGGTGATCGACATGACCACACCCCGCGTCCTGGACCACGCGCGGGCAGCGGCCCGGGCGGGCGCGGACGCGGTCGTGGTCACCGCGCCCTTCTACACGCGGACCCATCCGGCCGAGATCGACCGCCACTTCCGGCTGGTCGCGGCGGGCTGCGCGGTGCCGGTCCTCGCGTACGACCTGCCGATGGCGGTGCACTCCAAGCTCGGCGCGGGCCTGGTCCTCGACCTGGCCCGGGACGGCGTCCTCGCGGGGCTGAAGGACTCCAGCGGCGACGAAGGCTCCTTCCGGAGCGTCGTCCTCGGCAAGCGGTCGGATCCGGGGCTCGCCGGGTTCAGCGTCCTCACCGGGTCGGAGGTGACGGCCGACTCGGCGCTCGCGATGGGCGCGGACGGCGTCGTGCCCGGCCTCGGGAACGTGGACCCCGGCGGGTACGTGCGCCTCCACCGGGCGTGCCGGGAGGGCGACTGGGCGCGGGCCCGGGCCGAACAGGAGCGGCTGTGCGGCCTGTTCGGGATGGTGGCGGCCGGGGATGCGGCGCGGATGGGCGGGAGTTCGTCGGCGCTCGGCGCGTTCAAGGCGGCGCTGCGGCTGCGCGGGGTGATCGACTGCGCGGCCACGGCGGAGCCGCAGATCCCGCTGTCACGTGCGGAGACGGAACGGGTCGGCGAGCACCTGGCGACGGCCGGGCTGCTGTGACGCTCCCCCTGCACGCGTAAGAGAAGCCGCCGTCAGAAAGAAGCCGCCGTCACGGAGAGCCCACCGAGCCCGGCGCCACCAGGCCCGACTCGTACGCCATGATGACCAGTTGGGCCCTGTCGCGGGCCCGCAGCTTCCCCATGATGCGGCTGACGTGGGTCTTCGCGGTCAGCGGGCTCAGGCCCAGCGTGTCGGCGATCTCCTGGTTGTTCAGGCCGCGTGCGACGAGCCGCAGGACCTGCCGCTCCCGTTCCGAGAGGTTCTCGGGCCCGCCGGTGAGGGGCGTCTCCGCGTCCGGTGCCCGCAGCACGCGGGCGATGAGGCGGGCCGTGGGTCCCGGCGAGAGGAGGGAGTCGCCGGCCGCCACCGTGCGGATGGCGTCGAGGAGTTCGGCGGGCTTGGTGTCCTTGACCAGGAAGCCGGACGCGCCCGCGCGGAGCGCGTCGACGACGTGCTCGTCCGTGTCGTACGTCGTCAGCATCAGGACCTTCACGCCCGCCAGGTCCTCGTCGGCCGCGAGCAGCCGCGTCGCCTCGATGCCGTCGAGGTCGGGCATGCGGATGTCCATGACGACGAGGTCGGCGCGCTCGGAGCGGGCCAGGTCGACCGCCGAGCGGCCCGTGCCCGCCTGCCCCACCACCTCCATGTCGGGCGCCGAGTCGACGAGCATCGCGAACGCGGCGCGCACCAGCGTCTGGTCGTCGGCGAGCAGCACGCGGATCGGTACCGTCATGACAGTCCTCCCAGGGACGCGGGTGCCAGGGGCAGCACCGCCGACACCATGAAACCGCCCTCGGGGCACGGGCCCGCGTCCAGGGTGCCGCCGACCGTGCGGGCCCGCTCCCGCATCCCGACGAGCCCGTACCCCGGCGCGTGGCCGGTCTCCCGGGTGGTGCCGGTGCCGTCGTCCGTGACGCGCACGCACAGCGCCGCGTCCTCGGCGCGCACCGACACCCGGACGGTGCTGCCGGGGCCCGCGTGCCGTACGACGTTGGTGAGCGCCTCCTGCACGATGCGGTAGGCCGCGGCGCCCACGGCGGCCGGTGTCCGGCACTCGGCCACCGCGAGCTCGACGCGGGCGCCCGCGGTGCGGGCCGCGTCGGCGAGGTCGGGTAGTCCGTCGAGGCCGGGCAGCGGCCCTCTGGCCTCGTCGGTGTCGCCGTCGGTGTCCGACCTCAACACCTGGAGGGTGGCGCGGAGTTCACCGCGGGCGGCGCGGCAGGTCTCGGCGACGTCGTCGAGGGCCTTGGCGACGGCCTCGCGGTCGAGGCGGTCCGGGTCGGCGGCCAGGACGTGCGCGGCGACGGACGTCTGGACGCCGACGAGGGTGATGCTGTGCGCGAGCAGGTCGTGCAGGTCGCGGGCGACCCGCAGCCGCTCCTCGGCGACGCGGCGGCGCGCCTCCTCCTCGCGGGTGCGCTCCGCCCGTTCGGCGCGCTCCAGTACGGAGGTGACGTACTGGCGGTGGATGCGGACGTATACGCCGAGCAGCAGGAAGGCGACGATCCAGCCGGAGATGCGCAGCGACTGCGCGCCCTCGGCCATGCCCTCGTGGAACTTGACGCTCAGCATGGCGCCCATGACACCGGCGCCGATGAGGAGCGTGTTGCGGGGCCGGGTGCGGGAGGCCACGGTGAACAGCGCGACCATCGACACGGCCATGGGGGCGGTGTGGTTGTTGTCCAGGGAGTGGTAGGTCAGCAGGATCGCCATCAGGGTGACCATGACGCGCACCGGGGCGCGGCGCCGCCACACGACGACGATGTGGGCGACGAGCAGCAGCGCCCAGCCGGCCGCGTCCGGCGCCTGCCCGTTGTCCCGCACGACCCGCACGATCACGACGGCGCTGACCGCCATGGCGAGGGCGAACAGGGCGTCCGTGCGCAGGCGTTCGCCGGGTGCGGCCGGTCCGATGACGCGCTCGACGAGGTTGCGGCGGGCGGAGCCACGCCCCGTGTCCTGACCGGTCCCGGGAGATTCCACGGCTCCATCTTCCGGCACGCGGGCGCCCCTCCGGGAGAGGAGGGGCGCCCTGAGGTTCCGGCTCAAGGCGACGCGACCGGGACGGGTTCGGCCTCGCGGGGTGGCGGGGCGGGCGCGGCGGGTGCTTTGGAGAGCGGTCCCGGCCACCACACCTTCCTGCCGAGTGCCACGCTCGCGCTCGTCACCAGGTAGGTGCGGACAAGGAAGGTGTCGAGGAGTACGCCGACGGCGATGACGAAGCCCAGTTCGACGAGTTGGACCAGCGGCATGTTGGTCAGCACGGCGAACGTCGCGGCGAGGACGAGTCCCGCGGAGGCGACGACGCCGCCGGTGGTGCGCAGGGAGGTGAGTGCGGCCGTCCCGGGTTCTGCCCCGTTCAGGCACTCCTCGCGCATGCGGTGCATCAGGAAGATGCCGTAGTCCACGCCGAGTGCGACGAGGAAGACGAAGGAGAGCAGCCCGAGCCCCGGGTCGGTGCCCTCGAACCCGAAGAGGGGTTCGAAGACGAGGCCCGCGATGCCGAGCGAGGCGCCCCACACCGCGACGACCGCGGCGAGCAGCAGCAGCGGCGCGACGAGGCTGCGCAGCAGGGCGACGAGGACCAGCAGGACGGCGCCGAGTACGAGCGGGACGACGATGTTCCGGTCGCGGGCGTTGGTGTCCTTCAGGTCGAGCTGCTGTGCGCTCGCGCCGCCCACGTAGGAGGCGTCGAGGCCGTCGCGGAGCGCTTCGATGGTCGCGGTCTCCCCGGCCGACTCGGGTGCGGACGCCGCGGTGACGGTGATCTCGGTCCAGCCTTCGGCGGTACGTCCCGGTGCCGCGCTGTCGACTCCCTTCGTGCCGCGGATCTCGGTGAGGGAGGCGTCGGCCCGGTCGGCGGGCGTCATGACGGTGATGGGCTGGGTGCCGCGCTCGGGGTAGGCGGTGGCGAGGGTCTTCATGGCGGACACGGATTCGGGGGTCTTGGTGAAGGAGTCCTCCTGTTTGAGGGCGCCGGGCAGGTTGAGCGCGCCGAGGGCGAGTGCGCCGAGCAGCACGGCTCCGCTCGCGAGCACGGTGAGGGGCCTGCGCCCGGCCGAGCTGCCCATCGCGGCGAAGAGGCTGCGCCGCTGTTTCGGAGTGCTCCCGAACGCGGGGACGAGCGGCCAGAACACGCGCCGTCCGAGCAGGACGAGCACGGCGGGCAACAGGGTCAGCATCGTCACGAGGGCGCAGAGCACGCCGACCGTGCCGAGCGGGCCCATGCCGCGGCTGCTGTTGAGGTCGGCGGCGAGCAGGCAGAGCAGTCCGGCGGCGACGGTTCCGGAGGAGGCGAGGATCGCGGGCCCGCAGCCGCGCAGGGCGGCGACCATGGCGTCGTAGGGCTGCTCGATCCTCCTGAGTTCCTCCCGGTAGCGGGAGACGAGCAGCAGCGCGTAGTCCGTCCCCGCGCCGAACACGAGGATGGTCATGATGCCGGAGCTCTGTCCGGTGACGGACGTCCCGATGCCCTGGTTGAGTCCGTACGCGACGCCCATCGCGAGGTAGTCCGCGACGCCGGCGACGGCGAGCGGCACGAGCCACAGGAAGGGGCTGCGGTAGATGAGGATGAGCAGCAGGGCGACGACGCCCGCGGTGGTGTAGAGCAGGGGTCCGCCGAGCGCGTTGTAGACCTCGCTCGCGTCGGTGTCGAGGGCCCCCGCCCCGCCCACGTCGACACTCAGCCCGTCCGCGCCGCGGGCGGTCTCCCTGATGTCCGCGACGAGGGCGTCCCGCTTCTCCTCGTCCTGTCCTGGCTCGGTGGTGGCGATCGGGTACATGAGGGTCGCGCCGTCCTCGGAGGGCACGGCTTCGGGCTTCGCGACGAGCCGGTGGGCCCGCGCCATCTCGGCGACCTGCTGCCCGGCGGTCGTCCGGTCGGCGGCGGTGAGCCCGCCGTCCCGGTGGTAGACGAGCACCAGCTCGGTGGCCTCGCCGCCCGGCAACTGCTCCTGGAGCTCGGCGACTTCGGTGGACGCGGCGCTCGCCGGCAGGTAGTCGACGGCCCGGTCCTTCTGGACGTCGGCGAGCTTCGCCGCGAACGGCGAGGCCAGTGCGAGCACGACGATCCACAGCCCCAGGAACACCCAGGGCACGGCGCGCCTTCGCCGTCGCGGCGCGGCAGTGGTCTGTGCGGGCCCCATGACGGGCCTCCTTCGGCAGGGGTGACGTGTCGGGGTCAACCCTGCCGGGCCCTGGCCCGCAATCCGTCGGGCGGACGGGCGAGTTGGGCGCTACGGCCCGGGGAGGCCGCCGACCGGAACTACTCCCCGCGGAGTAGGCGAGGTGTCTCCGGGAGGCGGTGCCGGGCGAGGCTCAGGAAGGTGTGCGGGCTGTCACCAGGAGGCGGGCGACGTCCTCCGAGCAGATCGTGAGCGCGCAGCCCGCCGTGGTGAGCACGTCCCGTTCCGCGGGGGTGTACGGGCCGTCGGCGAGGGCGATGCGGGCGCCCTGGAGGAGCAGGGCCTCGCGGCCCGCGGGGGCGAGGTGCGGGGCCAGCGGGCCGAGTGCCTCGTGGAGTTCGATGGCGAGTCCGGGGAGGCCGGGGCCGCAGTCGGAGTCGGTGGCGTGCCCCGCTTCGGTGGCGAGCGTGTCGACGAGGGCGACGAGCCGGTCCTCGGAGCAGTCCTCGTGTCCGGCGCCGTTCAGCGCGCAGACGGCCGTTTCGATGACCGCGCGGGAGCCGGTGCCGCCCGTGGAGAGGACCGCGACGACGATCGCGTGCACGGCGTCGCGGAGCATCGCGGAGAGCCGGGTGGTGGTGGGGTGGTCCAGGACGTCCGGGTCGAACAGGTCCTGGCAGGCGGCGCACTGGATGACGGGCCCGCGGGTGCCGCGCGGCACGACGGGCAGGCCGAGCAGGACGAAGCGGCGCCGTCCTGTGAGCCGCTGGAAGTTGCGGTCGCCGCCGCAGGCCGGGCAGAAGAACTCGCCGTCGCCGACGGTGTCCCAGGCGGTGTGCATGCCGACCACGCGCCTGCACAGCGCCCGGCCGCGGGAGACCGGCTTGGCGGGGATGCGGGAATTCCGGCCGTTTCGTCCATGATCTGGCAGCACCACGCACCTCCGTAACTCCCCGGCTGCATTGCCGTGTTGGCGTGATGTTAGCCACATCGATGATGCGGCGTCAGCATCTCGTACAGGAGAGCGAGCCGGACATGGCCGGGAGACGACGCGGCCCCGCCCGCCGGATCGGCGGACGGGGCCGGACGGAACCGTTCGGGGGACTAGCGCGCCGCGCGGTTGACGGCGGAGACGGCGGCCTTCAGGGAGGCGCGCGTCGTGTTGGCGTCGATGCCGATGCCCCACAGCACCTTGTCGCCGATCGCGCACTCGATGTACGAGGCGGCCTGCGCGGACGCGCCCTCGCTCATCGTGTGCTCCTGGTAGTCCAGGAGGCGTACGTCGATGCCGATGCGCTGCAGCGCGTCGAAGAACGCGGAGATCGGACCGTTGCCTGAGCCGGTCAGGACGGTGTCCGCGCCGTCCAGGGTGGCCTCGACGGTGAGGGTGTCGACGCCGTCCGTGTCGGTCGTCGTCTGGCCGTTCTTGACCTGAATACGACCCCAGGGGTTCTCGGGGTTCGGCAGGTACTCGTCCTGGAAGACGCTCCAGATCGCGTCGGGCGTGACCTCGCCGCCCTCGGCGTCCGTCTTCGCCTGGATGATCTTCGAGAACTCGATCTGCATGCGGCGGGGCAGGTCCAGCTTGTGGTCGTTCTGCAGGACGTACGCGATGCCGCCCTTGCCGGACTGCGAGTTGACGCGGATGACGGCCTCGTAGGAGCGGCCGACGTCCTTGGGGTCGATGGGCAGGTACGGCACGGCCCACTCGATGTCGTCGACGGTCTTGCCCGCCGCTGCCGCGCGGCTCTCCAGCGCGTCGAAGCCCTTCTTGATGGCGTCCTGGTGGGAGCCGGAGAAGGCGGTGTAGACGAGGTCGCCCGCGTACGGGTGGCGGGGGTGGACCTCCATCTGCGTGCAGTACTCGTACACGCGACGCACCTCGTCGATGTCCGAGAAGTCGATCTGCGGGTCGACGCCCTGGCTGAAGAGGTTCATGCCCAGGGTGACCAGGTCGACGTTGCCGGTGCGCTCGCCCTGGCCGAACAGGCAGCCCTCGACGCGGTCGCCGCCGGCCATGACGGCCAGTTCGGCGGCGGCGACGGCGGTGCCGCGGTCGTTGTGCGGGTGGATGGAGAGGCAGACGAACTCGCGCCGGGACAGGTTGCGCGACATCCACTCGAAGCGGTCCGCGTGGGTCGAGGGCGTCGAACGCTCCACCGTGGCGGGCAGGTTGAGGATGATCTCGCGCTCGGCGTCGGGCTGCCAGACGTCCATGACGCCCTCGCAGACCTCCAGGGCGAAGTCCAGCTCGGTGTCGGTGAAGATCTCGGGGCTGTACTGGTATCCGAACGTCGTACGGTCGTCCAGCAGCTTGTCCGCGTACTCCATGACCAGCCGCGTGCCGTCCACGGCGATCTGCTTCACGGCGTCGCGCGAGCCGCGGAAGACCACATCGCGCCAGACGGGAGCAGTCGCGTTGTACAGGTGGACCGTCGCGCGCCGGGCGCCCTTCAGGGACTCGACCGTGCGCTCGATGAGCTCCTCGCGCGCCTGCGTCAGGACGGAGATGGTCACGTCCTCGGGGATCGCGTCCTCGTCCTCGATGATCGACCGTACGAAATCGAAGTCGGTCTGGCCCGAGGAGGGGAAGCCGACCTCGATCTCCTTGTAGCCCATGCGCACCAGCAGGTCGAACATGGCGCGCTTGCGGGCCGGCGACATGGGGTCGATCAGCGCCTGGTTGCCGTCGCGCAGGTCCGTGGAGAGCCAGCGCGGAGCGACCGTGATCCGCTTGTCCGGCCAGGTGCGGTCGGGGATGGCGACCTGCTCGTACTGCCCGTACTTGTGGACCGGCATGGAGGTGGGGCGCTGGAAGTTCGGCATCTGCGGGGCTCCTCGGAAGTGTCCTGAAGGACGGCCGACGGTCTTAGCGCAACGCCGAACTCCGCGGGGAGGGGGTCGGCCTCGACTACAGGCCCTCGCCGCGGCAGCTAAGGAGAAGCAGCCCGAATCGCATGATGTGCCGCAGCCTAGCCGAGCCGCGCTCTGCGCGCGGGCCCGTATCAGTATGCGGGACCGTGGCCGGATAAACCCTCAGTGGTGATCTATCCCTCTATTTCAGCAATCATGGTCGCAGGTAGTGACAGTGGCATGACCCAGTGCCACATTGCCGCCATGACCGCCAACCCCACGGGCTTCGAGCCCGTCTTCTGCACCATCGTGCCGCCCCACGTCCTGGACACCCTCGCCCAGAGCCAGGACCCCGCGCTCGCCGTACCCGCCCGCCGCACCCTGGAGCGGGACTCCATCGAGCGCACCCACCGCCGGCTGACGACCGTCATCGGCGCGCCCTCCGTCGCCACCCCCAAGGAAGCCACGGCCGGCAAGCCGCACCGCACGATCTACGACGCCAAGCACCGCACCGAGCTGCCGGGCCGCAAGGTGCGCGGCGAGGGCGACAAGCCGGGCAAGGACGCCACGGTCAACCGCGCGTACGCCGGCCTCGGCGCCACCTTCGAGCTCTTCCAGAAGTCGTACGACCGCAACTCCATCGACGGCAACGGCCTGCCGCTGAACGCGACGGTCCACTACGGCGAGGACTACGGGAACGCGTTCTGGAACGGCGAACAGATGGTGTTCGGCGACGGCGACAACGAGATCTTCCTCGACTTCACCATCCCCGTGGACGTCATCGGCCACGAGCTCACCCACGGCGTCGTGCAGTACACGGCGAACCTGACGTACTTCGGCCAGCCGGGCGCCCTGAACGAGTCGATGGCGGACGTCTTCGGCTCGATGATCAAGCAGTACACGCTGGGCCAGACCGCCGCCGAGGCCGACTGGCTGATCGGCGCGGGCCTGCTCGCCCCGCGCGTCACCGGCAAGGCGCTGCGCTCCATGAAGGAGCCCGGCTCGGCCTACGACGACGACGTGCTCGGCAAGGACCCGCAGCCCGCCGACATGGACCACTACGTCCGCACGGGCCGCGACAACGGCGGCGTGCACATCAACTCCGGCATCCCCAACCGCGCGTTCTACCTGGTCGCCGACGCCCTCGGCGGGCACTCGTGGGAGCGGGCCGGACAGATCTGGTACGCGGTCCTGACCGGCGGCGAGCTGGCGCAGGACGCGTCGTTCACCGACTTCGCCAAGCTGACGGTCGCCGCCGCGCGCCAGAAGTTCGGCGACGGCGACGAGCTCAAGGCCGTCGTCGACGCGTGGTCGACGGTCAAGGTGCCGACGAGCGAGTGACGGCTTGACGGCGTGCTACCGGCCTCCCGCCCGGTGGAGTAGACAGGACCCATGCTTATCCAGGTGAAGCGGACCGGAGGATTCGCGGGCATCGACCGGCATGCCGAGGTGGACACCTCGCAGCTGGCCGATGCCCCGGAATGGCACGCCCTGGCCGAACAGGCCGTGGCCGAGGGACGGGACACCCCGCCGATCGGGGTGCCGGACGGCTTCAGTTACCAGCTGACGGTGGACGGGCGGACGGTGTACTGCGCGGACCCGCGGCTGACGGAGCCGCAGCGGAAGCTGATCTCGCGGGTGCTGAAGGAGGGTTCGTAGCGCGGCCGACGGGGCGCGGACAGAAGCGGTCGGCGCGGCCCGGGTAAAACCTGAGCTTTGTTCATCTTCTTGCCGCACGCCCATTGACTTCCGTACTCGCCGGTACGGAGGATCCCGCCCATGGCAGCGAGTGCGGCGAGCCCGATACCCACCTTCCCCCGCGACTTCCTGTGGGGCGTCTCCACATCGGCCCACCAGATCGAGGGCGCCGCCGACGAGCGCGGCGCCTCGGTCTGGGACGCGTTCACGGCCGTGCCGGGGAACGTGAAGGACGGCACGACCGCCGCGGTCGCCTGCGACCACTACCACCGCTACCGCGAGGACGTGGCGCTCGTCCGCGACCTCGGCGTGGACGCCTACCGCTTCTCCGTCTCCTGGCCGCGCGTGCTGCCCACCGGCGCGGGCGCGGTGAACCCGGCGGGCCTCGACTTCTACGACCGGCTCGTCGACGAGCTGTGCGCGGCGGGCGTACGCCCCGTCCCCACCCTGTTCCACTGGGACACCCCGCTGGTCGTACAGGAGGCGGGCGGCTGGCTGAACCGGCGCACCGCCGAGCGGTTCGCCGACTACGCGGCCGTGGTCGCGGCCCGCATCGGCGACCGCGTCACGAAGTGGATCACCCTCAACGAACCGGCGGAACACACCCTTCTCGGCCACGCCCTCGGCCGGCACGCCCCCGGTGAACGGCTCCTCTTCGACGCGCTGCCCGCCGCCCACCACCAGCTCCTCGCCCACGGCCTGGCCGTACGGGCGCTGCGCGCGGCGGGCGCCGACGACATCGGCATCGCCAACTCGCACGGCCCGACCTGGCCCGCCTCCGCCACCGCGGAGGACACGGCCGCCGCGGACCTCTACGACGCGCTCCTCAACCGCCTCTTCGCGGACCCGCTGCTGCTCGGCCGCTACCCGGAGGGCATCGGCGAACTGATGCCCTCGGCGGACCCGGACGCGGACCTGAAGGTCATCTCCGAACCCCTCGACTGGTACGGGATCAACTTCTACCAGCCGACGAAGGTGGGCGCCCCGCTCCCCGAGGGCACGGCCGCCGAGTTCTCCGGCGTCACGCTCCCGCCCGAACTCCCCTTCGCCCCCAGGGAGATCGAGGGATACCCGCGCACCGACTTCGGCTGGCCCGTCGCCCCCGACGCCCTCACCGAACTCCTCACCGCCTTCCGCGACCGCTACGGCGACCGGCTACCGCCCCTGGTCATCACCGAGAACGGCTGCTCGTACGGAGGACTCGACGACCAGGACCGCATCGCGTACCTGGACGGTCATCTCCGCGCCCTGCACCGCGCCCTGGAGGCGGGCGTCGACGTGCGCGGCTACTTCGTCTGGTCCCTGATCGACAACTTCGAGTGGGCGGAGGGCTACCGGCAGCGCTTCGGCCTCGTCCACGTCGACCACACCACGCAGAAGCGCACCCCGAAGGCGTCGTACCACTGGCTGCGCGAGACACTGCGGACGCGCCGCCCCTGACCGCCACCACGCGGGGCGCCCGCCCCCGTGGCGCCCCTCCTAGAACCCGAGCTTGCGCAGCTGGCGCGGGTCCCGCTGCCAGTCCTTGGCGACCTTGACGTGCAGGTCGAGGAAGACGGGCGTCCCGAGGAGCGCCTCGATCTGCTTCCTGGACTTGATGCCGACGTCCTTCAGGCGCTTGCCCTTCGGGCCGATGATGATGCCCTTCTGGCTGGGCCGCTCGATGTAGACGAACGCGTGGATGTCGAGGAGCGGCTTGTCGGCGGGGCGGTCCTCGCGCGGCAGCATCTCCTCCACCACGACCGCGATGGAGTGCGGCAGCTCGTCCCGCACGCCCTCAAGCGCCGCCTCGCGGATCAACTCGGCGACCATGACCTGCTCGGGCTCGTCGGTGAGGTCGCCCTCGGGGTAGAGCGGGGGGCCCTCGGGCAGCATCGGCACGATGAGGTCGGCGAGCAGCTCGACCTGCTCGTCGCCGACGGCCGACACCGGCACGATCTCGGCCCACTCCAGGCCCAGCTCCTTGCCGAGCTGGTCGACGGCGATGAGCTGCTCGGCGAGCGTCTTGCTGTCGACGAGGTCCGTCTTGGTGATGATCGCGATCTTCGGCGCCTTCTTGATGGAGGCGAGCTCCTTGGCGATGAACCGGTCACCGGGGCCGAGCTTCTCGTTCGCGGGCAGGCAGAAGCCGATCACGTCGACCTCGGCCCACGTCGTCCGCACGACGTCGTTGAGCCGCTCGCCGAGCAGCGTGCGCGGCTTGTGGAGCCCGGGGGTGTCGACCAGGATCAGCTGGGCGTCCGGGCGGTGCACGATGCCGCGCACCGTGTGCCGCGTGGTCTGCGGCCGGTTCGAGGTGATCGCCACCTTCTGGCCGACCAGAGCGTTCGTGAGGGTGGACTTGCCCGCGTTGGGGCGGCCGACGAAGCAGGCGAAACCGGCGCGGTGGACGGCCTCGGACGGCTCGGCTGATGACGGGGTACGAACGCTCATGGCGCCCATTGTCCCTGATCCCCGGAGCCCCGCCGCACCGCCCGGCCGGAAGGGGGGAAGCCGGAGACCCGGAACCGGAGACCTCAGCCCGCTTCGGCCCGCACCCGGACCTCGCCGTCGGGCCCCGCCAGGAAGACCGGCGTCCCGGCCCCGCCCAGGTCCCGCACCGCGGCCAGGTCCTCGTCGGAGACCTTCTCCGCACCGGAGACGACCGCCGCCGCCTCAAGGGACTCCGCCCCCGACGCGACCGCCATCGCCACCGCCGTCCGCAGCGCGGACAGCCGGAGCGAGTCGAGGGCCACCGTCCCGGCGACGTACGTACGACCGGTCTCGTCCCGCACGGCCGCCCCCTCGGGCACACCGTTGCGGGCCCGGGCGGAACGGGCCAGGGTCACGATCTTGCGGTCCTCGGGGCCAAGCGCGGCGCTCTCAGTCATGCCCCGAGCATACGGAGCACACCCCGCCGCACCGCCACCGGATGGACGGTCACATCGCCACCCGATAGATCGATCCCCGGCGTCCCTCGGGCGAGGCGAGCCACGCCAGCTTGCCCGCCGTGTCCGCCTCGGCGTGCGGCATCGGCGTGTGCAGCACGATGGTGAGGTCGGGCCTGGCCGGCACCTTCAGCTGCGTCGACTCCAGGAACAGCGCGCCCACCACGGGGTGCTGGATCTCCTTGGCGACCTGCCCGCCGGGCAGGATGTCCCGCCGCTCCCACAGCTCCGCGAACTCGGGGCTCACCGACTTCGCCTCGGCGATCACCGCGGCGAAGCCGTCGTCGTCGGGGTGCTCGGAGCACGCGGCCCGGTACATCGCCACGACCTGCGGGGCGTTCCGCTCCCAGCTCCGCGCCCGGGCCCGGTAGATGGGGTCGGTGAAGAAGGTGAGCAGGCAGTTCTCGGCGGTCTCCGAGCGCATGCCGAGCACCGACGCGGCCGCGTCGTTGTACATGACGCAGTTCCAGTACGCGTCCATGATGTGCGCGGGCTGCGGCATCCACGTGTCGATGAGGCGGTGCAGGCCCTCGCACATCTCCGCGTCGTCCCTGGCGACCTCGGGCCGCGGCGGGTTGAGCCCGGCGAGCACGTACAGATGCCGCCGCTCGGCGCCGCTCAGC
The DNA here is from genome assembly GCF_040654255.1 of Streptomyces sp. NPDC050732. Classification (NCBI taxonomy): domain Bacteria; kingdom Bacillati; phylum Actinomycetota; class Actinomycetes; order Kitasatosporales; family Streptomycetaceae; genus Streptomyces; species Streptomyces sp. NPDC050732. The sequence continues at coordinate 28,464 of NZ_JBFAHP010000026.1, forward strand.
TTCAGGACGCGCGCCACGGAGTCCAGGACCTGCGGCGACACGGAGATGTCGCGGCCCTGCTCAAGCCACTGGTACCAGGACGCCCCGACCCCGGCGAGCACGGCGACCTCCTCGCGGCGCAGACCGGGCGTGCGCCGCCGGGCCCCGCCGTCCGGGAGCCCGGCCTCCGCGGGGCTGATCCGCGCGCGGCGGCTCATCAGGAACTCCCGCAGCTCCCCGAGGCGACGCGCCTTCGACGCGTCCGTGTCCGACGCCGCGACCGACGGTGTTGCCATGTGGCGCTCCCCCAAGCCCTGACTGGTGTTCCGACCACCAGCATAAGTTCCCGCTCCCCACGTCTATTCCGGCCGCCGCAAGCTCTTGACCATGGCGATCGACACCACCACTGCCCCGTCCCCCCAGGCCGCGCCACCGGCGCCGGCCCCGCACCACCCCAAGCTCTCCGCCCGCGACAAGCTCGTCCTCTTCGTGCTCTGCGCCGCACAGTTCATGGTCGCGCTCGACTTCTCCGTACTGAACGTGGCGCTGCCCGTGCTCGGCGCCGACCTCGGCATGAGCCACTCCGCGCTGCAGTGGGCGGTGACCGCCTTCGCACTGCCCTCGGGAGGGTTCCTGCTCCTCTTCGGCAGGACCGGTGACCTCTTCGGGCGCCGCAAGCTGTTCCTCGCGGGCCTCGCGCTCTTCGGCCTGGCCTCGCTGCTCGCCACGTTCGCGTGGGACCCGGCGTCGTTCCTGACGGCGCGTGCGCTGCAGGGTGTCGGCGCGGCGGCGATCGTGCCGACCGGCATGTCGCTCCTGACGACGACGTTCCCCGAGGGCCCGCAGCGCGACCGGGCGCTCGGCATCTCCGGCACGCTGCTCTCGCTCGGCTTCACGGTCGGCATGGTGCTCGGCGGCGTACTGACCGACACGCTCGGCTGGCGCTCCACGATGGGCCTGCTCACGCTCTTCGCGCTGATCGTGCTGCCGCTGGCCCCCGGGCTGCTGCCGGAGTCCCGCACCCCGGACCGCCCCCGCCTGGACATCCCGGGCGCCGTCACGGTCACCGGCGGTCTGCTCTCCCTGATCTACGCCCTCTCCACGGCGGCCGAGCGCGGCTTCGGCGGCACGGACGTCCTCGTCGCCCTCGTGGCGGGCGTCGCCCTGCTCGGCGCGTTCGGCTACGTCGAGTCGCGCGCCGCGTCCCCGCTCGTCTCACTGCCGATGCTGCGCCGCCGCACGGTGGCGTGGGGCAATCTGGGCGGCCTGGTCACGTTCTCGATGATGTCGACGGTCGTCTTCGTGCTGACCCTGTACCTCCAGGAGGTGCTGCGCCTCTCCGCCTTCGAGACCGGGCTCGTCTTCGGCGTGCAGGGCGTCGCCTCGGTGGTCGCCGGCGTGTACGCGCCGAAGGTCATCGGCCGCTTCGGCGCCCGCCGCACCCTGGTCGGCTCGCTGGCCGGTCAGGGCGTGCTGGGCGCGGCGCTGCTCGGCATCGGCGAGAGCGGCTGGTCGGTCTGGCTCGCCACGGCCGCGGTGTCGCTGGCGAGCATGTGCCACCTGGGCGCGATCATCTCGTACGGTCTGACGGTCACGTCGGGCGTGCCCGACGAGGAGCAGGGCCTGGCGACGGGCCTGGTCACCTCCACGCAGCAGGTCGGCATCACCATCGGCATCCCGCTGCTCGGTGTCCTCGCGACGACCGCCCCCGACCTGCTCACAGGGACGCGGACGGTCCTCGCGATCGACGCGGCGGTGGTCCTGGCCGCGGCGGCCGCGGTCGCCGTCGGCCTGCGCCGCGGTGGCGTCCGCGCCTGACCGCCGCGTCCGGGAACGGCCCGTCCTCTCTCAGAGGCGGGCCGTCCGCTCGTCGTCCCGGGGGCCTCGGCGGGTGTCCGGTGGCGTCCCCGCCAGCCGGCCGACGAACGCCGTCCACGCCTGGGGACGGAAGGCGAGCACGGAACCCCGTGGACAGACGGAGTCGCGGACGAGCACCGCGTCACCGGTCCAGGCGATCTCCACGCAAGTGCCCGAGCTGCCGTCGCTCGCGCTGCTCTTGCGCCACGTCCATGAGCCGCCCACGCTTCTCCTCCACCCCGGGTGCGAAGGCCAGCCGTCGCTTCCCCCGCGCGGCTGGTGCAGGGACACGCAGCACCTCTTCCAGAGTAACGGGGCGTCACACAAATATGAACGAGCCGTTTCTCGCCAAGGTCGCGCGTTCCAGGGGGCGTTACCCCTGCGGCACCTCCTGCGGGACTTCCTGCGCGGCCTCCTGGGCGACTTCCGGCGGGGCCTCCTGCGGCACGACGTCCCGGATCAGTGTCTCCAGGTCGTCGCTGCCTTCGCCGACCCTCGCGGCGAGGGCGCGCAGCAGGGCGGGCATGTCGTCCTTGATGGCGAGGTCCTCCAGCTCCCAGAACCGCTCCAGGTAACGGCCGGTCTCCTCCGGGGCGTCGGTGACGTACGAGTCGCCGCGCGGGTTCTCCAGATAGAGCGAGTCCGGCATCTCGTCCACCCCGAACTCGAAGTGGCTGAAGGGGCCCTGGATGCCCGCGTGGGCGCCGACGCTGAACGGCAGGATCTGGATGGTGACACCCGGCCGCTCCGCCAGTTCCGCGAGCCGCTCCAGCTGGGCGCGCATCACCCCCCGCCCGCCGACGTGCCGGCGGACGACCGCCTCGTCGAGGATGTAGAAGACCTCCCGGCCCCCCGAGGTGAGCAACTCCTGGCGGGTGAGGCGCACTTCCACGCTTCGTTCCAGGCGCTCCTCGGGGATGTCCTTCTCGTACGAGAGCATGATGGCGCGCGCGTACTCCTCGGTCTGGAGCGAGCCCGGCATCAGCAGCGCGCCGTAGTGCCGGACGATCGACGCCGAGGTCTCCAGGGCGAGGAACGCCAGGAACTCTTTGGTGTAGAGGTCGCGGTACTCGCTGAAGGGCATGCGCCGACTGCCTCTGGCGAGGTCGAGCAGCTCCTCGATCTTGCGCCGGTCGCGGATGCCGTACGCATCCAGCAGGGGGCGCAAGTCGTTGACAGAGATGCCGACTTCACCGGCCTCGATGCGGATCAGCTTGGACGGGCTCCACTCCATCTTGGCCGCGACCTGACGCTGAGTCAGCTGTGCGGCGGTCCGCGCCCTTCGGAGCTCGGTGCGCAGCCGCAGCCGCTGAAGTGCCGCACTTGGCACGTTCATGATGGCTCCACCCCCAAGCGGACCGTGCGAGGTGCAACATAGCAGACTAGCAGCTTACTCATCGAGACCTTCCGGGACGACAGTTCACGCCACTGCCAGGAGACCTGAGTTTCCCCGCAGCGGCAACCGCACAGAGCTGTCCGGGCGACAGCTCCGAAAAGCTATATCGCATTCAGCGAGCTGTGGAACCGCACCCCTACCTCCGCGAGGTGACGTATGGGCACTACCCACATGGCGATGTGCGGGCTACGCTGGTGCGGAGGGGTAGCTTGCTTCAACTTTCCGACAGGGAAAGGAGGTTGCACATCAAGAAGACCAGCGGGGATCTCACTCCAACGAGTGTCGCCGGCCGCCCGGTTCGCTGGTCCACCGCCTGATCCGATTCCCCCTTCCTGCTGCCACCCGTTCGTGGGGCGCCGCGGTATCCACGACTGAGAGTGGGACCAGGAAGGAGAACAAGCCCCATGGCTGAGAAGCCGGACGGGCGTCGCGCCACCCGCACGTGGACCGACTGGGCCGCCCATGCGGCTCCGTGGGCCAGTCTTCTCCTAGTGCTCGGCGAGTGCTTCGAGAAGTGGGTACTGCCCCACGTGTGACACAGAACCGGCCCCGACCCGAGAGGGCCGAGGCCAGACACGGCGGACGTCATCGCACTGACGTTTCCACTCCGAGTTCCCTTGGCCGGCAGCCCGGAGTGGGAGCGTTACGGAACCGCCGTCACCCCATTCTGCCCGCCCACCACCCCGATGGCGAGGGGCTGTCGGGACACTCCGCACAGAGCCCACCGGAACGCGCGCGCCGCTTCTCACGGGCGGTCGAGCCGCAGCCGCTCCGTCCGGGGCAGACCCGCGACCACCAAGTCGTACGAGTCCTCGACGAGCTCCCTGACCTGCCGGCCGGAGAGCCCGCCGTCGACCGTCACCGTGTTCCAGTGGCGCTTGTTCATGTGCCAGCCCGGCACGATCTCCGGGTGCTCGGCGCGCAGCCGGACGGCGATGTCCGGCTCACACTTGAGGTTGACGGTGAGCGGGCGTCCGTCGAGTGCCGTGAGCGCGAACATCTTCCCGGCCACCTTGAAGACCGACATCTCCGGCGTGAAAGGGAAGTCCTCCACCGCGCCGTTGAAGGACAGGCAGAACGCGCGCAGACCCTCGGGCGTCACCCGGACTCCCCCGCCTTCACCGCGCCGCCCCCGGTATCGGCCGGGGCGGGCTCCACGAGCACCGTCATGATCCGGTTCCGGCGGCCGGCCGCGGACTCCGCGGTGAGCTTCAGCCCCCGCCCGTCCGGCAGCGGCACCACCGCGGACGCCCCCGCGATCGGGACGCGGCCGAGACGCTTGGCGAGCAGCCCGCCGACGGTCTCGACGTCCTCGTCGTCGAACTCGTCCAAGCCGAACAGCTCGCCCAGGTCACCGATGTCGAGCCGCGCCGTCACGCGGTAGCAGCCGTCCGCCAGCTCCTCCACCGGGGGCAGCTCACGGTCGTACTCGTCGGTGATCTCGCCGACGATCTCCTCAAGGATGTCCTCGATGGTGACGATGCCGGCCGTCCCGCCGTACTCGTCGATGACCACGGCCACGTGGTTCCGCTCCTGCTGCATCTCGCGCAGCAGGTCGCCCGCGTTCTTGGTGTCCGGGACGAAGGTGGCCGGGCGCATCGCCGTCGACACCAGGTCGGACTCGCTGTCGCGGTTGATGTGCGTCTTCCGCGCCAGGTCCTTCAGATACACCATGCCGACGACGTCGTCCTCGCTCTCACCCGTCACGGGTATGCGCGAGAAACCGGAGCGCAGCGCGAGGGTGAGGGCCTGGCGGATCGTCTTGAACCGCTCGATGGCGACCAGGTCGGTGCGGGGCACCATGACCTCGCGCACCAGGGTGTCGCCCAGCTCGAAGACGGAGTGCACCATGCGGCGCTCCTCGTCCTCGATCAGGGACTCCTTCTCGGCGAGGTCCACCATGGCGCGCAGCTCGGCCTCGGAGGCGAACGGGCCGCGCCGGAAGCCCTTGCCGGGCGTGAGCGCGTTGCCGATCAGGATGAGGAGCGGCGGGATGGGGCCCATGACGCGGGCCAGCGGCAGCAGGACGTACGCCGACGCGGTCGCCGTGTTCAGCGGGTGCTGGCGGCCGATGGTGCGCGGGGAGACCCCCACCGCCACATAGCTGACGAGGACCATCACGCCGATGGCGACCGCGAGGGCCTGCCAGGTCTCGTCGAACTCCCGCAGACAGGCGTACGTCACCAGGGCCGCCGCGGCCATCTCGCAGGCCACCCGGACCAGCAGCGCCACGTTGAGGTAGCGGGTCGGGTCGGCGGCGACCTGCGCGAGCTTCGCGCTGCCGCGCCGCCCCGAGCGGACCGCCTCGTCCGCGCGGAAACTGGAGACCCGGGCGATGCCCGCCTCCGCGCACGCCGCGAGCCAGGCCACGACGACGAGGGCGACCGCGCCGACGATCAGCTGAGGACTCATGGCGCTACGAGACGGTGGGCGCCGGAGACGGGCCGGTCAGGCCCTTCTCGGCACGCCAGCCGTCGACGATCGCGGCCTGCAGACCGAACATCTCGGCCTTCTCGTCGGGCTCCTCGTGGTCGTACCCGAGCAGGTGCAGGACGCCGTGGACGGTGAGGAGCTGGAGCTCCTCATCCATGGAGTGCTGCGTGGGGGCGTCCTTGCCCTGCTGCGTGGCGACCTCGGGGCAGAGCACGATGTCGCCGAGGAGGCCCTGCGGGAGCTCGCCGTCGTCCTTCATGGGCGGCCGCAGCTCGTCCATCGGGAAGGACATGACGTCCGTCGGCCCCGGCAGGTCCATCCACTGCATGTGCAGCTGCTCCATGGCGTCGGCGTCCACGACGATCACCGAGAGCTCGGAGAGCGGGTGGATGCGCATCCGCGCGAGGGCGTAGCGGGCGATGTCGAGGATCGCCTGCTCGTCGACCTCGGTTCCGGATTCGTTGTTGACGTCGATCGACATGGTGGTGCTCGTCTACTTCCCGTCGCGGCTGTCGTGCTGCTCGTACGCGTCGACGATACGGCCGACGAGCTTGTGCCGGACGACGTCGTGGGACGTGAGCCGCGAGAAGTGGATGTCCTCCACGCCGTCGAGGATCTGCTGCACCTCGCGCAGACCGCTCTTGGTGCCGCCCGGCAGGTCGACCTGGGTGATGTCACCGGTGATGACGATCTTCGAGTCGAAGCCGAGGCGGGTGAGGAACATCTTCATCTGCTCGGCGCTGGTGTTCTGCGCCTCGTCGAGGATGATGAACGCGTCGTTCAGCGTACGGCCGCGCATGTACGCGAGCGGCGCCACCTCGATGGTCCCCGCCGCCATCAGCCGCGGAATGGAGTCCGGGTCGAGCATGTCGTGCAGGGCGTCGTAGAGCGGGCGGAGGTACGGATCGATCTTCTCGTACAGCGTGCCGGGCAGGAAGCCGAGCCGCTCGCCCGCCTCGACCGCGGGGCGGGTCAGGATGATGCGGTTGACCTGCTTGGACTGCAGGGCCTGCACGGCCTTGGCCATGGCCAGGTAGGTCTTGCCCGTGCCGGCCGGGCCGATCCCGAAGACGATGGTGTGCTTGTCGATCGCGTCGACGTACCGCTTCTGGTTCAGCGTCTTGGGGCGGATGGTGCGGCCGCGGGACGAGAGGATGTTCTGCGTGAGGACCTCGGCGGGGGTCTCCTCCGCGCCGTCGCCGTTCTCGTCCGCCCTCAGCATGGCGATCGAGCGTTCCACTGCGTCCTCCGTCATCGGCTGACCGGTGCGGAGCACCAGCATCATCTGGTCGAACAGGCGCTGGATGAGGGCGACTTCGCGGGCCGCGCCCACGGCGCTGATCTCATTGCCCCGGACATGGATGTCGGCCGCCGGGAAGGCCTTCTCGATCACCCGCAGCAGGGCGTCCCCGGAACCGAGGACCGTCACCATCGGATGCTTCGCCGGGACGGTGAAGTGCGCTCGGGACTGGCCCTGGGCGTCGGTGTGAGTTGTGGGTGTCTGAGTCATGGGCCGGCTCTGAAGGCCTGCTCATCCTCCTCATGCGGGGCTCGGTGGCCGCTCGACAGCCTTGCACTGCCAAGAGTACGACGCGCCGCGCCCGAGGCCGTAGGCCTTTTCCCCCCGTCCGCCCCACGCACCTCCCCGGGCCCGGCCCGTCACGCCGACCTGAACCCGATCGTCGGCACCGCCCGCCGCAGGGGCCACGGGCGGGCCGCCGCCGGCAGCAGGCCCTCCAGGAACGCGTACCGGCGCAGCGCGACCGGGTCCTGGCCGTCCAGTTCCCGTACCCGGCGCCACCACGCGCCGACCTCCGCCCAGCCCGGCGCCGACAGGGAACCGCCGAACTCCTGCACCGAGAGCGCCGCCGTCAGCCCCGCGAAGGCGAGCCGGTCGGCGAGGGGCCACTCCGCGAGCGTCCCGGTGACGAAGCCCGCGACGAAGACGTCGCCCGCGCCGGTGGGGTCGAGCGCCTCGACCTCGATGGCCGGGACCTCCGCGGTCTCGCCGGTCCGCCCGTCCACGGCGTACGCGCCCTCCGCCCCCAGCGTCACCACGGCGAGCGGCACGTACTTGGTCAGTGCCCGGGCCGCGGCGCGGGGGCACGACGTGCGCGTGTACCGCATCGCCTCCTCCGCGTTCGGCAGGAACGCCTCGCAGTGCTCCAGGTCGGGGAGCGCGGCGAGGTCCCAGCGCCCGGTGTCGTCCCAGCCGACGTCGGCGAAGATGCGGGTGCCGCTGCGCGCGGCCCGCTCGATCCAGGGGGCGTGGGTGCCGGGCGTCAGCGAGGCGACGGCGGCACGCGCGCGTGGCGGGCAGGAGGGGGCGCCGCCGTCCGGCGCGCCGGCGTCCGGCGGCGGCTCGTGGCCGTGGCTGACCATGGTCCGCTCGCCCTCGTACGCCATGGAGACCGTCACCGGTGAGTGCCAGCCCGGCACGGTCCGTGACGGGGTGAGGTCGATGCCCTCGCCCTGTTCGAGGGCGTCCCAGCAGTACTCCCCATAGTGGTCGTCCCCGAAGGCCGCGGCGAGCGACGTGTGGAGCCCGAGCCGGGCGAGCGCGGTCGCCATGTTGGCGACGCCGCCGGGGCTCGACCCCATGCCGCGCGCCCAGGACTCGGTCCCGCGCACGGGCGCGGAGTCGAGCCCGGTGAAGATGATGTCGAGGAAGACCGTGCCGGTGAGGTAGACGTCGCAGTCCGGATCCCCGGCTCTGCGGGCCGCCTTCAGCGGGTCGACGGTGGGCTGTACGGGTACGACCATGCAGGCAACGTAACGGACGAGGGGCTACCAGCGCGGCACGGCCGGGGTCGTCCACGCCGGGTCGGCCACCCGCATCGCCGCCGCGTCGTCCCGCTCCCGCAGCGCGCGGAAGTCGTCGTCGAGCCAGCGCGCGTGCAGGGCGGCGAGCCTGTCCCGGTCCAGCTCGACGCCGAGACCGGGGGTGTCGGTGACGGTGACGTTCCCGTCGGTGAACCGCAGCCGGGAGGTGAGCACGTCCTCGGCCTGCCACGGGTAGTGGGTGTCGCAGGCGTGGTCGAGTCCTGGCACGGTCGCCGCCACGTGCGTCATCGCGGCGAGGCTGATGCCCAGGTGCGTGTTGGAGTGCATGGACACGCTCACGCCGAAGGTCCGGCACACGGCGGCCAGCTCACGGGTGCGCCGCAGGCCGCCCCAGTAGTGGTGGTCGGAGAGCACCACCCGCACGGCCTTCTTCGCGAAGGCCTCCGGTATCTCCTCGAAGGTCGTCACGCACATGTTCGTGGCGAGCGGCACCGACGTGCGCGCGGCGACCTCCGCCATCGCGGGCGTGCCGAGCGCGGGGTCCTCCAGGTACTCCAGTACGTCGCCGAGCTCGTCCGCCACCTTCAGCGAAGTCTGTACGGACCAGGCGCCGTTGGGGTCGAGCCGGAGCGGGCGGCCGGGGAACGCGTCGGCGAGGGCGCGGATCGCGGCGGCCTCCTCGTCCGGCGGGAAGACGCCGCCCTTGAGCTTGAAGGACGAGAAGCCGTACCGCTCGGCGAAGAGCCGGGCCTGGGCGACGATCCCGGCCGGGTCGAGCGCGGCGCCCCACCCCTCGTCCTGCTCGCTCGCGATCCCCGCCGGATGCTCGGCCCACTTGTAGAACAGATACGCGCTGTACTCCACGGCGTCGCGGACCTTGCCGCCGAGCAGCGCGTGCACGGGCAGTCCGAGCGCCTTGCCGAGGGCGTCCAGGCAGGCCACCTCGAATCCGGAGACTACGGAGAGCCGCAGCTTGTCGGCGGTCTGCACGCCGCGCAGGCCGCCGACGTCCACGGAGTCGTCGACGCGGGCGGCGTCGACGGCCGTCTCGTCCGCGAGTGTGAACAGCCGGTTCGGCTCAGAGACCGCGTGGCCGACCAGCCGCCGGGCGAGCGGCCGCGCGATCTCCAGGTACTTCGCGTCCCCGTAGGTCTCCCCTATGCCGCTCACCCCGCCCGCGGTGACCACCTCGATGATCAGGCGGGGCGTGTAGGGCTGGTGCACGCCCTGGGTGTTGAGGAGCGGCGGGTCGGCGACGAGGACGGGAGTGAGGCGGACGTCCGCGATGACGAGACTCTGTCCATACATGGGAACGGAGGCTAGGTATGCGGACGACGCCCGTCAATGGCGCGGACAGCACCCGCGCCCGGGGGCACGGCGGCCGCGGCGGTCAGTCGAACGAATAGGCCTCGACCTCGGCGAGGTACTTCGCCCGCAGCGCCTCGTCCGCCGCGTCGCGGTCCAGGAAGGCCGCCTCGAAGGAGTTCCGCGCCAGCGTGCGCAGCCGCTCCTGGTCGAGCCCGAGCGCCTCGCGCACGGCGTGGAAGGTGTCGTCGACGTACCCGCCGAAGTAGGCCGGGTCGTCGGAGTTGACCGTGCACATCAGGCCGGCGTCCAGCATCCGCGGCAGCGGGTGGTCTTCGAGTACGTCGACGGCGCGCAGCCGGACGTTGGAGAGCGGGCAGAGCGTGAGCGGCACGCGGTCGCGGACCAGCCGCTCCACCAGCTCCGGGTCCTCCATGCAGCGCAGCCCGTGGTCGATGCGCTCGACGCGCAGGACGTCGAGGGCCTCCGTGATGTACGCGGGCGGGCCCTCCTCCCCCGCGTGGGCGACGAGCCGCAGTCCGCGGGCGGCGGCGGCCTCGTACACCTCCTTGAACTTGGCCGGCGGGTGGCCGACCTCGGCCGAGTCGAGGCCGATGCCGATGATCCGGTCGAGGTGGGGCTCGGCGGCGGTCAGGGTCTCCAGGGCGGAGTCGGCGGACTGGTCGCGCAGGAAGCACATGATGAGCCGGGTGGAGATGCCGTGCCGCTCCTCGCTGCGGTCCAGGGCGCGGCCCAGGCCTTCGACGACGGTGGCGATGGGGACGCCGCGGGCCGTGTGCGCCTGCGGGTCGAAGAAGATCTCCGCGTGCCGGACGCCCTGTTCGGCGGCGCGGGCGAGGTAGGCGTCGGCGAGCTCCTCGAAGTCGGCCTCGGTGCGCAGGACGGCCATGAGGCTGTAGTACAGGTTGAGGAAGGTCTGGAGGTCGTCGAAGAGGTAGGCCTTGCGGAGCTCTTCGGTGTCGGCGTAAGGGAGTTCGACGCCGTTGCGCGTGGCGAGGGCGAAGGCGAGCTCGGGTTCGAGGGTGCCTTCGATGTGGAGGTGGAGTTCGGCCTTGGGGATCGGCATGGTGCGGTCTCGCTCAGTTCGGGGGTGGTTCAGGTTCGTTTGGGGAGGGGTACGCGCAACAGGTCGCGGGCGATGGTGAGTTCGCCGTCGAAGCCGGCGGCGCGGGCCTGCTGTTCATAGACGTTCGGGTCGGGGTAGCGCTGGCTGAAGTGGGTCAGGACGAGGTGGCGCACGCCCGCCTCGACAGCCACGCGGGCGGCTTGGCCGGCCGTCAGGTGCCCGTGGTCGGTGGCAAGTTGCTCGTCCTCGTCGAGGAACGTCGACTCGATGACGAGCATGTCGCAGCCCTCGGCGAGCGCGTGCACGCCGTCGCAGAGGCGGGTGTCCATCACGAAGGCGAACCGCTGCCCGCGCCGCACCTCGCTGACCTCGTCGAGGGTCACGCCGCCGAGGCCGCCCTCCTTCTGCAGCCGTCCGACGTCGGGCCCCTCGATGCCGCGCTCGGCGAGCAGCGCGGGCAGCATGCGGCGCCCGTCGGGCTCGGTGAGGCGGTAGCCGTACGACTCGACCGGGTGCGAGAGCCTGATCGCGTCGAGGGTGTACGAGTCCGTGACGGCCAGCGGTCCGTCGGCGGCGACCGGTTCCTCGGCGAGCTGCACGGTCTCGCGGTAGGCCGTCGCGTACCGCAGGCGGTCGAAGAAGCGCTGTCCCGACGCCGGGTAGTGGGCGGCGACGGGGTGCGGGACCCGGTCGAGGTTGATGCGCTGGATCACCCCGGCGAGGCCGAGGGAGTGGTCGCCGTGGAAGTGCGTGACGCAGATCCGGTGCAGGTCGTGGGCGGCGACCCCGGCGCGCAGCATCTGCCGCTGCGTGCCCTCGCCGGGGTCGAACATGATGCCCTGGCCGTCCCAGAGCAGGACGTAGCCGTTGTGGTTGCGGTGCCGGGTGGGGACCTGGCTGGCGGTGCCGAGCACCACCAGTTCACGTACGGACAAGGAGGACGGTCCTCGCTATCCGGGAGGCCACTGGAGGCCGCGGCCGCCCAGGACGTGCGCGTGCGTGTGGAACACGGTCTGGCCCGCGCCCGCCCCGGTGTTGAAGACGATGCGGTAGCTCTCCGCCTTCTCCTGCGCGGCGACCTCGCCCGCCTCGCGCAGCACGTCCGCGGCGATCTGCGGCTCCGCGGCGGCGAGGGAGGCGGCGTCCGGGTAGTGCGCCTTGGGGATCACCAGGACGTGGGTGGGCGCCTGCGGATTGATGTCGCGGAAGGCCACGGTCGTCTCGGTCTCCCGGACGAGCGTCGCCGGCACCTCCTTCGCGACGATCTTGCAGAACAAGCAGTCACTGTGCGCTTCGCCCGCCATGGGCCGCCTCCTGGCTGAGTATGGGCACGAGGAAAGATCAGTACATTCGGCATGCTATCGGCCGCCGCTTCGAGGGGCCGGGGGCCGGGGCCCCCGCCGGATCACTCCGCGCCGGGCAGGAGCGGCGGCGTCTTCGCCGGGTTCTCCTCCAGCGCGGCGAGCGCGATGCGGACCGCCTCGTCCAACTGCGGGTCGCGGCCCGCCACCTGGTCGTCGGGGGTGGTGACGACCTCCACGTCCGGGTCGACCCCGTGGTTCTCGACGCCCCACTCGTGGCCCTCCAGCCAGAACGCGTACTTCGGCTGCGTCACCAGCGTCCCGTCGACCAGGTGGTACCGGCTGTCGATGCCGACGACGCCGCCCCACGTGCGCGTGCCCACCACGGGCCCGATGCCGAGCGCCCTGATCGCGGCGTTGACGATGTCGCCGTCGGAACCGGAGAACTCGTTGGCGACGGCGACGACGGGGCCGCGCGGCGCGTCCATGGGGTAGCTGAGCGGGCGCGAGCCGCGCGGCAGGTCCCAGCCGACGACCCGGCGCGCCAGTTTCTCCACGACGAGCTGCGAGGTGTGCCCGCCCCGGTTCTCCCGCACGTCCACGACCAGGCCCTCGCGGGCGACCTCGACGCGCAGGTCACGGTGGATCTGCGCCCATCCCGGCGCCTGCATGTCGGGCACGTGGAGGTAGCCGAGGCGGCCGTCCGAACGTGCGTGGACGTACGCCCGCCGGTCGGCGACCCAGGCGTGGTAGCGCAGCGGCTCCTCGTCGTCGACGGGGATCACCACGGCGTACCGCGGGTCGCCGCCGCCGGACGGCGACACGGTCAGCTCGACCGGCTTGCCCGCGGTGCCCACGAGCAGCGGCCCGGGGCCCGCGACCGGGTCGACGGGCATGCCGTTGACCTCGATGACCGCGTCGCCGGGGCGGGCCGCGACGCCGGGCGCGGCGAGCGGGGACCGGGCGGCAGGGTCGGAGGACTCCGAGGGCAGGATCCCGTCGATGCGCCACAGGCCGTCCTCGCCGCGCGACAGGTCCGCGCCGAGGAGACCCTGCCGGGGCCCGCCGCCCCCGCCGCCGGAGACCACGTACGCGTGCGAGGTGCCGAGCTCGCCGTGCACCTCCCACAGCAGGTCGACGAGGTCGTCGTGGGTGGCGACGCGGGCGAGCACCGGCCGGTAGCGGTCCAGGACCGCGTCCCAGTCGACGCCGCCCATGTCGGGCCGCCAGAAGTTGTCCCGCATGAGGCGGCCCGCCTCCTCGTACATCTGACGCCACTCGGCGGCCGGGTCGACGGTGAACCGGACCCGGGAGAGATCGACGGTGATGTTCGAGTCGCTGTCCTCGTCGCCGGAGGCGCGCCGGTCGCTGGGCACCACCTTCAGCTTGCCGTCGGTCCACAGCAGGATCCGCTTGCCGTCGCCGGTGACCGCGAAGTGGTCGGCGTCCGCAGCAAGGCCCTCCACACGGCGCTGTGCGAGGTCGTACCGCTCCAGCTCCGTCTTGGGGTCCGGGTCGTGCGGGGTGGCGCGGGAGGCGCCGAGCACGCCGCGCACCGGGTGGCGCAGCCAGAGCAGCCCGTCCTTCGCGGCCCGCAGCGTGGTGTAGCGGGCGGCCTCGACGGGGAACGGCACGATGCGGTCGGCGAGCCCGTCGAAGTCGATGCGGGTGACGGGCGCGCCCTCGCTGTCGGGTGTCTCGGTGCCGTCGTGCGCCTCGAAGGGCCTGCCGTGCCGCTGCGGTCCGAAGGGGGACGGCGTGGTCGCGGCGAGGGTGAGCAGGTGCGGCCGGGAGCCGCCGACGAAGGCGAGGTCGAAGACGTGCTCGTCGTAGACCGGGTCGAAGGCGCGCGCGGAGAGGAACGCGAGGTGCTTGCCGTCGAGGGTGAACGCGGGCGCGTAGTCGCGGAAGCGCAGCGGGGTCGCCTCGGCGACCGACAGGTCCGCGGTGTTGGCGAGCTTCAGCTGGCGCAGCGGGCTCGGTCCGGGGTGCGACCAGGCGAGCCAGGCGGAGTCCGGTGAGAAGACGAGCCCGGTGACCTCCCCGTCGGCGCTCCGGTCGACCTCGCGGACCTCGCCGCTGTCCCGCTCGACGAGCAGCACCCGGCCGTCGTGCGAGGCGACGGCGGCACGGGAGCCGTCCGGCGCCACGGCGAGCCCGAGGACCCGGCCGAGCTGCCCCGCGGCGAGCCTGCGCGGGGTGGTGCCGGGCGCGGGGCCGGTGGCCGGCGCGAATTCGAGCGCCTCGTCGCCCTCCGCGTCGGTCACCCACACCACGTGCTCCTCGCCCTGGACGCGGAAGGTGCGGGGCAGCCGGGCGCGCACCCCGGGCTCGGCGGCGAGCGCGCGGGCGGGGCCCTCGCGGTGCGTGACCCAGTGCACGGAGCCGCGCACGGAGACGGCGCTGCCGCGCCCGGTGTGGTCGGGCGCGGCGGCCCCGAACCAGCGGGCGGCGGACACGGGGTGCGGCTGCAGGTCGGTGCGCTGCCCGCCGAGGCGGAGTGCGACGCGGCGCGGCCCGGCGTCCGCCAGGTCGTCGAGGAGCCACAGTTCACCGGCGGACATGTAGACGACGCGGGTGCCGTCGGTGGCGGCGTGCCGTGCGTAGAAGCCGCCGTCGACCGGGGTGTGGCGCCGCAGGTCGGTGCCGTCGGGCAGCGAGGAGTAGAGGGCGCCGACACCTTCGTGGTCGGAGAGGAAGGCGATGCGGTCGCCGACCCAGAGCGGGTACTCGATGTTCCCGTCGAGGTTTTCGTGGACGCGTACGAACGGTTGCGCGTCCTCGTCGCTCCCGGCGGGCGGCCGTATCCACAGCTTGCCCGCGGTGCCGCCCCGGTACCGCTTCCACCAGGCGGCCTCGCGGCCCATCGGGGCGGAGAGCAGCAGGACCTGCCCGTCGGGGCCGTGCGCGACGTCGCCGACGATGCCGTACGGCAGGGTGGCCGCGGGTCCGCCGTCGAGCGGCACGGCCCGTGCCCAGCTGCGCCGCAGGGAGGCCTGCCCCGCCGCGCTGACGGCGAGGACCTGCCCGTCGGGGGTCCAGCCGCACACGGCGGTCTTCCCACTCCCCCAGTACGTGAGCCGCTTGGCGGGCCCGCCGTCGAGGGGCGCTATGTGCACCTCCGGGGCCCCGTCGCGGCGGGAGGTCCAGGCGACGGTCGTGCCGTCCGGGGAGATCCTGGGGTGGTTCACGGGTACGTTGTCGGCGCTGACCCGCCAGGCGCGCCCCCCGTCGAGGGGTGCGACCCAGACGTCGTCCTCGGCCGTGAAGGCGATCAACTCGCCGTGGATGTGCGGGAACCGGAGATACGCGGAGTGCGCTGCCTCTGTCACGCCGACCAGCCTAGGCAGGGTCCCGGCGGGTCGACAGAGGGCGGATCACTTGCCGGGGAGGCAGGTGCAGGTCGGGTGGGGCGGCGGGTCCGGGGTGACGGTCACGGTGACGGTGGCGGTGGGCGCGGGGTCGGGCGGGTCGTGGGAGGGCGGCGGCTCGTGGGAGCCGGGCGGATCGGAGGGCTGCTCCGAGGATCCCCCGCCTCCGTCCCCCTCACCGTCGCCCGCCTCGCAGTTGCCCAGCACGTCGACGCGGAACCACTGCTTGCCGTCGACCTTGGCGGTGAGGTCGCCGCGTACGCAGCCGCCGTCGACGACGGAGTGCACCTTGCCCTTGATGGTGATGTCCTTGCCGTCGTCGGTCTCGCCCTGGCAGTCCACGTCGACCACGGCGTCCGCCGACGCGGACCTGCCGCGCGGGGTGACCTTGTCGTCGAAACTGGCGGTACAGCTGAGCCACGCCACGTCGGCCTTCTGCCGCTCCAGCTCCCTGGTGCCCACCTCGTCGGTGGTGAGCGCGACCGCGGAGGTGTTGATCCCGCCGTCCACGGGATCGCACGCGGTGACGCCGATCGCTGCGGCGCCGGCCAGCCCGACGGCGTACAGGATCGCCGGACGCCGCTTGCCCGTCACCCGGCCGCGTAACCGTCTCAATGCCCCCATGGGCGGCAGAGTGCCACCGCGCACGCCGGTGCGGTAGGCCCCTTGCGGCCATCTGTCCCCTCGCGGCCGGGAGTCACGCCGACCGGAAACGGCTCAACCGCCGGGGCGCCCCGCGGGGTGCGGTCAGGACCAGCGTCCCGTACGCCCCAGCAGCAACGCCGTCGCCGCGGTTCCGGCGGTCGAGGTGCGCAGCACGCTGCGCCCGAGGCGGTACGGCTTCGCGCCCGCCTCGGCGAACACGGCCAGCTCGTCCGGGGACACGCCCCCTTCGGGGCCGACCACCAGCACGATGTGCCCGGTCGTCGGGAGCCCCGCGGTGGCCAGCGGTTCGCTGCCCTCCTCGTGCAGGACGGCCGCGAGGTCGGCGCCCGCGAGGAGCGCCGCGACCTGCTTGGTCGACGCGGCGTCGGCGACCTCGGGGAAGCGGACCCGGCGCGACTGCTTGCCCGCCTCGCGCGCGGTGGCCCGCCACTTGGCGAGGGCCTTGAGACCGCGGTCGCCCTTCCACTGGGTGATGCAGCGGGACGCGGTCCACGGCACGACGGCGTCGACGCCGGTCTCCGTCATGGTCTCCACGGCGAGTTCGCCGCGGTCGCCCTTGGGCAGCGCCTGCACGACGGTGATGCGGGGCGACTCCGCGGGCTCCTCGGCCACGGAGTCCATCCTCACCACGAGCCGGTCCTTGCCCTCGGTGTCGAGGACCACGCACTCGGCCCACCGTCCGGCGCCGTCGGTCAGGACGACGTCCTCACCGGCGTGCAGCCGCTTCACGGAGACGGCGTGCCGCCCTTCCGGCCCGTCCAGTACGTACCGTCCGTCGGTGCCCGCGGTGAAGTCCTCGACGACGAAGACGGGGGCGGTCACGCGGCGCCCTCCGCCGTCAACGAGGCCTTGGCCTCGGCCAGTTCGGCGGCGAGGACCTCCACGAGCTGCCCTGCGGGCAGCTCCCGGGCGAGCCGGTGGCCCTGCCCGGCCCAGAGCGCCATGGCCTGCGCGTCACCGGCCTTCGCCGCGGCCTTGCGCAGACCGCTGGTGAGGTGGTGGACCTGGGGGTAGGCGGCGGGGGCGTACGGGCCGTGCTCGCGCATGAAGCGGTTGACGAGGCCGCGCGCGGGACGCCCGGAGAACGCCCGGGTCAGCTCGGTCCGCACGAACAGCGGATTGGTCATGGCCTGCTTGTGCAGGGCGTTGGCGCCCGACTCGGGGGTGACGAGGAACGCCGTGCCGAGCTGCGCCGCGTCCGCGCCCGCCGCGAGCACGGCGGCGATCTGCGCGCCGCGCATCAGGCCGCCGGCCGCGACGATCGGGATCTGCGCGGTCTCGCGGACCTGGGTGATGAGGGAGAGCAGCCCGATCCCGCAGCCGTCGGTCTCGGGGTTGTCCTTGTGCGTGCCCTGGTGTCCGCCCGCCTCGACGCCCTGCACGCACACGGCGTCGGCACCGGCCCACTGCGCGGTCTGGGCCTCCTCCGCCGTGGTGACGGTGACGACGGTCAGGGTGCCGACGCGCGCGAAGGCGTCCAGGACGTCGCGGGTGGGGCAGCCGAAGGTGAAGGAGACGACCGGCACCGGGTCGTCGAGGAGGATCGCGAGCTTGGCGTCGTACCCGTCGTCACGCCCGCTGTCCGGGTCGCCGAGCTCCGTCTCGTACCAGGTGGCCTCGCCGGCGAGCTGGTTGCGGTAGACCTCGACGGCCGCGGGGTCCGCGGTGTCGGGCTGTGGCATGAAGAGGTTGACGCCGAAGGGCCGCGAGGTCAGCCCCCGCACCTGTTTGATCTCCTGGTACATCCCGTCGGCCGTCTTGTACCCGGCGGCGAGGAACCCGAGCCCGCCGGCCTCGGCGACGGCCGCGGCCAGCTGCGGGCCTGAGGCACCGCCCGCCATGGGGGCCTGCACGATCGGATGGCGGCAGAGATCGGTCAGTACGGAGGACATGCACGCATCGTGCCACGCGCCCCGCCCGCCACCGAATCGCACCCGGCACCCGGCGCACGCGCCCCGTCTGCCCGCGACCGCCCGCCGGCGTCTGCGGGCCGTCCCGGGTTGCTCGCGCAGTTCCCCGCGCCCCTGAAAGGCCCGTCCCGGGCCCCTTCAGGCGCACGGGAGGTGCGCTTTTTTCAGGGGCGCGGGGAACTGCGCGACCAGCCCCCACGACCCGCAGACGACGAACAACGCGCACCGCTCAAGGCGCTACCGCCCGTTGAACGCGTCCTTGAGGCGGGAGAACAGACCCTGCTGCCCCGGCTGGAACTGCCCCGTGGGCCGCTCCTCACCGCGCAGCTGCGCCAGCTCGCGCAGCAGCCGCTCCTGCTCGGGGTCGAGCTTCGTCGGCGTGAGGACCTCGACGTGCACGATGAGGTCACCGCGGCCGCCACCGCGCAGGTGCGTGATGCCGCGCCCGTGCAGCGGGACGGACTGCCCCGACTGCGTGCCGGGCCGGATGTCGATCTCCTCCAGGCCGTCCAGCGTCTCCAGCGGCACCTTCGTGCCGAGCGACGCCGCGGTCATCGGGATCGTCACCGTGCAGTGCAGGTCGTCGCCGCGCCGCTGGAAGACGGCGTGCGGCAGCTCGTGGATCTCGACGTAGAGGTCGCCGGCGGGGCCGCCACCGGGCCCGACCTCGCCCTCACCGGCAAGCTGGATCCGCGTGCCGTTGTCGACGCCGGCCGGGATCTTGACCGTCAGCGTCCGGCGCGAGCGGATCCGCCCGTCGCCCGCGCACTCCGGGCACGGCGTCGGCACCACGGTGCCGAAGCCCTGGCACTGCGGGCAGGGCCGCGACGTCATGACCTGTCCGAGGAAGGACCGCGTGACCTGCGACACCTCACCGCGACCGCGACACATGTCACAGGTCTGGGCGGACGTCCCGGGCGCGGCACCCTCACCGCTACAGGTCGTACACACCACAGCCGTGTCGACCTGAATGTCCTTGGTGGTCCCGAAAGCGGCCTCTTCGAGGTCGATCTCCAGACGGATCATGGCGTCCTGGCCGCGGCGCGTGCGCGACCGGGGGCCACGCTGCGACGCCGTCCCGAAGAACGCGTCCATGATGTCGGAGAAGTTGCCGAAGCCACCGGCGCCGAAACCGCCCGCGCCTCCGCCGCCGCCCGCCTGGGACAGGGGGTCGCCGCCGAGGTCGTAGACCTGCTTCTTCTGCGGGTCCGACAACACCTCGTACGCGGCGTTGATCTCCTTGAAGCGCTCCTGAGTCTTCGGATCCGGATTCACATCCGGGTGAAGCTCACGCGCCAGCCTCCGGAAGGCCTTCTTGATCTCGTCCTGGGAAGCGTCGCGGCGCACGCCGAGTACGGCGTAGTAGTCCGTGGCCACTTACGACTCCGCCAGGATCTGTCCGACGTAACGTGCCACTGCGCGTACTGCTCCCATCGTTCCCGGATAGTCCATGCGGGTCGGTCCGACCACGCCGAGTTTGGCGACTGCCTCGCTTCCCGAACCGTAGCCGACCGAGACCACGGACGTGGAGCTGAGCCCCTCATGGGCGTTCTCGTGACCGATCCGTACGGCCATGCCCGAATCCTGCACCTCACCAAGCAACTTGAGGAGCACGACCTGCTCCTCAAGGGCTTCGAGAACGGGCCGGATGGTGAGGGGAAAGTCATGTCCGAAGCGGGTGAGATTGGCGGTGCCGCCGATCATCAGCCGTTCTTCGGTCTCCTCCACGAGCGTTTCGAGGAGGGTGGAGAGGACCGTCGCGACCGTGCCGCGGTCCTCGGTCTCGAAAGCCTCGGGCAGGTCCTGCACCAACTGTGGCACATCCGCGAACCGCCGCCCCGCGACCCTGCTGTTCAGCCGGGCCCGCAGATCCGCGAGCGCGCTCTCGCCGAACGGCGCCGGGCAGTCGATCATGCGCTGCTCGACCCGTCCCGTGTCCGTGATCAGTACGAGCATGAGCCGGGCCGGAGCCAGCGAGAGAAGCTCCACGTGCCGCACCGTCGACCTGGTGAGCGACGGGTACTGCACGACGGCGACCTGCCGGGTCAGCTGCGCGAGCAGCCGAACCGTACGCCCCACGACGTCGTCGAGGTCCACGGCACCGTCGAGGAAATTCTGGATGGCGCGACGCTCGGGCGCGGTCATCGGCTTGACGCCGGCGAGCTTGTCGACGAAGAGGCGGTAGCCCTTGTCGGTCGGGATGCGCCCCGCGCTGGTGTGGGGCTGGGCGATGAACCCTTCCTCCTCCAGCGCCGCCATGTCGTTGCGGACGGTGGCCGGGGAGACTCCCAGACGGTGCCGCTCGGTGAGCGCCTTCGAGCCGACGGGCTCCTCCGTCCCCACATAGTCGTGGACGATGGCGCGCAGCACTTCGAGCCTGCGTTCATTGAGCATCGCGCACACCTCCAGCTGTCTTTGTGAGCCCCGCCTGGCACTCACCGCGGGCGAGTGCCAGCCTTTCAAAGGGTCAGTGTACGGCCGTCGGGTACGGCCCCGGCAAGACAGCGGCTGCCGAACACCGCGCGTGCGGATAGCGTCACCGTATGAACGTGACGCCGGCATGGGAAGCGGCGGGCTGGGAGCGGCTCGCACCGCGCGTGGGGCGGCGCCGCCTGCCCGTCTGGGACTGCACGGCGGGGCTGGTCGTCGGGGACGACGCGGCCCTCATGATCGAGGCCGGGGCGAGCCTCGCGGAGGGTGCGGCCCTGCGCACCCAGGCCCGGCAGCTCCTCGGCGGCGGCCGCAGAGTCACCCACCTCGCGCTCACCCACCCGCACTTCGACCACGTCCTCGGCGGGGCCGCCTTCGCGGGTGTGGAGGTGTACGGGGCGGCGGGCATCGACGCGGTCTTCACCAAGGGCCGCGAAGAGCTGCGGGAGGACGCGGTACGCCACGGCCTGGACCCGGACGCGGCGGCGGAGGCGGCCGACCTCCTGGTCCACCCGCACCACCTGGTGTGCGGGGAGTGGACGCTCGACCTGGGCGGCGTCCAGGTGCTGCTCGCGAACATCGGCCCCGGCCACTCGGGCCACGACCTGGCGGTCCTCGTCCCCGGCACCGACGGCGGACCGGAGATCGTCTTCTGCGGCGACCTCGTCGAGGAGTCGGGCGAACCGCAGGCGGGCCCGGACGCGGTGCCGAAGCGGTGGCCGGCGGCGCTGGACCGCCTCCTGGATCTGGGCGGCGAGGACGCGCTGTACGTCCCCGGACACGGCGCGACGGTGAATGCGGCATTTGTCCGAGCCCAACGCGCCACACTGGCGGCCCGTTTCGGCGTGTCGTGACCAAACCCGCCCCCGCTCTTCCTATCGTCACCAGAATGCGCCAGTACTCCGCCGACCTCACGCCCCCTTGGAAGAAGCCGAAGCCCCTACCGGAGGTGGCGGCGGACGCCGGCCTCGTGGTCGAGGAGCTCAGCACCGGTTTCTGCGGGGCGGTGATCCGCTGCGAGAAGACGGCGCAGGGCCCGACGGTGACGCTGGAGGACCGCTTCGGCAAGCACCGCGTGTTCCCGATGGACCCCGGCGGCTTCCTCCTGGAGGGCCGCCCGGTCACCTTGGTCCGCCCCACGCAGCCTGCTCCTCCTGTACGTCCCTCCCGCACCGCCTCCGGTTCGGTGGCCGTCCCCGGGGCGCGGGCCAGGGTCGCCCGCGCGGGACGCATCTACGTGGAGGGCCGGCACGACGCCGAACTCGTCGAACGCGTCTGGGGCGACGACCTCCGCATCGAGGGCGTCGTGGTCGAGTACCTGGAAGGCATCGACGACCTTCCCGCGATCGTCGCCGAGTTCGCCCCCGGCCCCGACGCCCGTCTCGGCATCCTCGTCGACCACCTGGTCCCCGGCTCCAAGGAGTCCCGCATCGCGGCGGAGGTCACCAGCGCGCACGCCCTGGTGGTCGGCCACCCCTACATCGACGTGTGGGAGGCGGTGAAGCCGTCCTCCGTAGGCATCCCCTCCTGGCCCCGCGTGCCACGCGGCCAGGACTGGAAGACGGGCGTGTGCAGGTCCCTGGGCTGGCCGGAGAACACCGGCGCGGCCTGGCAGCGCATCCTGAACTCGGTCCACTCCTACAAGGACCTGGAGCCCCCGCTCCTGGCCCGAGTAGAAGAACTCATCGACTTCGTCACCCTCCCCTAGTCGACCAGGTCCCGCACCACCGCATCGGCCAGCAACCGCCCCCGAAGCGTCAGCACGGCCCGCCCCTCCCCGTAGGGATGCGCCTCAAGCAGCCCCTCCGCCAGAGCCCGCCGCGAGGCGGCCAGCCCGGCCTCCCGCAGCAGCGACAACGGACACCCCTCCCGCAACCGCAGCTCCAGCAGGATCCGCTCCACCCGCCGGTCCTCGGCGGAGAGCACCTCCCGCCCGGCCCCGGGCGACCCCCCACCCGCCAGCGCCCCCGCATACGCCCCGGGATGCTTGACGTTCCACCACCGCACGCCCCCCACGTGACTGTGCGCGCCGGGCCCGGCGCCCCACCAGTCGGCCCCGCGCCAGTACAGCTCGTTGTGCAGGCACCGCCCGGCCTCGGACGTCGCCCAGTTGGACACCTCGTACCAGTCGAAGCCCGCGCCGCCCAGCACCTCGTCGGCGATGAGGTACCGGTCCGCGTGGACGTCGTCGTCAGTCATCGGCACCTCCCCGCGCCGAATCCGCCGGGCCAGCTGCGTCCCCTCCTCCACGATCAGCGCGTAGGCGCTCACGTGGTCGGGACCGGCCCCGATCGCCGCGTCGAGGGAGGCCCGCCAGTCGTCGTCCGTCTCGCCCGGCGTGCCGTAGATGAGGTCCAGGTTCACGTGGTCGAACCCGGCCGCCCGCGCCTCGGCGACGCACGCCTCGGGCCGGCCGGGCGTATGCGTACGGTCGAGCACCTTCAGGACGTGCTGCTTCGCGCTCTGCATGCCGAAGGAGACCCGGTTGAACCCGCCCTCCCGCAGCTCGCTCAGATACGCCGCGTCGACGGACTCCGGGTTGGCCTCGGTCGTGATCTCGGCATCGTCCGCGAGCCCGAACTCGTCCCGCACGGCGCCCAGCATCCGCACGAGATCCCCGGCGGCGAGCAGCGTCGGCGTACCGCCTCCGACGAACACGGTCCGCACGGGCCGCGGGTCGTCCCCGAGGACCTTCCGGGCGAGCCGCACCTCGTCGACGAGGGTGTCCGCGTAGTTGTCCCGGGAGGCGAGCACGCCGCCGGAGCCGCGCAGCTCGGTGGCGGTGTACGTGTTGAAGTCGCAGTAGCCGCAGCGCGTGGCGCAGTACGGGACGTGCAGGTAGAAGCCGAGCGGGCGGGAGGCCGCGCCGTCCAGGGCGGACGCGGGCAGCGCCCCGTCCTCGGGCATGGGCTCACCATCGGGCAGTGCGGAAGGCATACCTTCGATTGTCCCGCACCCCGAGGCAACCCCACACCGCTCACCTCACCCCCCACTTACCGAGCCCGAAGCACCAGCAACGCCAGATCGTCGTCCGGCGGCCGCTCCGAGAATTCGTGGACGAGCCTCCGGATCCGCTCCGCCACCAGCGGAGCGTCCAGCCCCGCGCACCCGGCCAGCGCCTCCGCGAGCCCGTTCCCGTCGTCGAACTGGCGCCGCCCCACCCGGCGCTCGGTCACGCCGTCCGTGACGCACAGCAGCGTCTCGCCGGTGCGCAGGTCGAAGGCCTCGCTCGTGTACGTCTCGTCGTCGACGACCCCGAGCAGCATCTGCGGAGTGGCCGCCTCCCGTACCTCCCCCTCCGGGGAGAGAAGGAGCGGCAACGGATGCCCGGCGCACGCGATGGTGCAGCGCACGCCCCCTTCGTACGGCACGAGCTCCCCGTAGAGGAGCGAGAGGAAGCGCGAGGTGGGTCCGTCGGGCGGCACGCCCTGCCCGCCCGCCACCGCGACGACCGCCGCCGCCGCGTCCGCCGCCTCGGTCGCGTCGTCGAGGAGCAGTTGGTTGAGGCGGTCCATGACCTCCGCGACCTGGTACCCCTCGCGGGCGAGGAGCCGCAGCCAGGGGCGGGCGAGCCCGATGACGACGGCCGCCTCCGGCCCCTTGCCCTGGACGTCGCCGAGCGCGAAGCACCAGCGGCCCTCACCCGCCTGGAACACGTCGTAGAAGTCGCCGCCGGGGCCGCCCTTGTCCCGGGGTTCGTAGACCAGGCCGCTCTCCACGCCGGGGATCTCCGCGACCTTGCTGGGCAGCAGTCCGCGCTGGAGGACCTGGCTGATGTTGGCCTGGCGCTGGTAGCGCCGCGCCGTGCTGATCGCAAGGGCGACCCGGCGGCTGAAGTCCTCGACCAGGCCGGTGACCTCGTCGGGGAACCGGACGAGACCGGCCCGCCCGATGAGGAGCGTGCCCAGCGCGCGCCCGCCCGCGGTCAGCCGGTACGCCAGAGCCGCCCCGGACGACCCGGACGCCCCGGAACCCTCGGCCACCACAACGGTCACCTCGGAGCCACCGGACCCGCCGACCCCACCAGACGCCCCGCCCACCCCGCCCGCCAGCGCCTCCCCCGGCCAGGGAACAGGAAACGCGCCCGAGCCCGCCGCCTCGGGCACCCGGGGCGGCTCCTTCTCCAGGACGCGGCGCAGTTCCTCTATCCGGTGCTCACTGGTGTGCCACACGCGGGCGAGGCGCGCCCCCGGCGCCCCCACGCTCCCGCGCGCCGGCCCTTCCGAGGCGTCCTCCAGCCACACCGCGCACCAGTCCGCGAGGCGCGGCACGAGCAGCTGCCCGGCGAGGGCGGCCACCATGTCCTCGTCGAACTGTCCGGCCAGCAGGTCGGACGCCTCGGCGAGGAAGGTCAGCGCGCCCCTGTTGGCCCACTCCATGTCGTCCGAGGTGCGCTTGGGCAGCGGCGCGAGGATCTCGGCGGCGCGCAGGCCGCGCTGGAGCGCCTGCTCGGTCGCGTACGACTCGATCTCCTGGGCGGCCCTGACGCCTTCGACGGGCAGCCGGGCCCAGACCGTCTTGGTGCCCGTGCGGTAGGTGATGCCCCAGGACCCGGAGAGGGTCGCGACGAGTTGCAGGCCCCGGCCGTACTCGGGCGTGCCGGAGGGCGGCGGCGGGCCCTGTTCGCTGCGGACGGCGCGGGAGGGGTGGTGGTCGGAGACCTCGATGACGAGGGCTTCCGTGCTCTCGTCGGGCAGCGCGTCGTCGAGCCGGCACAGCAGGTCGACGGCGGTGCCCGCGTGCACGACGGCGTTGGTCACCAATTCGCTGACGAGCAGCACGGAGTCGTCGGCCAGGCGGTCGGTGATGCCCGCGGCGGCGGGCACGCCGAGCTCGGTCCAGTCGGCGAGGGCCGCGCGCACGAACCGGCGCGCGGCGGCGGGCGCCAGCGGGTTCCCGGGCAGCGAGGTGCGCACCACCGCCGGTGGGCCCGAGCCGTCCGGATCCATGGCAGAGGCACGGAAATCGTTCTTCCGTTGCATCGGAATGGACCCCACGGTGCGGCTCCTGAGCAGTTCGGGCGAATGCGCCTCAGGCGACACCGACAGAGTGACAGACTGACCACGCCCATAAGCACCGAGTCACTGAAGTGGGCCGTTATGAGTGAGAACAGTGCTATGCCTGTGTCCGGCCGGGACAGGCTTCCGGTTCCGGCGCAGAAGGCCGACTCCGGCGCGGAATCGGTCACCAGTCAGCTGCGTCCGCTTCTCGCCGCCATGCGCGCCGCACGGGACGGGGACTTCACCAAGGTCGCACCGGTCGGCGAGGGCATCACCGCCGAGCTGTACGCGGTCTTCAACGAAATGCTCGACCGTTCGCTGCACTTCGACGGCGAACTGGTCCGCGTGCGCCGCGAGATCATACGGCACGGCCGCCTGGACGAGCGGTTCGGCGCGAGCCCCGGGCAGGGCCGTTGGGCGGCGCGTGTCTCGGAGGTCAACACCCTGCTGGACGCGCTGGTCGCGCCGGCGGCGAACGCCACCCGGGTGCTGAACGCGGTGGCGGGCGGCGATCTGACGCAGCGCGTGGACCTGCACGACGGCACCCGTGAACTGCGGGGCGATTTACGCCGTCTGGGGCGCGCCGTCAACACGATGGTCGATCAGCTGTCCCTCTTCACGGGTGAAGTCACGCGTGTCGCCCGCGAGGTGGGCACGGAGGGGCGGCTCGGCGGGCGTGCCAAGGTGCGGGGGCTCTCGGGCAGCTGGCGGGACGTGACGGAGGCCGTCAACACGATGGCATCGCGGCTCACGGCCCAGGTGCGGGACATCGCCCTCGTCACCACCGCGGTGGCGCAGGGCGACCTGACCCGCACGGTCACCGTGGAGGCCACGGGTGAGCTGCTCGAACTGAAGCTGACCGTGAACACGATGGTGGAGCAGCTCTCCGCGTTCGCCGCCGAGGTGACGCGCGTGGCCCGTGAGGTCGGCACGGAGGGCCAGTTGGGCGGCCGCGCCCAGGCGCGCGGGGTGTCGGGCGTGTGGAAGGACCTCACCGACAACGTCAACTTCATGGCGTCGAACCTCACCTCCCAGGTCCGCAACATCGCCCAGGTCACCACCGCCGTCGCCAACGGCGACCTGAGCCAGAAGATCACCGTCGACGCCCGGGGCGAGATCCTGGAGCTGAAGTCGACGGTGAACACGATGGTGGACCAGCTCTCCGCCTTCGCCGACGAGGTAACCCGCGTCGCCCGCGAGGTCGGCACGGAGGGAAATCTGGGCGGGCGCGCCCAGGTGCGGGGCGTATCGGGCGTCTGGAAGGACCTCACCGACAACGTCAACTTCATGGCCGACAACCTCACCTCCCAGGTGCGGAACATCGCGCTCGTGTCGACGGCCGTCGCCCAGGGCGACCTCGGCAAGAAGATCACGGTGGAGGCGAAGGGCGAGATCCTGGAGCTGAAGTCGACGATCAACACGATGGTCGACCAGCTCTCCGCCTTCGCCGACGAGGTCACCCGCGTCGCCCGCGAGGTCGGCACGGAGGGCAACCTCGGTGGTCAGGCCCAGGTCCGGGGCGTCTCGGGCGTGTGGAAGGACCTCACCGACAACGTCAACTTCATGGCGTCGAACCTCACCTCCCAGGTCCGCAACATCGCCCAGGTCACCACCGCCGTCGCCAACGGCGACCTCTCCAAGATGATCACGGTGACGGCGCGCGGTGAGATCCTGGAGCTGAAGGACACCGTCAACACCATGGTGGAGCAGCTGCGCGCCTTCGCCGACGAGGTGACCCGCGTCGCCCGCGAGGTCGGCACGGACGGCCGGCTGGGCGGCCGGGCGCAGGTCCTCGGCGTGTCCGGGGTGTGGAAGGACCTCACCGACAACGTCAACTACATGGCGGACAACCTCACGGGCCAGGTCCGCAACATCGCGCAGGTCGCGACCGCCGTGGCCCAGGGCGACCTCTCCAAGAAGATCGACGTGGACGCGCGCGGCGAGATCCTGGAGCTGAAGACCACCATCAACACCATGGTGGACACGCTGTCCTCGTTCTCCTCCGAGGTCACCCGCGTGGCCCGCGAGGTCGGCTCCGAGGGCCAGCTGGGCGGGCAGGCCCGGGTCGAGGGCGTGTACGGCACGTGGAAGCGCCTGACGACGAACGTGAACGAGCTGGCGCTGAACCTCACCACCCAGGTCCGCGCCATCGCCGAGGTCGCCTCCGCCGTCGCCCAGGGCGACATGACCCGCGCCATCACGGTCGAGACGCGCGGCGAGGTCACCGACCTCAAGGACAACATCAACCTCATGGTGTCCAACCTCCGCGAGACCACCCGCGCGAAGGACTGGCTGGAGTCCAACCTCGCCCGTCTCGCGGGCCTGATGCAGGGCCACCGCGACCTGATGGAGGTCGCCGACCTGATCCTGCGCGAGCTGACCCCGCTGGTGAACGCGCAGTACGGCGCGTTCTTCCTCGCCGACCCGGACACCGCGGAGAGCCCGGCGCCCACCCAGGTCACCGCGAAGGGGCTCGCGTTCATCGCGGGGTACGGCGCGGCACAGGGATCGGTCGTCGACACCGGCGGGATGCCCGCGCAGGGCCTGGTGCGCCAGGCCGCGCTGGAGAAGAAGCGCATCCTCGTCGAGGAGGTCCCGCCGGACTACATCAAGATCCATTCGGGGCTCGGCGACGCGGCCCCGGCCACCGTCGTGATCATCCCGATCCTCTTCGAGGACAAGCTGCTCGGCGTGATCGAGCTGGCCACGTTCTCCCGCTTCTCCGACGTCCACCTGGCGTTCTTCGACCAGTTCGTGAACACCATCGGCGTCGCCATCAACACCATCATCGCCAACTCCCGTACGGAGTCGCTGCTCGGCGAGTCCCAGCGCCTGGCCACCCAGCTCCAGGAGCGGTCGGACGAACTCCAGCGGCAGCAGGCGGAGTTGCGCCGCTCGAACGCGGAGCTGGAGGAGAAGGCGGCCCTCCTCGCCACGAGCTCGCAGTACAAGTCGGAGTTCCTCGCGAACATGTCGCACGAGCTGCGCACCCCGCTCAACTCCCTGCTGATCCTGGCGCGGCTGCTCTCCGACAACCCCGACAACCACCTCTCCGACCAGGAGGTGCAGTTCGCGACGACCATCCACCGCTCCGGCTCCGACCTGCTCCAGCTCATCAACGACATCCTGGACCTGTCGAAGATCGAGGCAGGCCGGATGGACGTACGCCCCAAGAAGCTCCCGCTCATCAAGGTCCTCGACTACGTCCACGCCACGTTCCGCCCGCTCACCCTCGACCGGGGGCTCGCCTTCGACGTGTCGGTCGGCGAGGACGTGCCGCGCGAGATGTTCTCGGACGAGCAGCGCCTCCAGCAGATCCTGCGCAACCTCCTGTCGAACGCGGTGAAGTTCACCTCGGCGGGCAGCGTCGAGCTGCGGGTCAGCCGCGTCAAGGAGACCGCCCGCGACCGGCTGGTCCACGACAACGACGACCTGCTCTGCTTCGAGGTCAAGGACACCGGCATCGGCATCCCGCCCGAGCAACTCCCAGTCATCTTCGAGGCGTTCCAGCAGGCCGACGGCACCACCAACCGCAAGTACGGCGGCACCGGCCTCGGCCTCTCCATCAGCCGCGAGATCGCGGGCCTGCTCGGCGGCCGTATCACCGCGGAGAGCGCCCCCGGCCAGGGTTCGACCTTCTCGCTGTACGTTCCCGTGGTGCATCCGGGCCACGGCGCGGCCGCCGTCGCGTACGCGGCGACGCACACGCAACACCTGCCGGAGCCGATGGAGCAGGCCGCGCTGCGGCCGCACACCAGCCTGGAACCCGACGACAGCTGGCCCACGCCCACCAAGCTGGAGGAGTGGAAGGAGGGGCGCGCGGGCCGCATACTCCCGGGCCGCAGGGTGCTCATCGTCGACGACGACATCCGCAACGTCTTCGCGCTCACCCACGTACTGAGCCGCGTCGGCATGCCCGTCCTGTACGCGGAGAACGGCCGTGAGGGCATCGAGACGCTGGAACGCAATCCGGAGGTCGACATCGTCCTGATGGACATCATGATGCCGGAGATGGACGGCTACGAAACCATGGCCGCGATCCGGCGCAGTCCCCGCTGGCGGGGCCTGCCGATCGTCGCCCTCACCGCCAAGGCCATGCCCGGGGACCGCGAGAAGGCCATCGCCCAGGGCGCCACCGACTACGTACCGAAACCCGTGGACGTGGACCAGCTGCTCGGCGTCGTCTGTGCCCTCCTGGACCCCGCGGGCTCAGCGACCGCCGAGCGGCCCACCGCCGCCGAATCCCCCGATCCAGAGACCGTCGCTCCGGAACAGCCGAGCACCCAGGGAGAAAGCGCTGTTCCGCCGGCAACCGAGTGAGGCACCGTGACCATGAGTGCAGAGGCCACTACCGACAACCGCGCGAGCATCCTCCTGGTCGACGACATGGAGGACAACCTGATGGCGCTCGAAGCCGTCCTCGGATCACTGAACGAGCCGCTGGTGCGCGCCCGTTCGGGCGAGGAGGCCATGAAGGCGATTCTGAGGCAACGATTCGCCGTGATCCTCCTGGACGTCCGCATGCCCGGCATGGACGGCTTCGAGACCGCCTCGAACATCAAACGCCTCGACCAGACCAAGGATGTGCCCATCATCTTCCTGACGGGCACCGACAACGACGCGGGCTACGCCTTCCGTGGCTACGCGACGGGGGCGGCGGACTATCTCACCAAGCCGTTCGACCCCTGGGTGCTGCGCGCCAAGGTCACCGTCTTCCTCGAACTGCATCGTAAGAACCGGCAGTTGGAGCGGATACTGGCTCGCGAGCAGCGCCAGTTCGACGAGCTGGCCGCACGGCTCTCGGCGATCGAGACCCATATGGCCGCGAGCAGCCTCAAGGACGTCCTCGAACTGCGCCGCCATGTGACGCACATGGAGGAACTCGTGCAGGAGATGCGCCGCGGCCGGGACACCTAGGACCTCTGCGGGAAGCCCCGGCCGCGCACGACAGGCCCCCGGACCCCGGGCCGCGCGCCCCTCGCCTGCGCTCTGACTTCGCGCTCAGGCCTCGCGCGAACCCGCGTACATCTCCTCGATCAGGTGCTTGTACTCCCGCTCGACCACCGGACGCTTCAGCTTCAGACTGGGCGTCAGCTCGCCGTGCTCGACATCCAGGTCGCGCGGCAGGAGCCGGAACTTCTTGATGGTCTGCCAGCGCTGCAGGCCTTCGTTGAGCTGCCGCACATAGTCGTCGATGAGCTCGACCGTCGCGGGAGCCGCGCACACCTCGGCGTAGGACTTGCCCTCCAGGCCGTTCTCCTTGGCCCACTCCAGGATCGCGGGCTCGTCGAGGGCGATCAGGGCGGTACAGAAGTTCCGGTCGGCGCCGTGCACGAGAATGTTGGACACGTACGGACACACGGCCTTGAACTGGCCCTCCACCTCGGCGGGCGCGATGTACTTGCCGCCGGAGGTTTTGATCAGGTCCTTCTTGCGGTCCGTGATCCGCAGATAGCCGTCGACGGACAGCTCGCCGATGTCCCCGGTGTGGAACCACCCGTCGGACTCAAGGACCTCCGCGGTCTTGTCGGGGAGGCCGTGGTAGCCCTCCATGATGCCGGGGCCGCGCAGCAGGATCTCGCCGTCGTCCGCGATGCGCACCTCGGTGCCGGGCAGCGGCTTGCCGACCGTGCCGGTGCGGTAGGCCTCGCCGGGGTTCACGAAGGAGGCCGCGGAGGACTCGGTCAGGCCGTACCCCTCAAGGATGTGGATGCCGGCGCCCGCGAAGAAGTAGCCGATGTCGGGCGCGAGCGCGGCGGATCCTGAGACGGCGGCGCGCAGCCGGCCACCGAAGGCGTCGCGCAGCTTGGAGTAGACGAGGGTGTCGGCGGCCTTGTGCTTGGCGCGCAGTCCGAAGGGCACCGACGCGGTGCCGGTCCTGCGGAAGTTGTCCTGGCTGACCTTCGCGTACTCGCGGGCGACCTCGGCCGCCCACAGGAAGATCTTGTACTTGGCGCCGCCGCCCGCGCGCGCCTTGGCCGCGACACCGTTGTAGACCTTCTCGAAGATGCGGGGCACCGACGCCATGTACGTCGGCTGCACGACCGGCAGGTTCTCGATGATCTTGTCGACGCGGCCGTCGACGGCGGTGACGTGCCCGAGCTCGATCTGGCCCGAGGTCAGCACCTTGCCGAAGACGTGCGCGAGCGGCAGCCACAGGTACTGCACGTCGTCCGGGCCGAGGAGGCCGGTCGCCGCGATGGCCTTGGCCATGTACGACCAGTTGTCCTGCGGCAGGCGCACGCCCTTGGGGCGGCCGGTGGTGCCGGAGGTGTAGATGATCGTGGCGAGCTGATCCTTGCTGATCGCCGCGATCCGCTCCTTGATGAGCTCCGGGTTCTTCTCCAGGTGCGCGGCGCCGCGGGCCTCCAGGTCGGCGAGCGTGAGCACCCAGCCGTCGGGGTCGCCCTCGACGGGGTCCGCGCCCTTGGGGTCGAGCACCACGACGTGCCGCAGTTCGGGCAGGTCGGCCCGCTTCTCGCGGGCCTTGGCGAGCTGCGCGGCGTCCTCGGCGATCAGCACCCGGCTGCCGGAGTCGGCCAGGATGTACGCCGATTCCTCGGCGTTGGTCTGCGGGTAGACGGTCGTGGTGGCGGCGCCCGCACACATGATGCCGAGGTCGCAGAGGATCCACTCGACGCGCGTGGACGAGGCGAGCGCGACCCGGTCCTCCGAGCGCAGGCCGAGCTCGATGAGTCCGGCGGCGATGGCGTGGACGCGGTCGGCGGCCTGTGCCCAGCTGAGCGACTTCCAGTCGTCGGGGCCCTCACCGGAGGCCGCCGGGACGGGGTAGCGGTAGGCCTCGGCGTCCGGTGTGGCCGCCACGCGCTCCAGGAAGAGATGCGCCACGGAGGGCGGACGGTTCTCGATCAAGGTCTGTGTGTCGCTCACGACATCCTCCGGGCCCACGACGGTGCGGCGAACTGGCTGGCGGCCGCTTCTTACGTCTGCTGCTTACGGCTGCTGTTACGACTGCTTCTCATGTCCCTGCGGCTACTTGTTTAACTTGCGAGTAACCTACGAGTGGTGATCAGAGTAGAGCTCCGACGCCTCGTGCGTAAGGGGCAGCTGCCTGTCACTTCCTACAGACACCCAAACGGAATGAGCAGGCCCGCCGCAACGCGCCGCGGGCCCGGTGCGTGTGCGCACCGGGCCCGCGTGGCGGCCGCTCACCCGCGGCAGGGGCGACTACTTCTTGGCCTTGCCGGGCCCGCTGTCGTCGCTGGAGAGCACCGCGATGAAGGCTTCCTGCGGCACCTCGACGGAGCCGACCATCTTCATGCGCTTCTTGCCCTCCTTCTGCTTCTCCAGGAGCTTGCGCTTACGGGAGATGTCACCGCCGTAGCACTTGGCGAGGACGTCCTTGCGGATGGCGCGGATGGTCTCGCGGGCGATGACCCGGGAGCCGATCGCGGCCTGCACCGGCACCTCGAACGCCTGGCGCGGGATGAGCTCGCGCAGCTTGGCGACGAGCCGCACGCCGTACGCGTACGCCGCGTCCTTGTGCGTGACGGCGGAGAACGCGTCGACCTTGTCGCCGTGCAGCAGGATGTCGACCTTGACGAGCTGCGCGGACTGCTCGCCCGTGGGCTCGTAGTCCAGCGAGGCGTAACCGCGCGTCTTGGACTTCAGCTGGTCGAAGAAGTCGAAGACGATCTCGGCGAGCGGCAGCGTGTAGCGGATCTCGACGCGGTCCTCGGAGAGGTAGTCCATGCCGAGCATGACGCCGCGCCGGTTCTGGCACAGCTCCATGATCGAGCCGATGAACTCGCTGGGCGCGAGGATCGTGGCGCGCACGACGGGCTCGTACACCTCGTCGATCTTGCCCTCGGGGAATTCACTCGGGTTGGTGACCGTGTGCTCGGTGCCGTCCTCCATGATCACGCGGTAGACCACGTTCGGAGCGGTGGCGATGAGGTCGAGCCCGAACTCGCGCTCCAGGCGCTCGCGGATCACGTCGAGGTGCAGCAGCCCCAGGAAACCGACGCGGAAGCCGAAGCCGAGCGCGGCCGAGGTCTCCGGCTCGTAGACGAGCGCGGCGTCGTTGAGCTGCAGCTTGTCCAGGGCCTCGCGCAGGTCCGGGTACTCCGAGCCGTCCAGCGGATACAGACCCGAGAAGACCATCGGCTTCGGGTCCTTGTAGCCGCCGAGGGCCTCGGTGGCGC
Source organism: Streptomyces sp. NPDC050732 (assembly GCF_040654255.1). Lineage (NCBI taxonomy): Bacteria > Bacillati > Actinomycetota > Actinomycetes > Kitasatosporales > Streptomycetaceae > Streptomyces > Streptomyces sp. NPDC050732. Next base: position 62,148 of record NZ_JBFAHP010000026.1, read on the forward strand.
CCTTGTGCAGGGAGGTGATCGTGTCACCGACCTTGGACTGACGGACGTCCTTCACGCCGGTGATGATGTAGCCCACCTCACCGACACCGATGCCGTCGGCCGAGGTCATCTCCGGCGAGGAGACGCCGATCTCCAGGAGCTCGTGGGTGGCGCCGGTGGACATCATCCGGATGCGCTCACGCTTGTTGAGCTGGCCGTCGACGACTCGCACGTACGTCACGACGCCGCGGTAGGAGTCGTAGACCGAGTCGAAGATCATCGCGCGGGCGGGCGCGTCCGCGACGCCGACCGGCGGCGGGATCTCGGCGACGACCTTGTCGAGCAGCGCCTCGACGCCCATGCCGGTCTTGGCGGAGACCTTCAGCACGTCCGCGGGGTCGCAGCCGATGAGGTTGGCGAGCTCCTCGGAGAACTTCTCCGGCTGGGCGGCCGGCAGGTCGATCTTGTTCAGTACGGGGATGATCTTGAGGTCGTTCTCCATCGCCAGGTAGAGGTTGGCGAGAGTCTGCGCCTCGATGCCCTGGGCCGCGTCGACGAGGAGGATCGTGCCCTCACAGGCCGCGAGCGAACGCGAGACCTCGTACGTGAAGTCGACGTGGCCCGGGGTGTCGATCATGTTGAGGATGTGCGTACTGCCCTGGTCCGGGCCCTCGTTCGGGGCCCAGGGCAGACGCACCGCCTGGGACTTGATCGTGATGCCGCGCTCGCGCTCGATGTCCATCCGGTCGAGGTACTGAGCACGCATCTGCCGCTGCTCCACCACCCCGGTGAGCTGGAGCATGCGGTCGGCGAGCGTGGACTTGCCGTGGTCGATGTGCGCGATGATGCAGAAATTGCGGATCAGAGCCGGGTCGGTACGGCTCGGCTCGGGCACATTGTTAGGGGTCGCGGGCACGCAGGGTCCTGTCTCTTGAGGCGCCTGTAGCCTCGGGTCGGATCTATACGTAGCTTCCATCGTCCCATGGGTGGCGCACTGCGCTCGGTTTGGGCCGGTCCGAGGGCGGCTGGTACCGTGGACAGCTGTGTCTCGTAGCCCTCTCAAGCGTCGAGGCGCGTGTCATCAAATTCATCTGCAGTACCTCTGCAGTACCTGAACCTGAAAAGGCTCTTTCGTGGCGAACATCAAGTCCCAGATCAAGCGGATCAAGACCAACGAGAAGGCGCGTCAGCGCAACAAGGCGGTCAAGTCTTCGCTGAAGACCGCGATCCGCAAGGCCCGCGAGGCCGTTGCCGCCGGTGACGCCCAGAAGGCCGCCGAGCTCACGCGTGAGGCCACGCGCCAGCTCGACAAGGCCGTCTCCAAGGGTGTCATCCACAAGAACCAGGCCGCCAACAAGAAGTCGGCGCTTGCGACGAAGGCCGCGGCTCTCAAGGGCTGAAGCCCCTACCCCGGCTGATGCACGTCCAGTGCGCCGGGGCGCTGATCAATCCTCCCGCGAGGGTAATTCGAGCCCTCTACCTCGAATCGCGGACAGACCACGCAGTACGCCACGCTGCGCCAACGCCCCCGGACCCACTCCGGGGGCGTTGCTGTGTCTGAGGGGCGGGGGCACCCCGCCGGGGGCGCGGGGAACTGCGCGAACAGCCACGGGCTACCCCGCAGGGAAGAACAGCCAGGTCACGGGCTACCCGCAGGGGAAGAGACCGCCGACCTGCGCGGAACACTGGCGGCGCACTGGCGGCGCACTAACGGCGACCGGAGCGAGCCGCCCGGGCGATGGCGACCACGGCCTTCTCCAGCGCGTACTCCGGATCGTCACCGCCACCCTTGACGCCCGCGTCGGCCGCCGCGACGGCGGTGAGCGCGGCGGCCACACCGTCCGGCGTCCAGCCCCGCATCTGCTGACGGACGCGGTCGATCTTCCAGGGCGGCATGCCCAGCTCACGGGCGAGGTCGGCGGGGCGCCCACCGCGCGCGGAGGAGAGCTTGCCGATCGCCCGGACACCCTGCGCGAGGGCGCTGGTGATCATGACGGGGGCGACCCCGGTCGCGAGGGACCAGCGCAACGCTTCGAGCGCCTCGGCGGCCCGGCCCTCGACGGCCCGGTCGGCGACCGTGAAGCTGGAGGCCTCCGCACGGCCCGTGTAGTACCGCCCGACGACCGCTTCGTCGATCGTGCCCTCGACGTCCGCCGCCAGCTGGGAGACCGCCGAGGCGAGCTCCCGCAGATCGCTGCCGATCGAGTCGACGAGCGCCTGGCACGCCTCCGAGGTCGCCGAACGGCCCAGGGTCCGGAACTCGCTCCGCACGAACGACAGCCGGTCCGCGGGCTTGGTCATCTTGGGACAGGCGACCTCGCGCGCGCCCGCCTTGCGCGCGGCGTCGAGCATGCCCTTGCCCTTCGCGCCGCCCGCGTGCAGCAGGACGAGGGTGATCTCCTCGACGGGCGATGCCAGATACGCCTTGACGTCCTTGATCGTGTCCGCCGACAGATCCTGCGCGTTCCGCACGACGACGACCTTGCGCTCGGCGAAGAGCGACGGGCTGGTCAGCTCGGCGAGGGTGCCGGGCTGCAGCTGGTCGGAGGTGAGGTCGCGCACGTCCGTGTCCGCGTCGGCCGCGCGGGCGGCCGCGACCACCTGCTGCACGGCGCGGTCGAGGAGGAGCTCCTCCTGCCCCACGGCGAGCGTGAGGGGAGTGAGCGGGTCGGACGCGGCGGTATCTGTCTTCCTGGCCATCGCGGTCAAGCATCCCACGCGCCACTGACACCCCGCCCCGAGCCGCCCGGCCCCTGTCGGAGAATGGACCGGTGAACGACGTACGACATGTCCTGGTGCTGCCCGACCGCGATGCCGCGGAGACGGTGGCCGAAGAGCTCCCCGACCGTTTCGGCGTGACCGAGGAACCCCAGCTCGTCCGCGACGCCCTCGCCGGCGAGGACGACGCCGAAGACGCCCAGTGGCTCGTCGTGGTCGAGGACCCCGGCTCCCGCCTGGACCCGACGGCCCTCGACGCGCTGGCCGCCGAACACGAGGGCTGGCTGGAGGCCCCGTAGGGGAAGGCCGGCCGCTCTTGGTCAGCCGGTCCTGGTCAGCGGGTCTTGGTCAGCCGGTCTTGGGGATGACCTGGATGTCGAGGTCGATCGTGATGCTGTGCCCGACGGCGGCGATACCGCGCGCGAGCATCGTCTGCCAGGTGATCGTGAAGTCGTCGCGGTGCAGTTCGGTGGTGGCGCGGCAGGCGACGCGGGTCTCCCCTTCGAGGCCCTTGCCGATACCGAGGTACTCCGTGTCGAGCGTGACCGTACGCGTCACGCCGTGCAGCGTCAGGCCGCCGGATATCGCCCAGCGGCTGCCGCCCTTGTGGACGAAGCGGTCGCTGTAGAACTCCATCGTCGGATAGCGCGCCACGTCCAGGAAGTCACCGGACCGCAGGTGGTCGTCGCGCATCTGGACCGCGGTGTCGATGGAGGCCGCGTCGATGACGACGTGCATCGCGGACTCCTCCATCCGCTCGCCCAGCCTGATCGCACCCGCGAAGCTGTTGAACCGCCCGTGAATGCGGGCGAGCCCGATGTGCCGCGCGGTGAAGCCGACCGAGGAGTGCAGCGGGTCGATCTCCCAGTCGCCGGGCTCGGGGAGCGCCGGGGGCGGGGCGACCTGGAGCGTGACGTCGCCGAGCGAGGCGTGCGCGTCCTCCGCAACCGTGGCGCTCGCCCGGTACGGAGTGAAGCCCTCCGCCGAGACCGCGAGGCGGTAGTCCCCGGCCGGAACAGCGGTGACGAACGATCCGAAGGGGTCCGTGCCGCCGCTGACGACCTTGCGGCCCATGGCGTCGCTGACGGCGAACTCCGCGTTCCGCACGGGTTCGTTGACCGGGTCGAGCACCCGGCAGCTGAGCACTCCCGCGCTCGACGGAACCGTGAGCGCCGACAACGGTCTCGTCCGTCCAGCCAGATTCATACGGTTTCCCAGCCAACGGCCGAACACGTGCGACACACCCCCGCCTTGCTTGACAACACCACAACACCTGCAAACTGCAACGAAGAGGCATTCGATCACCGTTGCGGCTTTCGATGCAACACGGACCCAGATCACGGGAATGCTGCCGATGCGCCGCGAAGTGTCGCGACTGGCCCGAATTGGCCCTCCTTCCTTCATATCTTGCCTGCTCAGGGCGGGGTTCCCCGCGGTAGCCGCCCCTGCCGTGCAGGTGGGGTGACATGCGTCCACGGGGCATCCGGGGGTGGCCCGTCCCTGGTCAAGGCGGCCGGGTGGCCACTTCGAGCCGTGGTGTCGACCGGGAGCCCGACCCCACCACCGCGATCGCCCCCTGCGTGTCCGTGCGCACCACCTGCGCTCCCCCGGCCCGCAGCGCCGCCAGGGTGACGGGCGCCGGATGTCCGTACGAGTTGTCGGCGCCGCAGGAGATCAGGGCCAGCCGCGGCGCCGCCCTGCGCAGGAGCTCCGGGTCCTGGTGGGCGGAGCCGTGATGGGCGACCTTGAGCACGTCCACGGAGGCGAGCGACGCGGCCGCCGGGGTGCGCAGCAGGGCTCGCTGGGCGGGCGGCTCCAGATCCCCGAGGAGCAGCAAGGTCAGTCCGCCCGTCCGCACGAGCAGGGTGACACTCGCGTCGTTCGGCCCCTCGGGGCGCGGCACCGGTGCCGCCGTGGGCCACAGCACCTGCCAGTCCAGGGGACCCGTGCGACGCCGCTCCCCCGCCGCGGCCGGGACCACCGGCACACTCGCCGCAGCGGCCCGTTCCCGCACGAACGCGGCCTGCTCCGGCGGCTCCTGGAACCCCGTCGTCTGGATCTCTCCCACCGCACGCCCTCGCAGCACTCCCGGCAGGCCCGCGACGTGATCGGCGTGGAAGTGTGTGAGCAGGACGAGCGGCACGCGCGTGATCCCGAGCGAACGCAGACAGCGGTCGACGGCCACCGGGTCGGGCCCCGCGTCGACCACCACCCCCGCGCCGTCGCCCGCCGCGAGCACCACGGCGTCGCCCTGCCCGACGTCGCACATCACCATGCGCCATCCCGGTGGCGGCCAGCCTGCGATCACCCGGGTGACGGGCGGAGGCTGGACGATCAGGAGGAAGAGGAGCGCGGCACAGGCCGTGGCCGCCCAGGGGTGCCGCACGATCCTGCGTCCCACCAGGGCGAGGGCCACGGTGGCCACCGCGAGCAGGAGTCCACCGCGCCAGCCGCCCGGCCAGTCGACCCCGCTCCCGGGGAGCGCCGCCCCGGTGCGGGCGATTCCCGCGATCCACTCCGTGGGCCAACTCGCGCCCCAGGCCAGGGCCCGGGCGACGGGCATCGCGACCGGCGCCGCCGCGAGTGTCGCGAAGCCGAGCACGGTGGCGGGCGCGACCGCGAACTCCGCGAGGAGGTTGCACGGCACCGCGACCAGGCTCACCCGGGCCGCGAGGACCGCGACGACGGGTGCGCACACCGCCTGCGCCGCGGCCGCGGCGGCCAGCGCGTCGGCGAACCGCGGCGGGATCCCCCGGCCGCGCAGCGCGGCCCCCCAGCGCGGTGCGAGGGTGAGCAGCGCGCCGGTGGCCAGGACGGAGAGCAGGAATCCGTAACTCCGGGCCAGCCACGGGTCGTACAGGACGAGGAGCAGAACCGCCGTGGCGAGTGCGGGGATCAGTGACCTGCGCCGCCCGGTGGCGATGGCGAGGAGCGCGATCAGCCCGCACGCCGCGGCCCGCAACACGCTCGGGTCCGGACGGCAGACGATCACGAACCCGAGGGTGAGCGCCCCGCCGAGCACCGCCGTCGTCCGCAACGGAATGCCCAGCTTCGGTGCCAGACCACGCCGTTCGGCCCGCTGGGCGCTGCCCTGCGGTCCGATGAGCAGGACCAGGACGATCGTGAGGTTCGCACCGCTGACGGCGAGCAGATGTGTGAGGTCGGTCGCCCGGAAGGCCTGGTCCAGCTCGGCCGGCACCCGGGACGTGTCCCCGATGACGAGCCCGGGGAGCAGGGCGCGGGCGTCGGCCGGCAGACCGTCCGTGGCCTCGCGCAGTCCGCCCCGCAGCCGGCCCGCCAGCCGCTGCGCACCGGACGGCGCCCCGACCACCCGCGGCGCCCGCTCCCCCGACACCCGGAGCACCGCCGCGACCCGGTCCCCCTCCGGCAAGGGCGGGGCCAGCCGGGCCCGCACACGCACCCGGGTCGACGGCAACAGCGCGAGCCAGGCCTCCTCGGGCCCAGCCCTCTGTCGCGCGTTCTGCCCCGCACGCTTCGTGCTGTGCCTCGCGGCCGCGTCACCCCGGCCCGCGTCTTTCGCGGAGTCCACGCTGCCCGTCCGCACGACGACCAGGACCGGCGTTCGCGTCGTGGTCGTCGTCCCGTCCGCCTCCCTGACCCGCACGACCTCGGCGTCCAGGACGACCGCGGGGGGCATCGTGTGCGCACGCGCGACGGGAGGCCGGGAGCGCCGGGGATCGGACGTGATTTTGAACTCCGCTTCCACTTCCGCGTAGTCGCCGGCCAGCACGGGGACGGGGCCACGGTGCAGGTCCGCGCCGTGCAGAGCCGCTGAGGCGGTCGCCCCGGCGGCGCAGAGCAGAACCGCCGCCGCCGAGAGCCTCCCCCACTGCCGCCGCCCCGCCGCCCGCCCGGGCCGCCCGGCGCCCCGCACCCGTCTCCCCCGGACGGTCCACGTCACCATCAGCGCTCCGGCCGCGAGCACGCAGACCGCCACCGTGGCGACCGCCCACCGGGGCGGGGCGTCCAGCATCAGTGCCGCCGCCACCCATGCCGCGAGTGCGGGCGGCACAAGGCGGAGGTCGGCCGGGCCCTCCTGCCGGGGGTTCGAGGCGCCGAGCCGGTGACCCGACGCGAGGTGAACTGCCGCGCGCGTCATGGCCGTACGAGATCCTGGATGTCGGCGAAGCGCCGGTCGCCGATGCCGTTGACCTCGCGGAGTTCTTCGACGGTGCGGAAACCGCCGTGCTCAGCTCGGTAGTCGAGGATGTGCTGCGCCAATACGGGGCCGACGCCCGGGAGTTCGTCGAGCTGCTCGGCGGTCGCCGTGTTCAGGCCGATCGGGCCGGTGGCGGCCGCCCCGCCCCCTCCTGCCGCACCCGCCGCGCCTCCCACTCCTGCCGCCGCACCCGCGCCCGCTGCTCCTGCGCCCGCACTCGCCCCGCCGGCTGTGGCGGCTGCTCCCACCACCACCTGCTCGCCGTCCATGAGGAACCGCGCCCGGTTGAGGCCGTCCGTCTTCGTGCCGGGCCTGACCCCGCCGGCGGCCCGCAGGGCGTCGGCCACCCGGGACCCGGCAGGCAGCCGATGCACCCCGGGGCGGCGGACCTTCCCGCTGACATCCACGACGATCACGCCCGCGGGGCCACCGGCGGCCGCCGCACCACCCGGGCCGCCCGCACCGCCCCCGCTCTCCGCGGCCCGTCCCGCCTGCGCCGGAGGGCCCGGCGACGGAACCGGTTCCGCGTCCCGGTCGGCGGCGGCGCCCGCCGCGCGCACCACTTCGGGCGGCCGCACGGGCTGGGTCCGGCCCGACCAGAAATGCTGCGCCGCGAACACCGCCGCGACGGCGAGGACCACGACGAGAGCGACCACGCCGCGCCGCTCCAGACCGCACCGCGACTGCAGCCACACAGGCAGCCGCTCCCGCAGGGCGAGCCCCATCCGCTCGCGCCGCGAGGGGCCCGACCGCGGCTCCACCTCCGCGTCGGGCGGCTCCCCCACCTCCGCCTTCGCCTCCGCTTCCCGCGCCCATCCGGGCACGGGCATCGGGGCGCGCGGTACTGATCCGCCGCCGACCGGAGCCCCGCCCACCGGCTCGGCGTCGGCAGCCGCCACGTCCAGCCGCGGAGAACGCGGCGACGGCCGCGACGGTGTTGTCTGTGGCGGCGGCTGCGGCTCGGCGAAGAGGCTTTCCGCCCGCAGTCGGACCGCCTCCGCCGAGGCGACCGAGGCGGCCGAGGCAGCAGAGGCTCGCCTGCGGCGGGCCCGCTCACGGGCCTGACGGTGGTTCGCCCGGCCGTCTGACGCGGGCGCGCGGCCCGGGCCGCTCGTCGCGGAAGCTGTCCTGGAAAGTGATCGAATCGCCATGCCGACGACGTTAGGCACAGCGGGAGAAAGTTGTTGATCTTGCTCAATTTCCGTGGACTACTCGGCAGTTGTGGATATCTCCGTCACCCGCACGAGGGATTCCAAGGCCGAGCCGCACCTCACCGCGGCGAGACCACGGCTCCCAGCAGCCCCGGCCCGGTGTGCGCCCCGATCACCGCGCCGACCTCGCTGACGTGCAGCTCCGCGAGGCCCGGCACCCGCTCCCTGAGCCGCTCGGCGAGCACCGACGCCCGCTCCTGCGCCGCCAGGTGGTGCACCGCGATGTCGACCCGGCCGCTGCCCGCGCGCTCGACCACGATCTCCTCCAGCCGGGCGATCGCCTTCGACGCCGTCCGCACCTTCTCCAGCATGTCGATGCGGCCGCCGTCCAGCTTCAGCAGCGGCTTGACGGCGAGCGCGGAGCCCAGCAGCGCCTGCGCGGCGCCGATGCGGCCGCCCCTGCGCAGATAGTCGAGGGTGTCGACGTAGAAGTACGCGGACGTGCCGGCGGCCCGCTTCTCCGCGGCCGCCACCGCCTCCTCCACCGAGTCGCCCGCCTCCACGGCCTGAGCCGCCGAGAGGGCGCAGAAGCCGAGGGCCATCGCGACCATGCCGGTGTCCACCACCCGCACCGGCACCGGCGCTTCCTTCGCGGCGAGGACCGCGGCGTCGTACGTACCGGAGAACTCGGCGGACAGGTGCAGCGAGATGATGGCCGTGGCGCCCGCCTCGGCCGCCTTCCGGTACGTCTCGGCGAAGAGCTGGGGGCTGGGCCGGGACGTCGTCACCGACTTCCGCTTCTGCAGCGCGAGGGCGAGCGAGCGGGCCGAGATCTCGGTGCCCTCCTCCAGCGCCTGATCCCCGAGGACGACGGTCAGGGGCACCGCGGTGATGCCGTGCCGGTCCATCGTCGGCTGCGGCAGGTAGGCCGTTGAATCCGTGACGATCGCGACATGGCGGGACATGAGCTGGAGATTACCTGTCTGCGCCGCCGGGTGGCAGCCCGGCCCCCGCGCACCCGGCTCCGGGGCAGCTCCATCCGTCACGGGGCGGTCGTCGGAGCTGTCTCCGAGCGGTCAGGGCTGTCACCGGGCGGGTCAGGTCGTGCTCTCGGGCTTGGTCTTCTTCTCCCACGGATACGTCGGCCTGGCGGTGGGCGGGGTGATCGCGGGCCGTGTCGGCTCCTGGGCCGTCTGCCGGGTGGACCCGGACGGCTCGGACCAGGCCTGTTCGGCGTCCTTGCCGGCGTCCGCCGCGGGCTCGGGCCACGCGGCGGGAGCCTCGGCCGGCGACGGCTCCGTCGTCCAGTGCCGCAGGGCGCCCGCCTCCATGTCGATCTGTGTGCTCAGTGCGTCCAGGTCGTCGTTGGCGAAGCGGCGGGCCCGGTCGCGCGCCGACCAGCGCAGGGAGTCGGCGGCCTTCTTGATCTGCTCCGTGCGCTCCCGCATCTCGGGGAGCCGCTCGGCCAGGGCGGCCTTGTCCGGGTCGCGCTCCAGGCGCCGGAGTTCGTCGTCCAGCTCGTGGCCGTGGACGCTGAGCCGGTCGAAGAGCTGCAGGGTCTCCTTCAGCGACGCGTCGTCGGCGGCGCCCGCCTGCAGAACGTCCTGTGTGGCGCGCATGGAGGTGCGCAAGGAGAGGCGCAGCTGGGCCAGTTCGGCGGCGGGGCCGACCGCGAAGCTCTTCGCCCGCAGCGTGGTGTCCTCCACCGTCCGGCGGGCCTCCTGGATGGTGCGGTCCACGCCCCGCTTGGCCGCCCTGACCGCCTTCACCGTCAGATAGACGCCCAGTACCAAGAACAGCACGAAAAGCAGCGCCACGACTGCGCCCACGGCTCCCATGACGCTCCTCTCCGCATCCGGTCCGGTGCGCTCAAGCGATGTCCGCTCCAGCGACTCCTCCACCGTAAACGGAGAAGGCAGGCCGGAGGTTCCAGCGGAACCCCCAACCTGCCCGTAAGGGAATACCCCTATGCCGCTACGCGGGAACGATGTTCACCAGCTTCGGCGCCCGCACGATCACCTTGCGGATGCCCGCGCCGCCCAGCGCGGCCACGACCCTCTCGTCGGCCAGCGCCACCTTCTCCAGCTCCGCGTCGGAGATCGACGGGGGGACCTCCAGGCGCGCCTTGACCTTGCCCTTGATCTGCACGACGCAGGTCACGGACTCGTCCACGACGTATGCCGGGTCGGCGACCGGGAAGTCCTGGTGGACGACCGAGTCGGTGTGGCCCAGCTTGCGCCACAGCTCCTCGGCGATGTGCGGGGCCAGCGGCGCGATCAGCAGCACCAGGCGCTCCGCGACGGACCTCGGCACCGTGCCGCCCACCTTCGTCAGGTGGTTGTTCAGCTCGGTGATCTTGGCGATGGCGGTGTTGAACCGCATGCCGTCCAGGTCCTGGCGGACGCCGTCGATCGCCTTGTGCAGGGCGCGCAGGGTGGCCTCGTCGATGTCGGCCTCGGCGACGTCCGCGACGGTGACCTCACCGGTCGACTCGTCGACGATCAGGCGCCACAGCCGCTGCAGCAGGCGGTACTGGCCGACGACCGCGCGCGTGTCCCAGGGACGTGACACGTCCAGGGGGCCCATCGCCATCTCGTACAGGCGCAGGGTGTCCGCGCCGTACTCGTCGCAGATCTCGTCCGGCGTGACCGCGTTCTTCAGGGACTTGCCCATCTTGCCCAGCTCGCGCTTGACCGGCTCGCCCTCGAAGAAGAACGTGCCGTCGCGCTCCTCGACCTCGGCGGCCGGCACCGGGAAGCCGCGGCTGTCCCGGTAGACGTAGGCCTGGATCATGCCCTGGTTGTACAGCTTGTGGAACGGCTCGGCGGACGAGATGTGGCCCAGGTCGAACAGGACCTTCGACCAGAAGCGCGCGTACAGCAGGTGCAGCACCGCGTGCTCGGCGCCACCCACGTACAGGTCGACGCCGCCGGTCGGCTGCCCCTCGCGCGGGCCCATCCAGTACTGCTCGACGGCGGGGTCGACCAGCTGCTGGTCGTTGCGCGGGTCCAGGTAGCGCAGCTCGTACCAGCAGGAACCGGCCCAGTTGGGCATGGTGTTGGTCTCGCGGCGGTAGCTTCGCGGACCAGTGCCGTCGCCCAGGTCCAGGGTGACGTTGACCCAGTCCTCGTTGCGGGACAGCGGCGTCTCCGGAGAGGTGTCCGCGTCGTCCGGGTCGAAGGTGCGCGGGGAGTAGTCGTCGACCTCCGGCAGCTCCAGGGGCAGCATCGACTCGGGCAGCGAGTGGGCGATGCCGTCCTCGTCGTAGACGATCGGGAAGGGCTCGCCCCAGTAGCGCTGGCGGCTGAACAGCCAGTCGCGCAGGCGGAAGTTGACGGTGCCCTCGCCGATGCCGCGGGTGGCCAGCCAGCCGGTGATGCGGGCCTTGGCGCTCGCCACGTCCAGGCCGTCCAGGGAGACCTCCTCGTTCGAGGAGTTGATCAGCTTCGCCTCGTACGAGGAGAAGGCGTCGTCCCACGTCCGGGTGTCGGTGCCCCGGCCCGCGGCGGAGCCGCTGTCAGACGCTGTGGACGGATCGACCACGCAGCGCATCGGCAGGTGGAAGGCGCGCGCGAAGGCGAAGTCGCGGCTGTCGTGCGCCGGGACGGCCATGATCGCGCCGGTGCCGTAGCCCATCAGGACGTAGTCGGCGATGAAGACGGGGACCTGCTCGCCGCTGACCGGGTTGGTGGCGTAGACGCCGGTGAAGACGCCGGTCTTCTCCTTGGCGTCGGCCTGGCGCTCCACGTCGGACTTCGACGCGGCGAAGGCGCGGTACTTGGCGACGGCCTCGGCGGGCGTGGCGTGTCCGCCGGTCCACACCTCGTGGGTGCCCTCGGGCCAGGCCGCGGGGACGACCTTGTCGACCAGGTCGTGCTCGGGCGCCAGGACCATGTAGGTGGCGCCGAACAGGGTGTCCTGGCGGGTGGTGAAGACGGTGATCGCGTCGCCTTCGGTGCCCACGGGGAAGTTCACGCGGGCGCCTTCGGAACGGCCGATCCAGTTGCGCTGCTGCAGCTTGATGGCCTCGGGCCAGTCCAGCGCGTCCAGGTCGTCCAGCAGCCGGTCGGCGTACGCGGTGATGCGCATGTTCCACTGGCGCAGCTTGGCCTTGAAGACGGGGAAGTTGCCGCGCTCGGAACGGCCGTCGGCGGTGACTTCCTCGTTGGCCAGGACGGTGCCCAGGCCGGGGCACCAGTTGACGGGCGCGTCGGAGGCGTAGGCCAGGCGGTACTGGCTCAGCACGTCGGCGCGCTCGGCGGCGTCCAGCTCGCTCCACGCGCGCGTGGTGCCCGGTACGGCACGGTCACCGCTCTCGAACTGCGCGACCAGGTCGGCGATCGGGCGGGCCTTCGCGGCGTCGGCGTCGTACCAGGAGTTGAAGATCTGGACGAAGATCCACTGGGTCCACTTGTAGTACTCGGGGTCGATCGTCGCGAACGAGCGCCGCTTGTCGTGCCCCAGGCCCAGTGCGCGCAGCTGGGCCTTCATGTTCTCGATGTTGGCCTCGGTGGAGACCCGCGGGTGGGTGCCCGTCTGCACGGCGTACTGCTCGGCGGGCAGGCCGAAGGCGTCGAAGCCCAGGGTGTGCAGGACGTTGTGTCCGGTCATGCGCTGGAAGCGCGCGAAGACGTCCGTGGCGATGTAGCCCAGGGGGTGGCCGACGTGCAGGCCCGCTCCGGAGGGGTACGGGAACATGTCCATGATGAACTTCTTGGGCTTGCCGACCAGAGCGGTCTCGGCCTCGCCCCGCGCGGCCATGTCACCGCTCGGGTTCGGCGCCTCGTAGGTGCCTTCGGCGTCCCAGAAGTCCTGCCAGCGTGCCTCGATCTCGGCGGCCAGAGCGGCCGTATAGCGGTGCGGTGCGGCCACCTCGGAGGCGGCAGCAGAATTCGTCTCGCTCATGATCCTCAAAGCTCCATCGATCGTCTCTGCCTACGGAATCGGCCTGCTGGGCCAAATAAAAATGCCCCTCGCACAGGAGGGGACGCCGCGCCGATTCCGACCGCGATTCACCGGCGGTCGGGACTGATCAGCGCGGCCCGCTAAGCAGAAGGCGTACGGCACGCATGGCGTCAGGGTACCGCAGCCCTCCCGCGGCCCGCGACGAGCTTCCATCCATGCCGCCCGGGCGTCCGGGAACCCGGCCGATTCCCGACCCTTGGCCATGGGTTACTCCGCGTACCGCCCACTATCGGGGCAACACCAAGATCGTGTCGCACTTTGATAACAACGCAATAACTCAAATCCCGTACCCACCGGTATGGAGCGACTTAGCATGCGGCGGGACCGAACCATTTCGGAGCCGCCCCCATGAACTCTCTGCACCTCCACCGCAAGAGTGCTCTGCTCGGTACCGGAGCCCTGCTGCTGATACCCCTGCTCGTCCTCACGGGCAGCGACGGCCTGCGGGCCGCCATCGACTTCACCACCGGCGTCCTCTCCCTGGTCTGCCTGACCGCCGCCGTCGTCTGGGGCCTGGTCGCCACGGACCGCCTGTTCCTGCATCCGCGCCAGCGCCTGCTCGCCCAGGCTGTGCACCGCACCACCGCGATCGCCTCCGTCGGCTTCCTGCTGCTGCACGGCACCGTCAAGGTGGCACTCGACCACGTGTCGCTGTTCGGCGCCCTCATGCCGTTCGGGCTCGGCGTCTCCGGCAGCGCCGGACTCATCGGCCTCGGCTCGCTCGCGGGCATCCTCATGATCGCCACAGCCGTCACCGGCGCCCTGCGCAGCGCCTTCGCCTCTCCCGCGCGGATCGCCTCGCGCTGGCGGGCGCTGCACATGCTCGCCTATCCCGCCTGGTGCGCGGGGCTGGTCCACGGCCTGTACGCGGGCCGCCCGCCGAAGGGGTGGGTGGTCGCGCTGTACGCCCTGTGCCTGGCCGGGGTCGCCGGTGCCGTCGCGCTGCGCGCGGCGCCGCGCCCGGTCAAGCGGAAGGTCGCCGCCCGGGTCCTCGCCCTGCTCGAACCGGAGCGCGACGCCTCCCTCCGGGCGGAGCCGCCCGCGCGGGACACCGTCTCCGCCCCGCTGCCCGGCACGACCGCCCCCACGCCCTCTCCAGAGCCGGTCGCCGGCATCTCGGCGGCCTACCGCGCGCTGGCCCCGACCGCTCCCCCGCACCCCACCGTCCCCCCACCCCGCACCGACCCCACCGGCCGCTGGCCCGCGCCCTCGCCGCCACCACCCGCCGAGTCGCCCTACATCGCGCCTCCGCCCACGTACGACACCACCCCCCAGCCCTTCTACGACGCCTCGTACGACGCGCCCCTCGACCCCGCGTACGACAGCGGCCCCGCCACCGAACCGCTGCCCGGGCCCTTTCAGGCCCCCGGCGCGGGCGAGCCCTGGAACGCCGCCACCGGAGGCCACCCGTGAACGCCCCACTGCCCGATGTCCCGGAAGTCCGCGTCGTCGGCCTGCCCCTGCTCACCTCCGGCTTCGACCTCGTCGAACGCCTCGATCTCGCCATGCACCTGAAGGTCCACGGCCCCCTGGAACCCATGGCGGGCGAACCCCTCGCCCGCCTCGCCGAGCACATCGCGCTGCGCGGCCGGGGCGGCGCGGGCTTCCCGTTCGCCCAGAAGCTGCGGGCCGTCGCCGACGCGGCGATACGCCGAGGCGTACGCCCCGTGGTCGTCGTCAACGGCAGCGAGGACGAGCCCGCCTGCCGCAAGGACACCGTCCTGATCAACCGCGCCCCGCACCTCATCCTGGACGGCGCCCTGCTCGCCGCCGAGGCCCTGGGAGCCCGCACGCTGATCGTCGGCGTGACCCGCGACTCCACCGAGGCCTCCATGCGCACCGCGCTGGCCGAGCGGGGCCTCGGCAACCGGCGCGGCCCGGCCCTCCGCGCGCGCGTGCAGCGCAATCCCGTACGCATGGTCACCGGAGAGTCCTCCGCGCTCGTCCGCTCGGCGGACGGCGGACCTCCCCTGCCACCGGGCCGCAAGGTGCGGACGTCGGACTCCGGAGTGGGCGGCGCCCCCACTCTCCTCTCCAACGCGGAGACCTTCGCGCAGCTCGCCGTCGCCGCCCGGGCGGGCGCCGAACGCTACTGCCGCACCGGCCTGCGCGACGAGCCGGGCACGGTCCTGTTGACCCTCTCCGGAGCGGTCGCACGGCCGATGGTCGTCGAGGTCCCCACCGGAGTGCCCCTGCGGTACGTCCTCGAACTCGCCGGCGCACCCGCGCTCCCGCAGGGCGTGCTCACGGGCGGCTATCACGGCAAGTGGCTCGACGGCATGACGGCACACGACGCGGTCGTCTCACGCGCCGCCCTGGACGCCTGCGGCGGCGCACTCGGCGCGGGCGCGATCCTGCCGATCGGCGCGGGCACCTGCCCCCTCGGGGAGTCGCTGCGCGTCGCGCACTGGCTGGCCGCCGAGAGCTCGGGACAGTGCGGCCCCTGCTACCTCGGGCTCCCCGCGGCGGCCCGCGGCCTCGCCGACGTTCTCCAGGGCGGCGGGCCGACCGCTCTGGAGGCGCTGCGCGAGGTGACCCGGGCCGTGAAGCGGCGCGGCGCGTGCAAGCACCCGGACGGCTCGGCGGCCTTCCTGGAGTCGTCGATCTCGGCGTTCACGGACGACCTCGCGGCGCACGTCCTGGGCGGCGGCTGCGGCCGCCCCGTCCAGGGAGTCCTGCCCCTCCAGGCAGACGCGCCCCGGGCGGAGGCACCCAGCGGCCGCAAGCTCGCCGTCGACTGGACGCTCTGCCAGGGCCACGGGCTGTGCGCGGACATCGTCCCCGAACTCATCCAACTGGGCCCTGACGGCTTCCCCTCGGTGGCGGAGGCGGCCGTACCGCGCTACTCCGAAGCGCGCGCCACCCGCGCGGTGCGCCGCTGTCCCGCGCTCGCGCTGCGCATCGAGGAGGCCCCGAAGCCGGCCCTTCCGGCACCCCGGACGCTGCCGGCCGCGCTCCCGCCGGGCCGGGGCCGCCGAGCGCTCGGCAGCGGAAGGCAGTAACGGCGACGAGAGGACCATGACAAGAAGGTCATGACAACGAAAGAGCGGGCCACCCGATCCGGGTGGCCCGCTCATATTCTGTGGAGCTAAGGAGAATTGAACTCCTGACCTCCTGCATGCCATGCAGGCGCTCTACCAACTGAGCTATAGCCCCTTGCTTGTCCGCCCGGTTTCCCCGGCGGCTCCGCCAACATTACACGGTCATACCCGTGCTCCACCAAATCGTTTCCGGTCTGGGCGGATACCGTCCGAAACGCCCGGTACTGTCAGCCTTCGTGACCGTGCCCGTGCCCGTGACCGCGCTCGCCGCCTCCCGTCGCCGGGTGCCGCTGGCCGCCGGGGGCTGTCTGCTCTCCCTCACGGCCTTCTGGCTCGCGCAGCGCGCCGCCGACGTCTCGATGATCGACCTGATGGTCTACCGGGCCGAGGGCGAGACCGTGCGCGCGGGCGGCGACCTCTACGCGCTGCGCGCCACCGACGCCCAGCTGCCCACCACCTACCCGCCGTTCGCCGCGCTGCTCTTCACCCCGCTCACGCTCCTGGACCCGGCGGACATGCGCACGCTCGCGACGCTGGGCAACCTGCTGCTCCTGATCGTCTTCGTGCACCTCTCCCTGCGACTGGTCCATGGCGAGCGGCACGCGCGCGTGGAGAGCGTCCTGTGGGTGTCCGCCGTCGCCGTCTGGTGCGAGCCGGTGTGGACGACGCTGCGCTACGGGCAGATCAATCTGCTGCTCGCCGTCCTCGTCCTGTGGGACCTGACCCGGCGCCCCGGACACCACTGGGCGGGCGTGGGCATCGGGGTGGCGGCGGCGGTCAAGCTCACGCCCGCGCTCTTCGCGGCGCTTCTGCTGCTCACGGGGGCCGCGGAGGCGGTGCGGCGCGGGCCGTGGCGGGCGGCCGTGCGGCACGCGGGCGTGGCGGCCGTCTCCTTCGCCGGTGCGACGGCCCTCGCGGCCGCCGTCCTGCCGTACGACTCGTGGCGCTTCTGGACCCGGATGGTCTTCGAGGCGGGCCGGGTCGGGTTCGCCGAGGACACCGCGAACCAGTCGCTGCGCGGCGTCCTGGCCCGGCTCCTGCACACCGGGGAGCCCGGTGCCCCCTGGGCCCTGGCCGCCGCCGCGGCCGGCGCGCTCGGCCTCGCGGTCGCGGTCGCCGCCGCACTGCGCGGGGAGCGCGCCCGGGCCGTCCTCGCCTGTGCGGCGACCGCGCTCCTGGTGAGTCCGGTGTCGTGGTCGCACCACTGGGTGTGGTGCGTGCCGATGGTGCTGCTCCTGGGCGCGGAGGCGGGGCGCCGGGGCGGCCGGTGGCGGTGGGCTGCCGCCGGGGCCGCGTCCCTGGTCTTCTGCTCGTACGCCCTGTGGTGGGTGCCGCACGGCGAAGGACGGCTCGAACTCGCCCAGAACCACGGCCAGATGGTGCTGTCCGCCCTCTACGTGGCGGCCGCTTTCGCGTTTCTCCTGGTGACGGCAGCGGCGGTCACGCGGTCGCGAACGAGTAGAACCGTTTGAGCGTGCAGTGTTCGTCCAGCAGCCGACCGTAGATCGGCTCCCCTTCGAGCTCGCGGTACGTCTCGATGGGGTCGCCTTTTATGATCAGCGCCCGGGCGCATTCCTCGCACCAGTACTGATACTCCTGGTTGACCGGTTCCATGTCGCGGACGATCGGTGTGCCACTGCCGCACCAGTCGCATTTCCGCCTGTGTGCACCCATCGATCAGCTCCAGCTGTGGCCGCAGGCGGTGCATACGTACGAGATTCCGCCGTTGTCACCGAGCACTTGAGCGACGTGGGACGAGCCGCAGGAAGGGCAGTCGAGGAGCGTGCGGGGCACGGGCCGTTCTCGTACGTCCGCCGCTTCGGAGAGGCGGTCGACCTCTCCGAGGATGCTCGCAGGCATCGCGCTCTCCCTCCCGTCGGGCTGCGTCCCCTTCCGGCCGTCCGATTCTGCCACGCTCCGAGCGGCCTGGTCAGCGACGCATCCGTACCAGTCCGGACACGACACCCGGTGGCAGGCGACGGGCGGCGGCAAAAGAAAATCCCGCCCCCTGGTGGGGACGGGATTTCCGGGACTGTGGAGCTAAGGAGAATTGAACTCCTGACCTCCTGCATGCCATGCAGGCGCTCTACCAACTGAGCTATAGCCCCTTGCGTTCTTCCCGCTCGGCGGGCGAACAAGAAGAACTTTAGCCTGCGACCAGCCCGAATGTGAAATCCGGGTCGGGAAGGTCAGTCGTCGTCGCCGAGCACCGGTTCCGGCAGCGTGCCGGCGTTGTGCTCCAGGAGGCGCCAGCCCCGCGCGCCCTGGCCGAGGACCGACCAGCAGCAGTTGGTGAGGCCGCCGAGCCCCTCCCAGTGGTGGGGCTCAAGGCCGAGGAGGCGACCGATCGTGGTGCGGATCGTGCCGCCGTGGCTGACCACCACGAGCGTGCCGTCCGCGGGCAGCTTCTCGGCATGGCGCAGGACGACCGGCGCGGCCCGGTCGGCCACCTCGGTCTCCAGCTCGCCGCCGCCCCTGCGCACCGCCTCGCCGCGCTTCCACGCGGCGTACTGCTCGCCGAAGCGGGCGATGATCTCGTCGTGCGTCAGGCCCTGCCAGTCACCGGCGTACGTCTCCCGGAGGGACTCCTCGTGGGTGACGGGGAGGCCGGTGATCGCGGAGAGCTCGGCGGCCGTGGCCGCCGCGCGCCTGAGGTCGGAGGCGACGATGGCGTCCGGCTTCAGGGAGGCGAGCAGGCGGGCGGCGCGCTTGGCCTGGGCGACGCCCGTCTCGGTCAGCTCGATGTCCGTGGAGCCCTGGAAGCGGCGCTCCAGGTTCCAGGCCGTCTGGCCGTGCCGCCACAGGATGATCCGGCAGCCGCGGTTGCTCACCCCAGTTCCCCGTCCAGGTCGGCCTCCTCCGCGGCCCGCTGCTCGGCGTGCTCGGCGGCCTTGCCGCGGGTGGCCTTGGCGTCCTCCGGCAGGGCGATCTCGGGGCAGTCCTTCCACAGGCGCTCAAGGGCGTAGAAGACACGCTCCTCGCTGTGCTGGACGTGCACCACGATGTCCACGTAGTCGAGGAGGATCCAGCGGGCGTCGCGGTCCCCCTCGCGGCGGACCGGCTTGGCGCCGAGCTGCTTGTTCAGCTGCTCCTCGATCTCGTCGACGATCGACTTGACCTGGCGGTCGTTGGGAGCGGAGGCGAGCAGGAACGCGTCCGT
Source organism: Streptomyces sp. NPDC050732 (assembly GCF_040654255.1). Lineage (NCBI taxonomy): Bacteria > Bacillati > Actinomycetota > Actinomycetes > Kitasatosporales > Streptomycetaceae > Streptomyces > Streptomyces sp. NPDC050732. The sequence continues at coordinate 81,342 of NZ_JBFAHP010000026.1, forward strand.
GATCGACAGCACGTCGCTGACGTCGTACGCGATGATGTCGTGCGCGAGCTTGTCGGCAGCCGCCTGGGCGGCGACGTTGATGAGCTCGGTGGAGCGGTCCGTGGCGGTCACTAGAGAGCTTTCCTTCGGCTGGTGGATACACCCCAAGGGTCTCACGGACCGCCGACAGCGCCCCAGACGATTACGTCACCGCCCGGGGCGCCTCCTGATCTAGCCGGTCCGGTAGTCCTGTCCGAGCACTACGGAGACGTCGGCGTTCGCCGCCGTCTTCCCCTTGCTGACGGCGCTCGCGGGCAGGCCGAGGGTCTTCGCGACCTCGGTGGCCTGCGCCTTCTTGCTCGCGTCCGCGTAGGTGACCTGCGAGGTGGGCCGGGCCGCGGAGCCCGTGCCGCCGTCGATGAAGGTGTAGCCGCCGTTGACCAGGGAGACCCGGGCGTCCTCGCCCGCCGCCTTCTTCCCGGAGGCGTTCCGCACGCCGACCCGCAGGGCCGCGCCCTTCTCCGGGCTCTTCACCGTGCCGCCGAGGACGTCCTTGACCACGGTCTCGCCGGCCTGCTCGGTCAGCGTGCCGTCCTGCCGCACCGGCAGCAGCGACGTCTTGTAGTCGCCGCCCTTGGCGCGGTCGGCGAGCTTGGCGAGGAAGGCGCCGAGGTCCTTCTCCGCCAGCGAGGGGTCGAGGATCTGCGCGAGGGACTGCACGGTGGTCGTGGCCGCCTGCGGGTCCGAGGAGAGCTTGCGCAGGACGCCCTGCATGACCTCTCCGAAGCGGTTCAGCTGGTCGGTCTCCGTCTCGCCGGGCGCGCGGTAGGTGGCGTACGCGACGGCCATCGGCCCGCTCAGCGTCTGCTGCTCGCCCTTCTTCACGAGGGGCGCCTCGCCGTTCTTCGCCTTCGGGTCGGGCACGTCGGTGTTCGTGTCGATGTCGATGTTGCCGACGAGTTCGACGAGGTTGTTCAGGTACGGGGTGTCGAGCCGCCAGGTGCCCTCGACCTGGGTGCCGAGCACCGTGTCGATCGACTCGCGGGTGCCGGTCGAGCCGTCGTCGTCGACGGACTTGCCGAGCGTCGTCGCCGTGCCGTTGTCGTCCGTCACGGCGAGGGAGTTGGGCAGCAGGACGGTGGCGCCCTGCTTGGTCGTGGTGTTGTTCACCAGGAGCGCGGTGGAGGTGCCCTTGCCCTTGGTGTTGTGCAGGTGCAGGACGATCACGTCGCGCTTCTGCGGTCCTGTCGCCGCGGCCGCGCCGTCCTCGCCGCCCGACCGGCCGGGCAGCATGCCCGCGAACCACAGGTAGCCGACGCCGCCCGCGATCACCAGTGCGAGGGCCACGACGAGCGCGACGACCCGGGAACGCCCGCGCCGCTTGGCCTCCTCGCGCCGCTCGGTGCGGCTCTCGGTGAACTTCAGCCAGTCGATGACGTCTTCGGAGTCCTCGTCCGGCTCCTCGATGAAGGAGAACTGCTCGGTCTTGTACTCGGGCTGCGACGTGCTCGGCTCGGGCTGCGGCGCACGCGGCTCCGGTGCACGCGGCTCCGGTGCACGCGGCTCCGGTACGGGGGCGGGCGCCGCCGCACGAGGCCGGGGCTGCTGCTCGTGCTGCGGTTGCTGCTGCTGAGGGACCCAGGCGGTGTCGTACGAAGTCGCCGTGTCGTACGAAGTCGCGGCGGCGCCCTGTGCGTCGTACCCCTGCGCGCCGTACCCCTGCTGCTGCCCGCCGGCATACGGGTCGTACCCGTACCCCTGGTACTGCTGAGGCACCTGCGGCTGCTGTGACTGCTGAGGCTGCTGCTGCACCAGCTGGTACACCGGCTGCCCGTACTCGTCGTACCCGACGACCTGGTACTGGTCGGCGGCGTACTCACCCGCGTACTCGCCCGCATACGGGTCGCTGCCCGCATAAGGGTCGTACTGTCGGTCGTTCACCGGTGCCCCTCTCGGCTCATTCGCCGCGGTACAGCTCACGCTTGTCGATATAACGCACCACACCGTCGGGCACCAGATACCAGACCGGGTCCCCCTTGGCGACCCGCGCGCGGCAGTCCGTGGACGAGATGGCCAGGGCCGGCACCTCCACCAGCGAGACACCGCCCTTGGGCAGCCCGGGGTCGGCCAGCGTGTGGCCGGGCCGGGTGACCCCGATGAAGTGCGCGAGGGAGAACAGCTCTTCCGTGTCCCGCCAGGTGAGGATCTGGCCGAGGGCGTCGGCGCCCGTGATGAAGAAGAGGTCCGTGTCGGGGTTGAGGGCACGCAGATCGCGCAGCGTGTCCGTGGTGTAGGTGGCCCCGCCGCGGTCGATGTCGATGCGGCTGACCGAGAACTGCGGGTTCTCGGCGGTCGCGATGACCGTCATCAGATAACGGTCCTCGGCAGGTGACACCTGCTTGTCGCTCTTCTGCCACGGCTGGCCGGTGGGCACGAACACCACCTCGTCGAGGTGGAACTGCGCGGCGACCTCACTGGCCGCCACGAGGTGTCCGTGGTGGATCGGATCAAACGTTCCGCCCATGACGCCCAGGCGGCGCTTGCCGTTGCTCACCGGACCGGTAGGCATGTCCTGCTCTCCCATGCGTGCAGACCCTACCGGCCCGGTCGAGGGGCCCTGCTCCGGTCCCGGGACCTGTCCTAGCGGTCCCGGTTGAAGAGGGTGGTGATCCACAGGAGGAGCATGAGGACGACGAAGGCACCGCCGCCGGTGAGGAGAGGGCTGAGGCTTTCGTGGTTGCCGCCGTGCTCGCCGCCCTCGGAGGCGAGAGTGACCAGCTGGGCGGCGTTGCTGTGGAGGCTCATCTCAGGCAGGACCTATCCGGAGGTGGGATGGACATAAAGATTTCCGGCCCATCGTAAGCGGGGGCCTCGCTCCGGCTCACGCCGACTCAGCCGTTGCGGTCGTCGGCTCCCTTGTCGGTCGTACCTTCGGTGCTCTCTGGAGGGGTACGTTCCGCGCCCTGCTCGGCCGTACGCGTCCCGTTGTCGGCTCCCTGGCGGTAACCGCGCAACAGGAACCAGCCGACCAGTACGCATCCGACGACCATGACGATCAGCACGATCCGCAGCAGATTGCCCGGTCCCTGCTGCTCCGCGGCCTTGGCCGCCTCCGTGAGCCAGGCGACCCCGGGCTTGTGCTGACTGTGCTCCATGACGGAAGACTCCTTCTGTGTGCTGCCCTGTCACGGTATCTCCGCCTAGGCTGGGGCCCACCTCGGGGGCACGAGAGGACGAGACATGGGGGATGCGGCATGACCGACGACAACCACCGCGGCGGGGGCGGCGAGGGCGGCGAGGGCCACGAGCGCGTGCCGAGCCGGCAGCGCAGGCGCTTCCCCGGCATCTCGTCACGGGCCTACGAGCACCCGGCGGACCGCTCGGCCCTGGTGGCCCTGCGCAAGCTGACCGGCTTCGACACGGTCTTCAAGGCGCTCAGCGGCCTGCTGCCCGAGCGGAGCCTGCGGCTCCTGTTCCTGTCGGACTCCGTGCGCGTGTCCGACGCGCAGTTCGCGCACCTCAACACCATGCTGCGGGACGCCTGTTACATCCTGGACCTGGAGAAGGTCCCGCCGATGTACGTCAACCAGGACCCGAATCCGAACGCGATGTGCATCGGCCTCGACGAGCCGATCATCGTCGTGACGACGGGCCTGGTCGAACTGCTCGACGAGGAGGAGATGCGGGCGGTCGTCGGCCACGAGGTGGGCCACGCCCTCTCCGGCCACTCCGTCTACCGCACGATCCTGCTGTTCCTCACGAACCTCGCGCTGAAGGTCGCGTGGATCCCGCTCGGCAATGTCGCGATCATGGCGATCGTGACGGCGCTGCGCGAGTGGTTCCGCAAGTCCGAGCTGTCGGCGGACCGCGCGGGCCTGCTGGTCGGGCAGGACCTGAAGGCCTCGATGCGCGGCCTGATGAAGCTCGCAGGGGGCAACCACCTCCACGAGATGAACGTGGACGCGTTCCTGGAGCAGGCCGAGGAGTACGAGGCCGGGGGCGACCTGCGCGACTCCGTCCTGAAGATCCTGAACGTCCTGCCGCGCACGCACCCCTTCGCCACGGTCCGCGCCGCCGAGCTGAAGAAGTGGGCCGAATCGCGCGACTACCAGCGCATCATGGACGGCCACTACCCCCGCCGCGACGAGGACAGGGACACCTCGGTCTCCGACTCCTTCCGCCAGTCGGCCTCCGCGTACGCCGACGACGTGCGCAACAGCAAGGACCCGCTGATGAAGCTGGTCAACGACATCGCGGGCGGCGCGGGAGACCTGGGCGGCAAGCTGCGCGGGAAGTTCACGGGCCAGGGCGGCGGTTCCGGCACCGGCTCGCCGACCGACGACAAGCAGCCGTAACAGCCCCGGTCGCAACCGTCACGACGGAGACAGCGAGGGCTGGGCCGACGCCGCCAGCGATCCGCACAGCGCCGTCGCGTCCCCCGTCGCGTACGGATCCGTGCCCGCCGGGCCCGCCGCCTTCGCCTTCTGCCCGGCGAGCAGCGGGCGCAGGTGGTTCGCCGTCTCGCCCCCGCAGGCGAGGGGGCCCGCCTGGGTGGCGGAGGTGACCAGCTCGGCCCGGTGCATCCGCAGGTCGTCGCGGTCGAAGCGGAAGCGCAGCTCGCGGCGGACGGTGAACAGGGACGCCTCGACGCGGTCCCCGCCGGCCGTCTTGCCGGCGGGCCGCACCGCGTACACGAACGTGTGGTCCGAGGTGACCTCCAGCGCGTTCTTGCCGGCCTCCTCGACCCGCATCGTGCCCTCGGTCCTGACCCGCTTGTCGGCGAGCGCGGTCTTCGCCGGGTCGAACCGGACGAGCCAGCCGGTGGCCGCGTGCCGTCCGTCGGCCGTCGGGTGTGCGAAGCTCCGGTCGAACTGGGCCAGTTGGCGCGGGTCGACCAGGATGCGCACGGAGCGCGCGGAGCCGCCGGTGAGGATGTCCGGGGCGAGCGAGGACGCGACCAGGTAGTCCTTGGCGGTGACCAGCGCGGCCATCACCTGGCTGTCCGAGAAGTGTGAAGTGCGGCGCGCGCCGGGGAGGTTGATCCCTGCGGCGCCCACCCGGAGCTGTGCGGCCGGGCTGCGTGCGTAGAGGTCGGGGACGCTGGTCGAGCCGGGCACGCGGCCCGTGGGGGCCAGCGGTATCACCGTCATGCGCAGCGGTTCGGGACGCTTGGCCGTCGGGGAGTGGTAGGGGTTCCGTACGCCCATGTAGATCGCCGTGCCGAAGGCGACGGCCATCAGGACGGCGAGGACCACGAGTTGGCGGGAGAGGCTCCGGTGGAGTCCCGGGCGCCGGCGCACGGCGCGCGTGTGGTCGCCCATGCGCTCCTGTGCGGAGAACTCCTGGAGGCGGGCAGCGCGCACGAACGATTCGTCGAAGACAACCGACCCGTACTCGTCCTCGCCACCGCCGGGAGCGCCCTCGGGTGTCCCTGCGGGTGGGTCTCCTGGACCGCCCATACCTTCAGAGTAGGTCTCCGGGACGCCTGGTAAACGCCCTGGTACACGACAAGTTCGGTCAACTCTTCACGGCGTGCGCGGCTCGGCGGGGACCGCCGACCTGCCGAACTCGGCGGAGACGGAGGGGCTGGGCGGCGCCTCCTTGCCGGCGCCCTGCCCGACCTCGGTCGAGGCGGGGGCGGGCACCTGGTCCTGGCGGCCCGAGGACGCCCCTCGGTAGACGGCGGTGAAGGCGAGGGCGACCATGCCGACGCCCATCACGAGGGCGAGCATCCAGGCGATGGGGCGGTGCCAGCGGATCTGGCCGGGGTGGCGGCCCGGGCGGCCGTACCCCTCGCTGCGGGCGATGTGTTCGTAGGCGTCGTCGAGGTCGTCGCGGCCGAACTCGCTGCCGTCGTCGGGGCCGAAGCCGTCTTCATAGAGGTCGTCGTCCGCCGCGTCGGGGCCGAGGCCTCGGGTGCGCGCCCGGCGGGCCTCGGCCTCGGAGGCCTCGGCGCGCGCCTGGGCGGCGGCCAACAGCCGCTCCACCGCGGTGGGTTCGTGGATCTCCGCGGCCCGCACGAAGTCCTCGTCGAAGACCACGGAGGCGAACTCTTCGTCCGCACCCCCGCGGTCGCGGTCGTCGTCGGGCTCCCAGCCGTCAGGGAACGACGGCGTGCCCCCCACGTCCTCCGGCACCCCTCCAGCGTAGCCCTGGAAGGGGCAATTTGGGCAGCCGGAAAGGGAATTCAGCGGATGTGACCGTCGCCCGTCACGATGTACTTGGTGGAGGTCAGCTCGGGCAGGCCCATCGGGCCGCGCGCGTGCAGCTTCTGCGTGGAGATGCCGATCTCGGCGCCGAAGCCGAACTGTCCGCCGTCGGTGAAGCGCGTCGAGGCGTTCACGGCGACCGTCGTGGAGTCCACGAGCTGGGTGAAGCGGCGCGCGGCCTGCTGGGAGGTGGTGACGATGGCCTCGGTGTGCCCGGAGGTCCACAGCCGGATGTGCTCGACGGCCTGCTCCAGGGTGTCGACGACGGCGGCCGCGATGTCGTACGAGAGGTACTCGGTCTCCCAGTCCTCGGTGGTCGCGGGCACGACGGTGGCCTTGGAGGCGTCCCCGTAGCCGAGGACGCGCTCGTCGGCGTGCACGGTCACCCCGGCCTCCGCGAGGGCGTCCAGGGCGCGCGGCAGGAACGCGTCGGCGATGTCGCGGTGCACGAGCAGCGTCTCGGCGGCGTTGCAGACGCTGGGGCGCTGGGCCTTGGAGTTGATCAGGATGTCGACGGCCATGTCGAGGTCGGCGGCGGCGTCCACGTAGACGTGGCAGTTGCCGGTGCCGGTCTCGATGACGGGGACGGTGGACTCCTCGACGACCGTCTTGATCAGCGAGGCGCCGCCGCGCGGGATGAGGACGTCGACGAGGCCGCGGGCGCGCATCAGCTCGCGCACGGAGTCGCGGTTCTCGCCCGGGACGAGCTGGACGGCGTCGGCGGGCAGTCCCGCGCCGTGCACGGCGTCGCGCAGGACGCGCACGAGGGCGGTGTTCGAGGCGTACGCCGACGACGAGCCGCGCAGCAGGACGGCGTTGCCGGACTTGAGGCAGAGGGCGGCCGCGTCCACGGTGACGTTCGGCCGGGCTTCGTAGATGATCCCGACGACGCCGAGGGGGACGCGGACCTGGCGCAGGTCGATGCCGTTGGGGAGGGTCGAGCCGCGGACGACCTCGCCGACCGGGTCGGGCAGGGCGGCCACGTCCCGCACGTCGGCGGCGATGGCGCGGACCCGCTCCGGGGTGAGGGTGAGGCGGTCGACGATGGACTCGCTGGTCCCGGCCTCGCGGGCGCGCTCGGTGTCCTTGCCGTTGGCCTCGACGATCTCGGAGGTCCGCACTTCGAGGGCGTCGGCGATCGCGAGCAGCGCGTCGTCCTTGGCGGCGCGCGGCAGCGGGGCGAGCGTGGCGGCCGCGCCACGGGCGCGGTAGGCGGCCCGGGCGACCGGCGAGAGGTTGTCGTAGGGCGAGACGGGAGAGAGCGACGTCATGCCCGCAGGGTAATCCCCGCGCGCGCGGCGTCCACCCGGTGTTCCAGTCCCCGAGACCGGCGCGGTGGCCCCGTGGGACGACGGCTCAAAAGGGATGCACGCCGACGGGAGCGGCCGGTAACGGACCGTAACCCTCTGCGATGCGCTGGTGGTATGTGTCGCGGCCGATCACTTCGAGCCCCACGATCTCCCACGGCGGCAGCTGGGCGCTCTGCCGGTGCTCGCCCCACAGGCGCAGCGCGACCGCGGCCGCGTCGTGCAGATCGCGGGCCTCTTCCCAGTAGCGGATCTCGGCGTGGTCCGGCGCGTACCTGCTGGTGAGGAGAAAGGGGTGGTCGTGGGCGAGCTGTTCGAGTCCTCGCCTGAGCTCGTCGAGCGGGGCTTCGGCGCCCGAGACGCTCAGCGTGACGTGCCACAGCCGGGGCGCCGCCGCGCTCTCGCCCTCCCGGCTCTCGCCCGCGTCGCTCTCCCGCGCGCCGGGCGGGTCGCTCTCGTACGCCGTTCCCGCGGCGACGCTCGTCAGCGTCCGCTCAGCCGAGCCGCGGGACGCCGCCCCTGGGCGTACTCGTCTCACGACGGCCTCCTTTACGCAATGGTGGTGCTGATACGCAACGGTCGTGCAGAACTGTCTTCAACAAAGTTGAGCAGGCCAAGCAGTCCCGCGGGGCGGTTTTGGGGAGTTTCACCTTCCGCGGAGCGGACGGCGCGGGCCGTCCGCGATGGTTTTCAGCCGGGGCGCGTGAGGTGCGCGGGGCGGGCGGTCCGACGCGACCTGGGGCTTTCCGGGGGCTATCCGTGCAGCAGGACGAGGTCGTCCCGGTGCACGACCTCCCGCTCGTACGCAGGTCCGAGTTCGCGCGCCAGATCCCGGGTGGAGCGGCCAATGAGCAGCGGGATCTCCTTGGCGTCGAAGTTCACGAGTCCGCGCGCCACCGCCCGGCCCGCGGCGTCCCGCAGCTCGACCGGGTCGCCCGCCGTGAAGTCGCCCTCGACGGCCGCGATACCGGCCGGCAGCAGCGACTTGCGGCCCTCGACGACCGCGCGCACCGCGCCCTCGTCGAGGGTGAGCGCGCCGCGCGGCTCGGAGGCGTGCTGCAGCCACAGGAGGCGGTCGGCGGAGCGGCGTCCCGTGCGGTGGAAGTACGTGCCGGTGGCGCGGCCCGCGAGGGCGTCGCCCGCCTGGCTCGCGGAGGTCAGGACGACGGGGATGCCGGCGGCCGCGGCGATCCGCGCCGCCTCGACCTTGGTGACCATGCCGCCGGTGCCGACGCCCGCCTTGCCGGCGCTGCCGATCTCGACGTGCGCCATGTCGGCGGGGCCCGTGACCTCGTCGATGCGGGAGGTGCCGGGCTTCGCGGGGTCGCCGTCATAGAGGCCGTCGACGTCGGAGAGGAGGACGAGGAGGTCGGCGTGGACGAGGTGGGCGACGAGGGCCGCGAGCCGGTCGTTGTCACCGAAGCGGATCTCGTCGGTCGCCACGGTGTCGTTCTCGTTCACGACGGGCAGCGCGCCCATCGCGAGGAGCTGGTCGAGGGTGCGCGAGGCGTTGCGGTGATGGGCCCTGCGGGCCATGTCGTCGGAGGTGAGGAGCACCTGTCCGACGCGTACGCCGTAGCGCGCGAAGGAGGCTGTGTAGCGGGCCACGAGGAGGCCCTGGCCCACGCTGGCTGCGGCCTGCTGGCGGGCGAGGTCCTTGGGGCGCCGCACGAGCCCCAGCGGGGCGAGCCCGGCGGCGATGGCGCCGGACGAGACGAGCACGATCTCGCGCTCGCCCCCGCCCGCCCGTCGCCCGCCACCACCCTCAACCGAGGACCTGCGGTCCGCCCCCATGATCCTGCTCTTCGCCAGTACGTCGACGAGGGCGTCGACACGGTCGGCGTCCAGGCCTCCCGCCGCGGTGGTCAGGGACGACGACCCGACCTTGACGACGACCCGCCGGGCCTCTGCCACTGACTGCCTTGCCGCTGCCACGCTCTTCCCCAACCCAACTGAACCGGTGCTCCGGATCTACGATCTCCGGACCTGCAATCTACGGGGCACCGGGAGACGTATTCGAGTCAGAGGCGAAAAACGGGCTCGGGGTTCAGTCTCCTTTGCCCCTTTATCCAGTGATTGGCGTCACGGAAGATTGCTAGGGAGCCACTGCGCGTCATACGGTCAGTGGTCGACTTCCCCCCAGTTTCCCTTCATCCCCCTTCATCCCCGCCAGGAGCCCAAGCCCGTGCCCTCTGCCGGACTCGCCCCCCGACGCATCGTGCAGCTGTCAGCGCTGTTCGCGATGTTCGCGCTCTTCGCGACACAGCTCGCGACCGCGCTGATCCCCATCGTCCCGGTGTTCATCGCCGCGGCCGCCGCGAATCTCGCGCTCGACATCTATCTGCAGTACAAGCAGCCGGGCCTCCTCTCCCTCCTTGGCAAGATCCGCTTCGACGTCACGGTGCGCCAGCTCCTGCGCGACATGCTGATCCTCGTCGGGCTGCTGCGCATCGACGGCATAGAGCCGCTGGCCGAGCAGTCGCCGCTGACCATCGCGCTGCTCGGCTTCTACGCCCTGCACTTCGCCTGCCAGGCCGTCGCCGTGCTCGTGCGCCGCACCCGCTCGCTGCCGATCGTCACCCGCAACATCGACGCGTCGGACCTGCATCTGACCGCGGCCCCGCCGCGGATCCTCTCCCGCCGCCAGGCCCACCGCCTGCTGACCTTCTCGGTCCCGACGACGGCCGGCCTGCTGCTCACCGCGGGCACCACCGACGCGTACTGGGGCGGCATCGGGCTCGCCGTCTCCCTCACCCTGATCGGCGCCGGCGCGCTCTACCTCGCCACCTGGCTGCTGCCGAAGAAGCGGGCGAAGAACGACCAGCGGGTCATCGAGTGGCTCGACGCGTGGCTGGCGGAGTACAAGCCGACCGTCGCCATGTACTTCTCCGGCGGCACCACGTCCGCGTACCAGGCGAACATGTGGCTCTCCACGCTCGCCGCGCTCGACGGCAAGCCGCTGATCGTGCTGCGCGAGCGGTTCATGGTGCAGAAGATCGACGCGACCGACGTCCCGATCATCTGCTTCCCGAAGGTCGCCACGATGTTCTCCCTGGAGACGTCGACGCTGAAGATGATGCTGCACCCGGCGAACGCCGCGAAGACCTCCCAGGTCCTGCGCATCCCCACGATCAAGCACGCCTTCATCAACCACGGCGAGAGCGACAAGCTCTCCTCATGCAACCCCTACGCGAAGGCGTACGACGAGGTGTGGGTGGCGGGCCCCGCGGCCCGCGACCGCTACCAGCTCGCGGACATCGGCGTGGACGACAAGGACGTGGTCGAGGTCGGCCGCCCCCAGCTCTCCCCGATCCGCCCGTTCTCCGGCGCGCCCACCGGTCCGTACACGACCGTTCTGTACGCCCCCACCTGGGAGGGCTGGGACGGCAACCCCGGCAACACCTCGGTGGTCCTGGCCGGCGAGAACATCGTCCGGGAGCTCCTCGCGGACCCGGGCGTGCGCCTCCTCTACAAGCCGCACCCGATGACCGGCTCGCAGGACCCGCGCGCGGGCGCCGCCAACGAGCGCATCAAGGCGATGATCCTCGCGGCGAACACGAAGCGCTCCGGCGCCCGTCCTGGCCCCGAGGCCGCCGCCGAACTGGCGCGGCGCACCGAGGAGCTGGACCGGCTGACCGCGCGGCGCTTCCGCAAGAGCGCGGACGAACAGGAGCGGATGATGCTCCAGGGCTCCCCGGACGGCGGCCAGCAGGCCGCCGTGGCCGCGGCGACGGCCGCTTGGGAGGCCGCGTTCTGGGCCTCCTTCCCGGAGTGGGAGCACCAGATCATCACGTCCGCGCGCCCGGCGATCTTCGCCTGCTTCAACCAGGCCGACCTGCTGATCAGCGATGTCTCCTCGGTCGTCTCCGACTGGCTGAGCAGCGAGAAGCCGTACGCCGTCGCCAACACCGCCGGCATGTCCGAGGCGGAGTTCCGCGCGAGCTTCCCGACGGCGTCCGCGGCGACGATCCTCACCCCCGAGGCGGACGGCGTGGCGGCCCTCCTGAAGGCCGTGCGCGCCCCGGAGCTCGACCCGCACGCCGAGGCGCGCGCGGAGCTCAAGGAGCACCTCCTGGGCCCCTCCGACCCGCCTTCCCTGGTCCGCTTCAACGCCGCGGCCCTCGCCCTGAGCGCCAAGGCCGACGCCCGCCGCGCCCGCATGACGTCCCGCATCGACGCGGACATCCCGGGCCAGCGCATCGCCGAGGAAGCGGCGGAGGAGACGGAGCAGGACCCGAACGAGTCGAACGAGCCGAACGGCGCGGAGGACTCGGTCACCGCGTGACCCCCTGAGCGGCAACGAGAAGGGCCCCGGAGCTTGTTTCCAAGCTCCGGGGCCCTTCTCTTTGTCGTACGCGCCTGCCCCGAAGTGCTAGAAGGGCTTGAAGTCGTCGTACTCCTTCTGCGCCTCGTCCCGCTCCGCGTCGCGGTCCCTGCGGCGCTGGGCGGCCGGCCTGGGCGCTTCCAGACGGTGGTCCTCGCCACGGCGGCCGAGCATCTCGGCGCCCGCCATCATCGTCGGCTCCCAGTCGAAGACGACCGCGTTGTCCTCGGGGCCGATGGCGACGCCGTCGCCGTTGCGCGCACCGGCCTTCATCAGTGCCTCCTCGACGCCGAGGCGGCTGAGGCGGTCCGCGAGATAGCCGACGGCCTCATCGTTCTGGAAGTCGGTCTGGCGCACCCAGCGCTCCGGCTTCTCGCCGCGCACGCGGTACAGCGGCTCGCCGCCGACCTCCTCGCGGGTGACCGTGAAGCCGGTGTCGTCGACGGCCTTGGGACGGATGACGATGCGGGTCGCCTCCTCCTTCGGCTTCGCGGCACGCGCCTCGCCGACCAGCTCCGCGAGGGCGAAGGACAGCTCCTTGAGGCCCTTGTGGGCGACGGCCGACACCTCGAAGACGCGGTAGCCGCGCTCCTCCAGGTCGGGCCTGACCAGGTCGGCGAGGTCCTGTCCGTCCGGTACGTCGATCTTGTTCAGGACGACGATGCGCGGCCGGTTCTCCAGGCCCGCGCCGTACTCCCGCAGCTCGGCCTCGATGACGTCGAGGTCGGAGACGGGGTCGCGGTCGGACTCCAGGGTCGCCGTGTCGAGCACGTGCACGAGCACGCTGCACCGCTCGACGTGCCGCAGGAACTCCAGGCCGAGGCCGCGGCCCTGGCTGGCGCCGGGGATGAGGCCGGGCACGTCCGCGACGGTGTAGACGGTCGAGCCCGCCGTCACCACGCCCAGGTTCGGGACGAGCGTCGTGAACGGATAGTCCGCGATCTTCGGCTTCGCGGCGCTCAGCACGGAGATCAGCGAGGACTTGCCCGCGCTCGGGTAGCCCACGAGGGCGACGTCGGCGACGGTCTTGAGCTCCAGGACGACGTCCCGGGCCTCGCCCGGCTCGCCGAGCAGCGCGAAACCGGGGGCCTTGCGGCGGGCGGAGGCCAGCGCCGCGTTGCCGAGGCCGCCGCGGCCGCCCTGGCCCGCGACGAAGGTGGTGCCCTGGCCGACCATGTCCGCCAGGACGTTGCCCTGCTTGTCGTAGACGACCGTGCCGTCAGGGACGGGCAGGACCAGGTCCTGGCCGTCCTTGCCGGAGCGGTGGTCGCCGGCGCCGGGCTGGCCGTTGGTGGCCTTGCGGTGCGGGCTGTGGTGGTAGTCAAGGAGGGTGGTGACGTCCTGGTCGACGACCAGGATCACGTCGCCGCCACGGCCGCCGTTGCCGCCGTCCGGGCCGCCGAGCGGCTTGAACTTCTCACGGTGGACGGAGGCACAGCCGTGGCCTCCGCTACCCGCGGCGGCGTACAGCTCGACGCGGTCCACGAAGGTGGTCATGGTTGGGTGCCTCCAGAAAAGAACGGAAATGTCTTACGTCTAACACGCGAAGGGCGGACCCTCTTCCCGACACCGGGAAGAGAGGTCCGCCCTCGCGAAGAACGTGTTCTACGGAAGCCTGGATCAGGCGACCGGAACGACGTTGACGACCTTGCGGCCGCGGTGGGTACCGAACTCCACCGCACCGGGGGCCAGCGCGAACAGCGTGTCGTCCTTGCCGCGGCCGACGCTCGCGCCCGGGTGGAAGTGCGTGCCACGCTGGCGGACCAGGATCTCACCGGCGTTGACGACCTGACCGCCGAAGCGCTTCACGCCGAGCCGCTGAGCATTGGAGTCGCGACCGTTCCGAGTGGACGATGCGCCCTTCTTGTGTGCCATCTTGTCTCAGTCCCTTACTTCGCAGCCGTGGGGATACCGGTGATCTTGATCGCCGTGTACTGCTGACGGTGACCCTGACGACGGCGGTAACCGGTCTTGTTCTTGTAGCGAAGGATGTCGATCTTCGCACCCTTGTGGTGGTCCACGACCTCGGCCTGGACCTTGATGCCGGCAAGGACCCACGGGTCGCTCGTCACGGCGTCGCCGTCGACAACGAGCAGGGTCGAGAGCTCGACCGTGTCGCCAACCTTGGCAGTGGAAATCTTGTCAACCTCAACGATGTCGTCGACAGCAACCTTGTGCTGACGACCACCGCTGCGCACGATGGCGTACACGCGGATCTCTCTCTCGCTCGGAACGGAACCCCTGCAGTCCAGCCGCCCGCGGAAGCGGAACGGCCTCTCTCACAACCCGGACACGGCCCGGTGCCACGAGAGGAAATAGGTTTACAGAGGGCGGACGTGCATAAGAACACGCCGACGGTCAAGGTTACGGGGCTGGTCCGGAAGGGTCAAACCAGCCCCGCGCCCCCGCTCAGGTGACCGGCTTCTCACCGTCCGGCGGCAGCGGCTTGACGCCCTTGCACAGGTCCGTCTTGTCCGCGCTCCCCGGCCAGGCCACGGCCCGCGTGCGGTCGAAGTGCGAGCGGTAGGTGTCGTGCACCGAGTCGTCGTCTATCTTGACGATCGCCTCGTCGTTCTCGCGCAGCGCGGGTGCCGTGTAGTTCTGCGACCCCGTGAAGGAGACCTTGTTCCGCTTGCCGTCGTACACGCCGTCGACCAGCAGGTACTTCGAGTGGATGATGTACGGCGTCGTGAGGCGGGAGCCGGGGTGCAGCGGGTCCCGGTCGTCGTTGTAGCAGCGCACGGACGGGCCGCCCGACGTGTGCAGCTGCTCCCAGGTGCCCGGGGTGCCGCCCTGGCTCTTGGCGCTGTCCGTCTCCGCGTACAGGATGCTCACCGAGCAGCCGGCCTTCTTCAGCGAGACGAGCTTGTCGGCGATCTGCTTCCGCGTGATCTTGAATATGGCGGCGCGGACCTTGGTGTGCTGCGTCACACCCGCGGAGTCCTTGTACGTGCACTTCACGTTGTTCAGGACGGAGTACATGGTGTCGGTCTCGTTGACCGTGCCGTTGCGCGGGAAGAAGTACGCCTTGTAGCGGCCGCTGCTGACCGTGCGGTAGTCCCAGTCCGCCCAGCGCTTGCCGAGCATGTCCGTGAAGTACTCCGCGTACGCGTCGTACATCGCGGGGTTGTCCGGCAGCAGCAGCGCGTCGTTGAAGAACTTCGTGTGCGCGGACGGCGTCGAGTTCGACGTGGTCTGCACGACCACGTCCCTGGCGCCCTCGACCTCCGAGAACAGCCAGAACTTGTTGTGCATGATCGACTTGCCGTAGCTCGGGTTGCCCAGACAGGACTTGCCGGTCGGGCAGAGGGACACGAACGACGACTTGGTCCGGTCCGTGCCGAGTGCCGACTTCAGCGTGTTGTACGAGGTGTTCGTCGGCCGGTCGCTCTTGCTGGTCTCGTCGAGCAGGACCTGGACGCGCACGCCGCGCCTCTTGGCGGCGACGAGCGCGTCCACGACCGGGGCCTCCCAGACGTGGTAGACCGCGACCTTGATCGTCGAGCCGGGCACGGCGGCGTTCGTCAGCTCGATCAGCCGGGTCCTGATGGCGTGCTGCTGGTCGACGGAGCCCTTGGGGTCGTTGAAGATCGGCCCCTCCGTCCAGGTCGGCAGCGGCTCCGCCGACGCGGTCCCCACGGAACCAGCGGCCTGGATTCCCGCCGCCGACAGGACCGTGGCCAGCGCCACCGCCTGGCGGCCGCCCTTGACCGGTTTCACGGCCCGGTGTCGTCCCGTGCCTCGCAGGCGCCCGTGCGCCATGTGTCATCCCTCCCCTGACGAAGGCGCGCAGTCTCCCCAAACGCGCGCACACGTCCCTGTTGGTTCATCAGACCGCATGAGTTTTACAGGTATCCCCCCGGAGCTCCAAGAACGGCCGTCCCACTTCACGCTTTCGGGGTGTGCGACGCCGTTCCCCGGACACGGCGGTGCCCCCCGCCCGGCGTTCTCGCCGTACGGGGGGCACCGGTCGCGAAGAGGTCAGTCCTCGCTGGTCGCGCTCGCGGAGACGCCGGACGGCGTCTGCTCCGCCGCCGCGGCCTTCTTCGCCGTCGCCTTCGACGCCTTCTTGGCCGTCGTCTTCTTTGCGGCCGTCTTCTTGGCCGCGGTCTTCTTGGCGGCCGTCTTGGTGGCCGCCGTCTTCTTGGCGGGCGCCTTCTTGGCCGCCTTGCGCGCCGTCTTCTTGGCGGGAGCGGCTTCCTCGGCGGGGGCCTCGGTCTCCGTCCCCGTCGTCTCGGCGGGCTTCTCGGCCGGCTTCTCAGCGGGCTTCTCCGCCGCCGGGACGACCACGATGGCCGCCTCCGCGGACGCGGTCGGCGCGGTGGCCTTGCGCACCGCACGGCGGCGCGGACGCGGCGGCGCGGCGTCGGCGGCGGGCGCCTCTGCGACGGGCTCGGACACCGGCTCGGTGACCGCAGGGGCGACCGGCTCGGCCTTGGGGGCCTCCACGACCACCTCGGCGCTGTCGGCGCCTTCCGCGGGCTTGGGCGAACCGGCCGGCGACGTCGCCTTGCGGACCGCACGACGGCGCGTACGACCCTTCGGCGCGGCGTCGTCCGCGGGAGCCGCGGGAGCCGCCGCAGTCGCCTCATGGGACTCCTGCGCCGCCTCGACGGCCTCGGGGCTGCCCACGATCGGGTCCTCGACGGCCGGGGCCACCGTGCGCGCGGTCTCGGCCTCGACGGCCGGGATCTCGGCGGCCTTGGCCTCCGCCTCGGCCTCGGCCTTCGCGGCGCGCTCCGCCCGCTCGGCGGCCTTGGCCGCCCGCTTGCCCGACTTCTTCGCGGCCTTCGGAGCGTCCGCCTTGGGGGCGTCCGCCTGCGGGGCGTCGGCCTGCGCGGCCTCCTCCTCGGGAGCGGACTCCACCCGGGGAGCGCCCGCCGGAGCCGACGCGCGCCGCGTGGCACGACGCCGCGAACGACCGCGGGAAGCGGCCGCCTCGGCCTCGGCCGCGCTGCTGTACAGCTCCTCGTCCGCGACGAACTCGGGCTCGGGCAGCGCCACCGGAGCGGCCACCTCGGCCGCGACCTCGGCCGCGGTCTCGGTCTCCGCCGAGTCGTCGGCCGACTCCAGCTCGTGCGTGTACTCGTGGTCCTGGTGGTCCGAGCCGCCGCGCCGCTTCTTGCGCTTGCCGCCGCCGCCCACGGAGGTGGGCTGCTCCATGTGCACGATGACGCCGCGGCCGTTGCAGTGCACGCAGGTCTCGGAGAAGGACTCCAGGAGGCCCTGGCCGACGCGCTTGCGGGTCATCTGGACCAGGCCCAGCGAGGTGACCTCGGCGACCTGGTGCTTCGTGCGGTCCCGCCCGAGGCATTCGAGCAGGCGCCGCAGGACCAGGTCCCGGTTCGACTCAAGGACCATGTCGATGAAGTCGATGACGACGATGCCGCCCAGGTCGCGCAGCCGGAGCTGGCGCACGATCTCCTCGGCCGCTTCGAGGTTGTTCCTCGTCACGGTCTCTTCGAGGTTGCCGCCCTGGCCGGTGAACTTGCCGGTGTTGACGTCGACGACGATCATCGCCTCGGTCTTGTCGATCACCAGCGAGCCACCGCTGGGCAGCCAGACCTTGCGGTCCAGTGCCTTCGCGAGCTGCTCGTCGATGCGGTACGTCGCGAAGACGTCGACCTCGGACGTCCACCGGGAGAGGCGGTCCGCCAGGTCGGGCGCGACGTGCGAGACGTAGCCGTGGATGGTCTCCCACGCCTCGTCGCCGCTGACGATGACCTTCGAGAAGTCCTCGTTGAAGATGTCGCGGACGACGCGGACGGTCATGTCCGGCTCGCCGTACAGCAGGCTCGGCGAGCTGGTGGAGATCGCCTTCGCCTTCTTCTGGATCTCCTCCCACTGCCCCTGGAGCCGCTCGACGTCGCGGCGCAGCTCGTCCTCGCTCGCGCCCTCGGCGGCGGTGCGCACGATGACGCCCGCGTCCTCAGGGACGATCTTCTTGAGGATGGTCTTCAGACGCGCGCGCTCGGTGTCGGGCAGCTTGCGGCTGATGCCGGTCATCGAGCCCTCGGGCACGTACACGAGGTAGCGGCCGGGCAGCGAGACCTGGCTGGTCAGGCGGGCGCCCTTGTGGCCGATCGGGTCCTTCGTGACCTGCACGAGGACCGACTGGCCGGACTTCAGGGCGGACTCGATGCGCCGGGGGCCGTTGGCCATGCCGAGCGCCTCGAAGTTGACCTCACCGGCGTACAGCACGGCGTTGCGGCCCTTGCCGATGTCGATGAAGGCGGCCTCCATGGACGGCAGCACGTTCTGGACCTTGCCCAGGTAGACGTTGCCGACGTACGAGGTGGCCTGCTCCTTGTTGACGTAGTGCTCGACGAGCACGTTGTCTTCCAGGACGCCGATCTGGGTGCGCTCGCCGTTCTGGCGGACGACCATCACGCGCTCGACGGCCTCGCGGCGCGCCAGGAACTCGGCCTCGGTGATGATCGGCACCCGGCGGCGGCCCTGCTCGCGGCCCTCGCGGCGGCGCTGCTTCTTGGCCTCCAGACGGGTCGAGCCCTTGATGGACTGGACCTCGTCGGCGCCGGTGCCGGGCTCGCGCTCGGTGTCCTTCGCGCGCCGCTCCCGCGGCTCGCGGACCTTCACGACGGTGCGCTCGGGGTCGCCGTCGGCCGGCTCGCCCTCGGCGGAGTCACCGGCGCGGCGCCGGCGGCGACGGCGGCGACGGCTGCTGCTGGAGCCGGAACCGTTGGACTCCGACTCCTCGGCGTCCTCCGCCTCCTGCTCCGCGCCGTCCTCGGCGTCCTGCTCCGCCTGCTCGGCGGCGACGGTGTCGTCGGAGTCGTGGGACTCATCGGAGTCGTCGGAGTCCTGGGCGTGGCGCGCGGACTCGTGCTGCTCGGTGTCCTGGTCGGTGGAGTCACCGCGGCGACGGCGACGGCCACCGCGACGGCGACGGCGGCCCTGGCGCTCGCCGGACTCCTCCGTGTCGTCGTCGGAGTCGGCCTGCTCGGCCTGGTCGGCGGCGTCCTCGGGCTCGTCGGCGGGCTGCTCGGCGGCGGCCTTGACGGGCTTGGCGGGCTCGCGCTCCTCGACGGCGGGCTGCTCGTCGGCGGCCCGACGGCGGCGGCGCCTGCGCGGCGTCGGCTCCTCCTCCGCCACGGGGGCGGGCTCGGTGCTCTCCTCCGCGGCCTCGGCGGCGGCCGCCGCGGCGGCGCTCTCCGGGGTCTGGAACATCGGCGCGGCGAACACCGGGGCCTGGAAGACGGCGACGGCCGGGCGGGGCTTGCGCCCGCCGTCCTCGCCGGACTCCTCGGCGCGCTGGGCCCTGCGGGCCTTGTGTCCCGACGGCGCGGAGAAGCCGGTGGCCGCGGTCTTGCGGGTGGCGCGGCGGCGACGCCCACGGGGCTCGTCGTCGGCGACGTCGGCGGCGGCTTCCTCGACCGGAGCCTTCTCGGCGGCGGCCGGCTGCTCGGCGAGCTTGGCGGCCACCTCCCTCTCGGCGGCCTGCGGCGCACCGGCGGGAGCGGAAGCGGTGCGCGTGGCGCGGCGACGCGTGCGGCCCTTGGGCGCGTCCTCCTCAGCCACCGGCTCGGCGACGGGCTCGGCCTGCGCAGGCGTCTCCTCGGCGGCCTGCGGCGCACCGGCAGGCGCGGAAGCAGTGCGCGTGGCGCGGCGACGCGTGCGGCCCTTGGGCGCGTCCTCCTCAGCCACCGGCTCAGCGACGGGCTCGGCCTGCGCAGGCGTCTCCTCGACGGCCTGCGGCGCACCGGCAGGCGCGGAAGCAGTGCGCGTGGCGCGGCGACGCGTACGACCCTTGGGCGCGTCCTCCTCAGCCACCGGCTCGGCGACCGGCTCGGCCTGCGCAGGAGCGTCCTCGACGGCCTGCGGCGCACCGGCAGGCGCGGAAGCAGTGCGCGTGGCGCGGCGACGCGTGCGGCCCTTGGGCGCGTCCTCCTCGGCCACCGGCTCAGCGACGGGCTCGGCCTGCGCAGGCGTCTCCTCGACGGCCTGCGGCGCACCGGCAGGCGCGGAAGCAGTGCGCGTGGCGCGGCGACGCGTACGACCCTTGGGCGCGTCCTCCTCAGCCACCGGCTCAGCGACCGGCTCGGCCTGCGCGGGAGTCTCCTCGACGGCGGCAGGCGTCTCGGCAGCGGCCTGGGGCGTGCCGGCGGGTGCGGAGGCGCGGCGGGTCGCACGGCGGCGTGTGCGCGGGGCCGGGGCGGCCTCCTCGGCGGTGTCCTGCTCCGCCGCGGCGGGCGCGGGGGCCTCGGCGGCGGGCTCCGTCACCTCGGCGGCCTGCGGGGCACCGGCCGGCGCGGAGGCGCGGCGGGTGGCGCGGCGGCGGGGGCGCGCGGCCGGTGCGGCCTCGGGCTCCGGCTCGGCGGCCGGCGCCGGGGCCTCGGCGGCCTCGGTGGTCTCCTCGGTCTCGTCGACCGCGGGAACCTCGGTGGCCGTGGCGTCCTCTTCGGCGGGGGCGGCCGTTGCGGCCGGGGCCGCGGCTTCGGCGGCGCCCGTCGGCGGGCCCGCCGGACGCGACGCGGCACGGCGCCTGCGGCGCGGCGGCAGGGTGTCGCTGGGGGTGTTGTTCGGCGAACCCTCAGTGGGGTCGTTCGGCTCAAGCATGCGGGCTGTTCTCCCGTCACGCTCCCGGGCGCCGCGCCTGGTCCGGTGATGTCCGCGGCTCGCGCTGTGCGCGGGGCCGCCATCCGGGGGCGTGGGCGCCGCACGGGAGCTCTATGTCTTGTCTCGCCGGTTCCGTACGCCCATGTGCGGACGGCCTGGCGAAAGTCTCGGTCAGTGCGCTGCCCGACCCAGGTGGCTCCCGAGTACGAGGGCTGCGCGTCGACGTACGTCCCTAACGGGGGCCTTCCGGCACCGGCGCCTTCGCGGCGGCAGGTACGGCGGCCGTGGGTGGGGCGGCCGTGTCTGCCTCGCGGTCGGGCGCGAGCGGGTCGGTCACCGTGCCGGTCTCTTCATCGAAAAGCCCCTGCGCCAGCCTGGTCACCGCTGCGGGGACCGGCGGCGCCAGGTCGGCCACAGCTCGGAGACCGGACAGGACGTCGTCAGGTCGTACGGCAGGTGTCACGTGCCGAACAACCAGCCGCAGTATCGCACAGGGCTTGTCGGTCGGCCTATCGGTGTCGTCGGCGGCTGGTTCGCCGTCGGCGAGTGCGAGGCTCACGACGGCCTCGCGTGCGTCGAAGGTGCGCATGCCGCTCTTCGTGCGGCGCTGGACCTCGACCTTGTCCGCTGCCGCGAAGAGCGCGGCGGCGCGCTCCGCCTCCGCGGGCTCCACGCCGACGAGCCGCAGCTCCCAGACGGAGGCCGTGAGGCGGTCGGCGAGTCCCGAGGTGCGGGACTCGACGGCGTCGACGATGTCGAGCCCGGCGGGCATCGACTCGTCGAGCAGCTCACGGAGCTTGTCGGGGTCGCGCGGCGCGGTGAGCGCGATCTCCAGGTACTCGGCCTCACTGCCCGTGCCGGTGGGTGCGGCATTGGCGTACGACACCTTCGGGTGCGGGGTGAACCCCGCCGAGTACGCCATGGGCACCTCGGCGCGGCGCAGCGCACGCTCGAAAGCGCGCTGGAAATCGCGGTGGCTGGTGAACCGGAGGCGGCCGCGCTTGGTGTAGCGCAGTCGGATGCGCTGCACCGCGGGTGCGGGCGGCGGGCCTACGGGCTGTCGCTTGCCCAGTGTCGTCAGTCCTTCATGAGTGCCGTCGTACTGCTACCTAGAGTACGTGCCTCGGGCGCGTCCGGTTCCCGCCGGGCCACCGGTACGGGCACCGGCTCCCTCGGGGCGCCGAAGAGCATCCGCCGTACGTCGGCCCTGGCCTGGCGCACGCTGTCGCGCGCGGACGCGAGGGCCTGCCGTGCCGTGCGGCCGACGCTCCGGACCGCCGCGGCGGCGGGCCGCCAGATCGCGTCGCGGACCGCGTGCCCGACGGGGGTGAGGATCGAGCGGTACGCCCATCGCACCGGCTCGACGAAGATCCACCGCAGGAGCTTGCCGAGGAACCGGCCGACGGCGAGGGAAATGTGCCCGGCGATCCGCCAGGCGTGTCCGAACGCGTCGCCGACCTCGCGCGCGACGACGGCGACCGCCCGCCCGATCGGGGCGAGCACCCACCGCCACACGGCGACGGCGGGCACGACGAGGATCCAGCGCAGCAGCGTCGCGATGCCGTGCCCGACCGGGGTGAGCACGGACCGGTACAGCCAGACCGCGGGCACCACGACCAGCGTCCGCACCAGCCAGGCGATCGCCACGCCGACCGGCACGACCACGTACCGCCACAGGCCCACCCACGGCCAGACGAAGACCGCCTTGAACAGCCACACCAGGACGGCGCCGATGCCGCGCCCGGCGGCGGCGGCCCCGGCACCCAACCGCCGGGCCAGCCAGGCGAGTCCGTGCCCGACGGGCGTCAGCACGCGCGCGTACAGCCACACCGCCGGGATGACGAAAAGGACCCGGCCGAGCCGGGCGATGCCGTGGCCGAGGGGCGTCAGCACGCGCGCGTAGAGCCACATCGCGGGGACCGCGATCAGCGTCCGGCCGAGCCAGGCGAGGCCCTTGCCGACCGGCACGAGCACATACCGCCACAGGCCCACCCACGGCCAGACGAAGACGGCCTTGAACAGCCAGGTCAGTACCGTGCCGATGGCGCGCCCGACGGGCCGCAGCATGGTGCGGTGGACGAAACGGCCGCACACGGCGAGCGCGTCCCACACGAGGCGTACGGGGACGACGAGCACGAGCACGACGATCCGCACCGGGATGCGGATCGCGACGGCGAGACACCCTTCGGCCTGCGGGGGCTGCCGGTCGGCCTGCCCCGGCAAGGGCTGCGGGGCAGCCTGGTGGGCAGGTCGCTTTTCCAGGTCCATGTCGTCCTAGACGCGTGAGAGTCCCGTTCGGATCCAGAACCGCAGCTTCCCGCCCCGTTCGTCCTCGAACGTGCCGCCCGCCGCCTCGATGACCTTGCGCGAGCCGGTGTTGTCGGTGTCGCAGGTCACCAGGACGGATTCCAGGCCGAGTCGGGCGGCGTACGGGAGGCAGCCGAGCAGCATCTGTGTGGCGTGGCCGCGGCGGCGGGCGGTGGGGCGCACGTCGTACCCGATGTGGCCGCCGTACTCGCGCAGGAAGCGGGTGGCGATGGTGTGCCGGATGGCGACGCGGCCGAGATAGTCGGCGCCGTCGACGTACCAGAGGGTGGTGACGGGGACGGAGTACGGCTCGGCGGGGTAGGCGGCGGCGCTGACCTCGGCGAGGTGGCGCGCGAAGACGGCGGGGTCGTGCCACTTCTCGCCGTAGTCCCGCAGGGTGCGGCCGAGCGTGGTGTCGTCGTCGTCCCCGCCGCGGCCCTCGGACCGGAATTCCTCCATCGCGGCGATGTAGGAGCGGTGCACGAGGGCCGTGGGCGGGACGAGCAGGGGCACGTACGCCTACTTGACGACCGTGAGGGGCAGGAGCTTCTTGCCGGTGGGGCCGATCTGGATGTGCGTGTCCATCTGCGGGCAGACGCCGCAGTCGAAGCACGGGGTCCAGCGGCAGTCCTCGACCTCGGTCTCGTCGAGCGAGTCCTGCCAGTCCTCCCAGAGCCAGTCCTTGTCGAGACCGGAGTCCAGGTGGTCCCAGGGCAGGACCTCCTCGTACGTACGCTCGCGCGTGGTGTACCAGTCGACGTCGACGCCCATCTCGGGCAGCGTCTTCTCGGCGCACCGCATCCAGCGCTCGTACGAGAAGTACTCGCGCCAGCCGTCGAAGCGGCCGCCCTCCTCGTAGACGGCGCGGATGACGGCGCCGATGCGGCGGTCGCCGCGCGAGAGCAGGCCCTCGACGATGCCGGGCTTGCCGTCGTGGTAGCGGAAGCCGATCGAGCGGCCGTACTTCTTGTCGCCGCGGATCTTGTCGCGGAGCTTCTCCAGGCGGGCGTCGGTCTCCTCGGAGGAGAGCTGCGGGGCCCACTGGAAGGGGGTGTGCGGCTTGGGCACGAAGCCGCCGATCGACACCGTGCAGCGGATGTCGTTCGAGCCGGAGACCTCGCGGCCCTTCTGGATGACCTTCGTCGCCATGTCGGCGATCTGCAGGACGTCCTCGTCGGTCTCGGTGGGCAGGCCGCACATGAAGTACAGCTTCACCTGGCGCCAGCCGTTGCCGTACGCGGTCGAGACGGTGCGGATGAGGTCTTCCTCGGACACCATCTTGTTGATGACCTTGCGCATGCGCTCGGAGCCGCCCTCGGGAGCGAAGGTCAGGCCCGACCTGCGGCCGTTCCTGGTCAGCTCGTTCGCCAGGTCGACGTTGAAGGCGTCGACGCGGGTCGAGGGGAGGGACAGGCCGATCTTGTCCTCCTCGTACCGGTCGGCGAGGCCCTTCGCGACGTCGGCGATCTCGCTGTGGTCCGCGGAGGAGAGCGAGAGCAGGCCGACCTCTTCGAAGCCGGTCGCCTTGAGACCCTTTTCGACCATGTCGCCGATGCCGGTGATGCTTCGCTCCCGCACGGGGCGCGTGATCATGCCGGCCTGGCAGAAACGGCAGCCGCGGGTGCAGCCGCGGAAGATCTCCACGGACATGCGCTCGTGGACGGTCTCGGCGAGCGGGACGAGGGGCTGCTTGGGGTAGGGCCACTCGTCGAGGTCCATGACGGTGTGCTTGGACACGCGCCACGGCACGCCGCTGCGGTTCGGGACGACGCGGCCGATGCGGCCGTCCGGGAGGTACTCGACGTCGTAGAACGCCGGGACGTAGACCGAGCCGGTCCTGGCGAGGCGGAAGAGGACCTCTTCGCGGCCGCCGGGGCGGCCCTCGGCCTTCCAGGCCCGGATGATCCCGGTCATGTCGAGCACGGCCTGCTCGCCGTCGCCGATGATCGCGGCGTCGATGAACTCGGCGATCGGCTCGGGGTTGAAGGCGGCGTGGCCGCCGGCGAGCACGATCGGGTGGTCGACGGTGCGGTCCTTGGACTCCAGCGGGATGCCCGCGAGGTCCAGGGCGGTGAGCATGTTGGTGTAGCCCAGCTCGGTGGAGAAGCTGAGACCGAAGACGTCGAAGGCGCCCACGGGGCGGTGCGAGTCGACGGTGAACTGGGGGACCCGGTGCTCGCGCATCAGGGCCTCCAGGTCGGGCCAGACGCTGTAGGTGCGCTCGGCGAGCACGCCCTCGCGTTCGTTCAGGACCTCGTAGAGGATCATGACGCCCTGGTTGGGCAGGCCCACCTCGTACGCGTCCGGGTACATGAGCGCCCAGCGGACGTCGCAGGATTCCCACGGCTTGACGGTGCTGTTCAGCTCACCGCCGACGTACTGGATGGGCTTCTGCACATGCGGGAGCAGAGCTTCGAGCTGTGGGAAGACCGACTCGGCAGACATCGCGAACCTTCATGAGCGGGCAGGGGTGACCATCAAGCGTACCCCGGCGTTCAGCCGCCCAGCGCCGCCCGCACCTTCTCCCCGGACGCCTCGGCCCACACCTCCGGCAGTTCGCGCTCCCGGTCGGCGCCCGCCGCCTCCTCCTGGCCGTACAGCAGCCCCCAGGTGAACGCGGACTCCCCCGCGAGATGCGCCTGGATCGCCAGGGCGCGTAGGGCCTCGCGTGCGACGACGCTGTCCTGGTGGTCGCCGAGCACGCTCTGCACGGCCTTCATCCGCCGGGCGAACCGCTTGGCGGGCTTGCCGAGCGCGGGCACCGCCGACTCACCGGTGTACCTGGCGCGCTTGGCGGCCTTGCGGGCGTCGTGCAGGGCGAGGTCGCGCTGCTTGCCCGGCGGCAGTTCCAGGGCGTGCTCGACGCGGGCGGCGAGGCGTGCGTAGTCCTTGAGGGCCGCCTTGGGCAGAGCTTTCGCGGGCGGGGCGGAGGCGGCGGGGCGCAGCGGGGGCGCGGCGAGCAGGGCGTCGAGCTTGTCCAGGAGTGCGAGGTAGCGCTTGCTGTCGAGGACGGCGACCGTCCTGCGCCGGGAGCCGGCGCGGCGGGCGACGCTCCAGATGCGGAGGCGTCCGCGCACCGGGCCGAGGAGGAGTGTCCTGGGCAGCGCGTCGATGCGGGTGGTGAGCCGCTCGGCGAGGACTTCCTGGTCGCGGTCGACGCCCAGTTCGCCCGCGAGCCACTTGAGTTCGTCGCCGATGGGGTCGGTGGCCGTCCGGTCGAGGAGCTTCCGGTACGACTTGAGTGCGCTCCGCATCCGTCGGGTGGCGACCCGCATCTGGTGCACGGAGTCGGGCAGGTCGCGGCGGACGGCGGGGTCGAGCGAGACGATCGCGTCGCGCTGGGCGCGGAGGTAGGCGAGGACGTGGTCGCTCGCGGTCCCCGGGCCTTCGCCGACGGCTTCGCGGACCACCTCGGCCACGGCTTCGCCCTTGCCGGCCTTCTTGCCGCTGCGGGTCGCGGTCTCGGGCCTGGCGCTCTTTGTCCCGCTCTTCTTCGGCGCGGTCTCGGCCAGTGCCCTGGCCAGCTTCGACGGCGAGGAGGAGCGTCGCGCGCCCGCCTTCTTCAGCTTCTTCTCGACCTTGTCGAGGAACGCGGGGTCGCCGCCGTCCGCCAGCTCCACCTCGGCCTCGGACCATTCGGCGGTGCAGGTGCCGGTGGCGCCGTCGAGCCGTTCGGCCCGCACCCCGTCGATGCTGACCTCGGCGAGCAGGGTGCCTTCGGCGTCGAGGAGGTGGCGCAGGTTCCTGGTGGACCGGAGCCTGACGACGGGGACCAGTTCGGCCTCGCGCACCCGGGAGCGCACGAGGCCGACGAGGGCGCGCGGCACCGTGTCCGAGAGCGGGGCGTGGATCTCGTCGCGCACGCCCTCCGCGAGGGACACCGGCAGTTTCAGGTGCCAGCCCGCGTCGTCGCCGCCGGTGCGCCGCCGCAGCGTGACCGAGCCCGCGGCGAGGCGCTGGTCAGGGGTGTCCCAGTAGACGGCGTCCAGCTCGACGACGCCCCTGTCGACGACGTCCTCGACCCCGGCGACGCCCGACAGGTCGGGCAGCGCCGCGCCCGCCCCGACGTCGTACTTCCGCTCGATCTCGCGCTTCGTCTCCGCCATGAATTGAATCTAGACGCGAAACGCGGGGCCAAACATGCCCGCGACGGGACTTCCGGCACCGCTTACGCGGACATCGGCCGCTGCACCTTGATCGACTGGAGCAGTCCGACGGCCACCCAGACCGCGAACATCGACGAGCCTCCGTAGCTCACGAAGGGCAGTGGGAGGCCCGCGACCGGCATGATGCCGAGGGTCATCCCGATGTTCTCGAAGGCCTGGAAGGCGAACCACGCGATGATGCCCGCGGCGACGATCGTGCCGTAGAGCTCGGTGGTCTCGCGGGCGATGCGGCAGGCGCGCCACAGGACGACGCCGAGCAGGACCAGGATGGCGCCCGCGCCCACGAAGCCAAGCTCCTCGCCCGCGACGGTGAAGACGAAGTCGGTCTGCTGCTCGGGGACGAACTGGCCGGTGGTCTGGGAGCCCTTGGTCAGTCCCGTGCCGGTCAGGCCGCCCGAACCGATCGCGATGCGCGCCTGGTTGGTGTTGTAGCCGACGCCGGCCGGGTCGAGGGCGGGGTTGGCGAAGGCGGCGAAGCGGGCGATCTGGTAGTCGTCGAGGACGCCCAGCTGCCATATGGCGATGCCGCCCGCGACGCCCGTGCCGAGCAGTCCGAACACCCAGCGGTTGGAGGCGCCCGAGGCGAGCAGCACGCCGAGCACGATCATCGCCATCACCATGACCGAGCCGAGGTCGGGCATGAGCAGGACGATCATTATCGGGACGGCGGCGAGGCCGAGGGCCTGCACCACCGTGCGGTGGTCGGGGTGCTCGCGGTCGCCCGCGTCGACGCGGGCCGCCAGCAGCATCGCCATGCCCAGGATGATCGTGATCTTCACGAACTCGGAGGGCTGGAGGGAGAAGCCCGCGATCACGAGCCAGGCGTGGGCGCCGTTGATGGTGGCGCCGAGCGGGGTGAGGACGAGCAGCACCAGGAAGACGGAGATGCCGTAGAGGATCGGCACGGCGGTGCGCAGGGTGCGGTGGCCGAGCCAGATCGTGCCGGCCATCAGGGCGAGCCCGATGCCGATGTTCATGACGTGCTTGAGCAGGAAGGCGTACGGGTCGTCGCCGACGAGTTCCGTGCGGTTGCGGGTCGCCGAGTAGACGAGCGCGGAGCCGATCACGGACAGCGCGAGGGCGCAGAGCAGTATCACCCAGTCGAGCCTGCGCACCACCGAGTCGCGGGCGAGGAGCCGCGACATGCCGGAGCGCTCGGGTCCGTACCCGGAGACGGAGAAGCCACTGCCGGTCATCAGTCCCGCCTCCAGTTCGCCGGGGCACCGGCCAGCTCCTGCTGCTCGGCCGGCTCCTTGGGCGGCTCGGGCTTGTACGGCTTGATCTTCGGGGAGTGGATGGAGCCGTCGCCCTTGATCTTGGGCAGGGACTTCTGCGGCTCGGGCAGCAGGGCCTTCTTCAGGTCCTGCTTGCCGTTCTCGTCCAGGCCGTAGATCGCGTCGTAGATCTTGCGGACGGCGGGTCCTGAGGCGCCGGAACCCGTACCGCCCTGGGAGATCGTCATGATGATCGAGTAGTCCTTGGTGTACGTCGCGAACCACGAGGTGGTCTGCTTGCCGTAGACCTCGGCGGTACCCGTCTTGGCGTGCATCGGGATCTTGTCCTGCGGCCAGCCGCCGAACCGCCACGCGGCCGTACCGCGCGTCGCGACGTCCGCGAGGGCACCGTCTATGTCCTTGCGGAGCTCGGCGTCCATCGGCAGCTTGCCGTGCGACTTCGGCTTGATCTCCTCGATCCGCCTGCCGTCGGCGCTGATGATCGCCTTGCCGACGGTGGGGTCGTACATGGTGCCGCCGTTGGCGATGGCGCTGTAGATCGTCGCCATCTGTATCGGCGTGACGAGGGTGTCGCCCTGTCCGATGGAGTAGTTGACGGAGTCACCGGCGCGCATCTTCATGCCTTCGAGGCAGTTCTCGTACGCGATGCGCTCGGCGTAGTCGCCGCCGCTCTTCTTGCCCTGCTTGCACCAGGCGTCCTTGTTGGCCTTCCAGTAGTCCTTCTTCCACTGGCGGTCGGGGACGCGTCCGGTGACCTCGTTGGGCAGGTCGATGCCGGTCTCCTTGCCGAGGCCGAACTGGTGGGCGGTCTTGTAGAACCAGTCCTTGGCGTCCTTCTTCGGCTTGTTGCCGCCGTCCTTGGCCCACTGGTCGTGCGACAGCTTGTAGAAGACGGTGTCGCAGGAGACCTCAAGGGCCTGGCCGAGGGTGATGGAGCCGTGGCCCTTGGACTCGAAGTTCTTGAAGGTCTGGCCGCCGATGGAGTACGAGCTGGGGCACGGGTAGCGGCCGTTGAAGTCGTAGCCCGCGTTGACCGCGGCGGTCGTCGGGATGACCTTGAAGATGGAGCCGGGGGCCGCCTGGCCCTGGATGGCGCGGTTGAGCAGCGGGTAGTTGGACTTCTTACCGGTGAGCCTGGCGTAGTCCTTGCCGGAGATGCCGCCGACCCAGGCGTTCGGGTCGTACGTCGGGTTGGAGGCCATGGAGACGATGCGGCCTGTCTTGTTCTCCATGACGACGACGGCGCCCGCGTCGGCCTTGTAGTTCTCGCCGGTGTTCTTGTCGAACTCCTGGCGCGCCTTCTTCATCGCGTCGTTGAGCCAGTACTCGGAGACGGCCTGCACGCGCGCGTCGATGCTGGTGACGACGTTGGCGCCGGGCTGGGCCGCGTCGGACTCGGCCTTGCCGATGACGCGGCCGAGGTTGTCGACCTCGTAGCGGGTCACGCCGGCCTTGCCGCGCAGCTGCTTGTCGTACGTCCGCTCCAGGCCGGAGCGGCCCACCTGGTCGGAGCGGAGGAACGGCGAGTCGGTGTTCTCGGCCTTCTTGATCTCTTCATCGGTGACGGGCGAGAGGTAGCCGAGGACCTGCGCGGTGTTGGACTTGCCGGGGGCGGCGTAGCGGCGCACGGCGGTGGGTTCGGCGGTGATGCCGGGGAAGTCCTCGGAGCGCTCGCGGATCTGCAGGGCCTGCTTGGGCGTCGCCTCGTCGGTGATCGGGATGGGCTGGTACGGCGAGCCGTTCCAGCAGGGCTGCGGCGTCTTGGAGTCGCAGAGGCGGACCTTGTCGGAGACCTCCTTGGGCTCCATCTCCAGGACGTCGGCGAGCTTGGCGAGGACCGCCTTGCCGTCGTCCTTCATCTTCATCAGGTCCGTGCGGGACGCGGAGACGACGAGCCGTGTCTCGTTGTCGGCCATCGGCACGCCGCGGGCGTCCAGGATCGAGCCGCGCACGGCGGGCTGGACGACCTGCTGGACGTGGTTGCCGGAGGCCTCCTCGGCGTACTCGTCGCCGTTGCGGACCTGGAGGTACCAGAGACGGCCGCCGAGGGTGAGGAGGAGGGAGACGACGAGGATCTGGATGATGACGAGACGGATCTGCACGCGGGGCGTGCGCCCCGTCTCGGGGATGTTGGTCACAGGCGCTTGACCCCCTTGATGCGTCCGGCGCGGGCGACGCGGGCCTTGGCCGCTTTCGCCCGCAGGCCGCCGCCGCGCTGGTCGCCGATGCGCAGTCCGGTGCCGGACGAGAGCCAGCCGGAGGAGACGTCGGCCGCCTTGTTGGCGGGTGAGTTCTCCCCGAGCGGGTCGTTGTCGGCGCGCCGGGCGAGCGCGATGATCAGCGGCACCGTGAAGGGCGCGAGCAGCAGGTCGTAGAGCGCGGCGGTGAACAGGAGCCCCACCAGGCCCACATGGCGGGCGGCGGTGTCGCCGACGAGGGAGCCGACGCCCGCGTACAGCAGCGTCGAGCCGATGGCGGCGCTGACGACCACGACGAGCGGTCCGGTGGCGGAGCGGAGTCTGCCGCCGTCGGGCTTGGCGAGGCCCGCGAGGTAGCCGATGACGCAGAGCACCAGGGCGTACCGCCCGGCGGCGTGGTCGGCGGGCGGGGCCAGGTCGGCGAGGAGGCCCGCGCCGAAGCCGACGAGGGCGCCGCCGACGTGGCCGTAGACGAGGGCGAGGCCGAGGACGGTGAGCAGCACCAGGTCGGGCACGGCGCCCGGCAGCTGGAGCCGGGCGAGGACGCTGACCTGGATGACCAGGGCGACGACGACCAGTGTGGTGGACAGCAGGATTCGGTTGAAGCGCATGGGTCCGGTCTCCTACTGCTCGTCGTCGGCGGCGCCGTCGGCCGGGGGCTGTCCCGGGGGGGTGGCCGTCACGGTCACCGTCGGGGTCGGCTTGGGCTTCTCGGGCTTCTTCGGCAGGACCGTGTCGCGCGGGTCCTCGCGGGGCGCCTCGACGACGACACCGACGATGTCGAGCTTGGTGAACCCGACGTACGGCTTCACGAAGACGTTGCGGGTGAGGTCGCCGCCGGAGGGGTCGACGCGGACGACCTCGCCGACCGGGACGCCCGGCACGAACGGCCGGTCCTTCTGCGAGCCGAAGGTGACGAGCCGGTCGCCCTTCTTGACCTCGGCCTTGCCGTTGAGCAGCTGGACGGAGAGCGGACGGTCGCCCTGTCCGGTGGCGAAGCCGAGCTCGTCGGTCTTCTCCATGCGGGTGCCGACGGTGAAGTCGGGGTCGTTGGCGAGCAGGACGGTCGCGGTGCCGGGGCCGACCGTGGTGACCCGGCCGACCAGGCCGTCGCTGTTCAGGACGGTCATGTCGCGCTTGATCCCGTCCTTGGCACCGGCGTCGATCGTGACGGTCCAGGAGAAGCCCTGGGCCGCTCCTATCCCGATGACCTCGGCGCCCTTGATGCCGTACTGTCCGGCGCCCGCCTTCTTGAGCATGCCGTCGAGCTGCCGTACGCGGCTGCGGTTGCGGTCGTCGCTGCCGAGCTTGGCCTTCAACGCGGCGTTCTGGCGCTCCAGTTCGGCGATGCGGCTGTGGCGCTCACCGGAGTCGCGGACCGCGCCGATGGCGTTGCCGATCGGGTCGACCGCGGAGGACATGCCCTCCTCGACCGGACCGAAGACCGTGGCGGCGGCCCGGCGGGCACCGTCGACCGGCGAGTCCTCACCGCCGCGGATGTCCACCGTGATCAAAGCGAACGCGATGGCGACCAGCAGCACAAGAAGCAGCCGGCTCTCTCGTGTGTCCCTCACGTGCGGCGGCGTGCCTTCCTCAATCGGATTCCGTGGAAACTGCGGGTTCCACGAGGTTCTGGGGAATTGTCGTGCCTTGCGGGAATTGTGTGTCTTGCCTCTATATCAACGATCCGCCGCACGAAGTGGCAGGCACTCGTACGGCGGATCTTCTCGCGTCAGATCATCTGCGCGGCTGGGCGTCAAGCACCTGCTGCAACGCCTCGAACTCCTCGACGCACTTCCCGGAGCCGAGCGCCACGCTGTCCAGCGGGTCCTCGGCGATGTGGATCGGCATGCCGGTCTCGCGGCGCAGCCGCTCGTCGAGGCCGCGCAGCAGGGCGCCGCCGCCGGTCAGCACGATGCCGCGGTCCATGACGTCGCCCGACAGCTCGGGCGGGCACTTGTCGAGGGTGGTCTTGACCGCGTCGACGATCGCGTTGACCGGCTCCTCGATGGCCTTGCGGACCTCGGCGGCGGAGATGACGACGGTCTTGGGCAGCCCGGAGACCAGGTCGCGGCCGCGGATCTCGGTGTGCTCGTCGGCGTCCATGTCGTACGCCGAACCGATGGTGATCTTGATCTGTTCGGCGGTGCGCTCGCCGAGGAGGAGGGAGTACTCCTTCTTGATGTGCTGGATGATCGCGTTGTCCAGCTCGTCGCCGGCGACGCGGATCGACTGTGCCGTGACGATTCCGCCGAGGCTGATGACCGCGACCTCGGTGGTGCCGCCGCCGATGTCGACCACCATGTTGCCGGTGGCCTCGTGGACCGGCAGGCCGGAGCCGATGGCCGCGGCCATGGGCTCCTCGATGATGTGCACCTGCCGCGCGCCGGCCTGCGAGGAGGCCTCGATGACGGCGCGGCGCTCGACGCCCGTGATGCCCGAGGGCACGCAGACGACCACGCGCGGACGGGCCAGGTAACGCCGCTTGTGGATCTTCAGGATGAAGTAGCGGAGCATGCGCTCGGTGATCTCGAAGTCGGCGATCACGCCGTCCTTCAGCGGGCGCACCGCGACGATGTTGCCGGGCGTGCGCCCGATCATCTTCTTGGCTTCCGCACCGACCGCGAGGATGCCACCGGTGTTGGTGTTGATCGCGACGACGGACGGCTCGTTGAGTACGATCCCCCGACCCCTGACGTACACCAGCGTGTTGGCGGTCCCGAGGTCGACAGCCATGTCACGGCCGATGAACGACATGTTGTTCCCCATGAGGATGCGTCTGGCCTTCCCTAGTGGAGCTTGTGATGGCTTTTTAGGTAGGCGAGGTGGGTGCTGAGTGGCAGTGGAGGCTTCCATCGTAGTCTCGGCCGCGCGAAGACGGCGCGAGGGTCTTCGCCATTGTCAGCAGATGATGTGCCGCCTCGCCTTTGGAGACGTGCCATCGGAGGCACAGGTTCCCCCAATGGGGGCGCATATGCCAAAGGACGGCCGAATTCCTTCGGCCGTCCAGGCGCGGGCGGCGCGTTGCTGACGCGAGGTCAGACGACTGTCGCGAGCACAGTCGCGGGACTAGGCGACACCCGGAAAGAAGATCTTCAGCTCGCGCTCGGCGGACTCCTCGGAGTCCGAGGCGTGGATCAGGTTCTCCCGGACGATCGTGCCGAAGTCACCACGGATCGAACCGGGCGCCGCGGCGATCGGGTCGGTCGGCCCGGCGAGCGCGCGGACACCCTCGATGACCCGCTCGCCCTCGACGACGAGCGCGACGACGGGACCGGAGGACATGAAGGCGACCAGCGGCTCGTAGAAGGGCTTGCCCTTGTGCTCGCCGTAGTGCTGCTCCAGGGTCTCCTGGTCCAGCGAGCGCAGTTCCAGCGCCGAGATCGTCCAGCCCGCCTTGCGCTCGATGCGGCCGATGATCTCTCCGATCAGGCCGCGACGGACGGCGTCGGGCTTCAGCAGGACGAGGGTGCGCTGGCTCATGTGCGGCTCCAAGAGGTGTTCTTACGATCTCTGCGATCACGGGGATTGGGCCGCACGATACCGGGGTCGGCTACGCGGCGTTACCTCCGGCCTCCGCCTGCCCCTCCGCCATCGCCGCGAAGCGCGCCTTCGCCTCGTCGATCTTGCGCCCGAAGTGGACCGAAGCCCACCACAGAGCGGCGAACACCGCACCCAGGAAGAACATCGTCGGCACCACGAAACCGCTGGCGATCAGCGCGATCTGCAGGGCCCAGCCGAGCTGGATGCCGCCGGGGCGGGTGATCATGCCGCAGAGCAGGAGGCTCAGGAGCATCGCGATGCCGCTGACCGTCCAGACCGTGCCCATGGACAGGTCCTCGTCCTTCATGGCGACCAGACCCGCGAAGCCGATGACGAAGAACTCGCCGATCAGCGTCGAGGCGCAGAGCATACGCACAGGAATTCAGCCTCTCCCCAGGAGCAGTCGGGCCTCGCCGACCGTGATGACGGAACCAGTGACGAGGACGCCGGCACCGGCGAACTCCCCCTCGTCCTCGGCGAGCGTGATCGCCGCCTCCAACGCGTCGTCCAGGCGCGGCTCGACCTGCACGCGGTCGTCGCCGAAGACCTCCACGGCGAGTCCGGCGAGCGTGTCGGCGTCCATCGCGCGGTGGCTGGAGTTCTGCGTGACGACGACCTCGGTGAAGATCGGCTCGAAGGCTTCGAGGAAGCCCTTCATGTCCTTGTCGTCGCTCGCGCCGATCACGCCGATCAGCCGGCTGAAGTCGAAGACCTCGCTGATCGCGGCGGCGGTGGCGCGGGCGCCCGCCGGGTTGTGCGCGGCGTCCAGGACGACGGTGGGCGAGCGGCGGACCACCTCCAGGCGGCCCGGCGACGAGACCGAGGCGAAGGCCTTGCGGATCGTGTCGATGTCCAGCGTGCGCGCGTGCTGCGAGCCGACGCCGAAGAACGCCTCGACGGCGGCGAGTGCCACCGCGGCGTTGTGCGCCTGGTACTCGCCGTGCAGCGGCAGGAAGACCTCCTCGTACTCCCCGCCGAGGCCCCGGAGCGTCAGGAGCTGGCCGCCGACCGCGACCCGGCGGGCGACGACGCCGAATTCGAGGCCCTCACGGGCCACCGTCGCATCGACCTCGACGGCCTTCTTCAGAAGCACCTGCGCGGCGTCCACCGGCTGCTGGGCCATGATCACCGTCGCGTCCGGCTTGATGATGCCGGCCTTCTCCTTGGCGATCTCGCCCGGCGTGGAGCCCAGGCGGTCCGTGTGGTCCAGGTCGATGGGGGTGATGACGGCGACCGAGCCGTCGATCACGTTCGTCGCGTCCCAGCTGCCGCCCATGCCGACCTCGACCACGGCCACGTCCACCGGGGCGTCCGCGAAGGCCGCGTACGCCATGCCGGTGAGGACCTCGAAGAAGGAGAGGCGGTACTCCTGCTGGGCGTCGACCATCTCGACGTACGGCTTGATGTCGTTGTACGTCTCGATGAAGCGCTCGGCCTCGACGGGGGCGCCGTCCAGGCTGATCCGCTCGGTGATCGACTGGACGTGGGGCGAGGTGTACCGCCCGGTGCGCAGCTCGAAGGCGGAGAACAGCGCCTCGATCATGCGGGCCGTGGACGTCTTGCCGTTCGTCCCCGTGATGTGGATCGAGGGGTACGCGCGCTGAGGCTCGCCCAGGACGTCCATCAGGGCGGCGATGCGGCTGACGGAGGGCTCCAGCTTGGTCTCGCCCCAGCGGCTCGCGAGCTCCGTCTCCACCTCGCGCAGCGCCCTGTCCACCTCCGGGTCGGCGGGGCGCGCGGGGACGTCGCCCTGCGGCGGGCCCCCCTGGGTGCGCAGGGTGCGGCTGCCCGCCTCGATCACCGCGAGGTCTGGGTCCCTGTCGGTCTCGGCGCCGACGATGCTCTCGAAGGCGTCGTCCGCGTCATCGGCGGGGCGGTCTGCGTGCTCGTCGTGCGGGGGGAGGTCACTCACGCACGCCAGTCTACGGAGCGGCACCGACACTCCGCGTCCGGACCGGCCGGAGGGGTTCGGTCCGCCTCGTCGGGACTTTAGGCCCGTCCGATTCAGGACTTTGGTCCCTCCGCTTCGGGCGGCCGCCGGGCAAACTTGGCGATCATGGACATAGGTATCGACCTCGGCACTGCCAACACCCTCCTGTACGTGCGCGGCAAGGGGATCGTGCTCAACGAGCCGTCCGTGGTGGCCGTGCGGGCCGACCGGGGCGGCAAGAGCGGGGTGCTGGCCGTGGGGGCGGAGGCCAAGGAGACCATCGGGCGGACGCCCGGGTCCATCACCGCCATCCGTCCGCTGCGGGACGGCGTGATCAGTGACTACGAAGCCGCCGAGGAGCTGATCCGGCACTTCGTGCGCAAGGCCCTGCCGGGGCGTCGGCCCCGTACGCGCATGGTCGTGTGCGTGCCGAGCGGGGTCACACCCGTCGAGCGGCGCGCGATCGTCCACGCGTCGCAGCGGGCCGGGGCGCGGGCCGTCCACCTCATCGAGGAGCCGATGGCGGCCGCCATCGGGGCGGGCCTGCCGGTCTCCGAGCCCCGGGGGTCGATGGTCGTCGACATCGGCGGCGGGACGACCGAGGTCGCCGTCATCTCGCTGGGCGGCATCGTCACCGCCCAGTCGCTGCGGGTGGGCGGCGACCGGCTCGACACGGCCATCACCGACTTCGTCCGCAAGGAGCACACCCTGCTCATCGGGGAGCGCACCGCCGAGGACATCAAGGTCGCCATCGGCTCCGCGTGGCCCGTGCCGGGCGAGGACGCCCTGGAGATGCGGACGTTCACCGTGCGGGGGCGGGAGAAGGTCGGCGGCCTGCCGAAGACCGTCGACCTCACGGCACGCGAGGTGCGGGCCGCGCTGGACGAGCCCGTCGAGCAGATCATCGCCGCGGTGAAGGCGACCCTGGAGGAGTGCCCGCCGGAGCTGTCCGGCGACATCATGGAGCACGGGATCGTGCTGACCGGGGGCGGTGCGCTGCTGCCCGGACTCGACCTGCGGATCGCCTCCGGGACGGGCATCCCCGTCTTCGTCGCCGACGACCCGCTGAACAGCGTCGCGATGGGGTGCGGGAAGTGCGTGGAGGACTTCGACGGGCTTGAGCGGGTGATGACGGCGGCGTGAGCCTGCGGCGCGGGGTGCGCTTTTCGTCTGCGGGCCGGTGGGGGCTGGTCGCGCAGTTCCCCGCGCCCCTGGGTGGGCCTCCCGCTGTCGGCCTGAAGGTGCTGCTCCCACTGACGGCGCCTTTGGGCGAGGGTGACGCAGGGGTACTCAGGGGCGCGGGGAACTGCGCGAGCAACCCCCACCGGCCCGCAGCAGGCGACGGTGCCGTCGGGCCTACGCCAGCTCGCCCGGCGAGAGGGTCGCCCGGACCTCGTACACGTCCCCCCGCGGCCCCGCCGCGAACGTGCCGCCCACCGCGCGGATCCGCTCCGCCATGCCCGTGGTGCCCGTGCCCGCGGAGACGGGAGCGGCGGGTGGGGTCCTGGTGGGGAGGGGGTTGCGGACCGTGATCTCCAGGCGGGGTCCGCGCAGGGACACGTGGACGGTGACCCGCTCGCCCGGCGCGTGCTTCGCCGCGTTCGTCAGGCACTCCTGGACCACCCGGTGCACCGCCGCCTGGCGGAGCGGCGAGAGGCGGTGGGCCGCGTCGTCGATCACGAGGTCGACGGGGCTGCCCGCCCGGACGCTGCGCTCGGCGAGTCCGGGGAGGGCGTCGAGGCCGGGGGTCGGCGTGCCGTCCGTGCCGCGCTGCACGATGATCTCGTTCAGCATCCGGTGCGCGCTGCGCGCCGTCTCCGACAGCTCCTCGAAGCCGTCCTCGAAGGGGCTGCCCTCGGCCCTCCGCGCGAGGACCTGGGAGCGCACGCTCAGCAGCGTCAGCTCACGGCCGACGAAGTCGTGCACGTCCCGCGCGATGCGGGCGCGCTCCTGCTGGACGGCGTGCAGCGTGTCCGTCTCGGCGCGCTGCGCCTCCAGGGCGCGGACCAGGTCCTGCCGGTTCGCGGCGACGCCGACGCCCGCCGCGAGCACGCCGATCGGGACGACGAGGCTCAGGAACGAGCCGAGCGTGTCCCCGCGGTGCACCGGCCAGCCCGGCAGGTTGAACATCACGTACGCGAACGAGACGTAGCCGATGACGCCCAGCGTCCCCGCCGCGCGGCCCCGGTAGCGGCCGAGGGAGTAGAGCGCGAACTGGGCCAGCGTCAGCTCGTGCAGCCAGCCCAGGAAGAGGAGCGAGACCGCGTACGTCAGCCAGGGCCACCTGCGGCGCAGCAGCAGCGACGAGGCGCCGCCCACCAGGGCCAGCGCGGCCAGCGGGCCGTTGAGGCCGTTGTCCTCCGCCTCGGCGAGGCCCGGGATGTCCAGGCTCATCAGCGCGAAGGCGCTCAGCGCCGCGAGCACGTCGAGCGCGCGCGGGGCCTGCGACCAGCGCCCGCAGAGGCGGCCGGCCGTGGCCGCCGCCTGGCGGATCGTCTGGGCGGCGGGCAGGGTGCGCATGCCCTCCATCATCCAAGGTCTTTCGACCCGTTTCACCGGCCTTACGTCCCTGTTTTGGTGATTTGCCGCACCTCGGGCGGGTGTACTTCCGGCGCGGCTGCCCGATCCCGGCTTGCGCCGGGGGTCAAATCGGACCATGTGGTATGCCCAGAATCCCGCCAAGAGGACCCATCAGCTCGCCGGTGACACCGGGGTCCTCGTGTGGACCGCGCTGTGGGCCGCCGCGGCCGTCATCGCGTACCGGCTGACCTGTGCGCTCGCCCTCCCCCGC
This sequence comes from Streptomyces sp. NPDC050732, assembly GCF_040654255.1. Lineage (NCBI taxonomy): Bacteria > Bacillati > Actinomycetota > Actinomycetes > Kitasatosporales > Streptomycetaceae > Streptomyces > Streptomyces sp. NPDC050732. The sequence goes on from NZ_JBFAHP010000026.1 coordinate 119,908, forward strand.
GCCCTCCAGGAACACAGCGCGCCGCTGCCGCTGGTCGGCGGCCGTGTCGACATCGCGCTGCGGCGCGTCGCGGGTGCCGTCGACGCCATGGACCCGGTGGTCGTCAGGACCGCCGTGGCCGTGGGCGCCGTCGCCCTCTTCGTGGTGCCCGTCGGCCTGCTGCTGAACGCGTGGCTGCCACGCCGGCTGCGGTGGATCCGGCAGGCGGGCGCCGCCCGTGACCTCGCCGCGTCGGACGACGGCCGCGAGCTGCTCGCCCTGCGCTCGCTGCTGCGGCCGCTCCACGAGGTGGCCGCCACCGCGTCGGAGATCCCGGACGCGACGCCCGGCAGCCTCGCCTGGGGCTGGCGGCACGGCGATCCGGAGACGCTGGACGCGCTGGCCGCGGCGGAGCTGGAACGGCTCGGCCTCGACCTCGCACCGCCCCGGACGGACTACGGCACCCTGGTCCGCCCGCTGCCGGCCCAGGCCACCGAGACCGTCACGGGCCCGGTGGCCAGCGAGGTCTAGCGGTCCAGGAGACGCGCGAAGGCCCCGGGACCTG
>NZ_JBFAHP010000027.1:0-119696 GCF_040654255.1 Streptomyces sp. NPDC050732
CACGATCCACGGCCGCGACTGACGGATTCCCATACCCACACCTACGTACAGACGAGCCGTCAGTCTCATGATCAGCAGCTTTTGTTAGAGCCAGTTAGAGGCTGCTGCGGTGCACCCCTACGTGTCAGTGCATTTCCTGAGGGGTAGACACTGCGGCGAAGCGCATGTCTACCCACCGGCTAGAGGCAGGGCGCAGGCGCGATGGGGGCGGTGCCAGTGCGGCGCGTGGTCAGTCTGCAATCGGTCGAGCAGAAGCTGTTGCTGCTCGCTCTGCTGTTCGTGATCGGTGGGTCGATTGTCGCGAACCTCTTCTCCTGGGACATGAAGTGGCAGATACCGCTGATCTACGCGGTCCTTTACATCCTGCTATCGGTCGTTATCGAGATCCGCGATCACCAAGCCCCAACGGCATCCACGCACTACCGCACCAGCGACGAGTTCTTCCTGTCCTTCGCCCGCCTTGTGCGCACCGGCGAGCGTCACATCTACACCAGCTACGTGCGCAACACTCCACCGCCAAGTTTTCAGTCCCCGGCAGCGCAGCAGTATTTCAGGACCGCAGCGGACTGGACTCGGCGTAACCCCGGCGCGTCGTTCCACCGCATCATTGGTGTCCCGGCTCAGGAACCAGGCCAAAGTGCCATGCGTCAGTGGCTACGCGAGCACTACGAAGAGATGCAGGGCCTTGCCAACTACCACGCCCGCGTGGTGACCACGAACAGCGGTGTCGATGCGGTCAATATGGCGATCATCGACGACACCGCTGTGCTGTTGCTGCTGACTGCAGATGGATCGTTCATGAGCGGGCACAGCCTGGAGACGGCCGAAGCCGTTAATTCCTTCCGGGACTACTACAGGTCCTGGTGGGCCTCAGCGGAGCCGCTGGAAGGGTACGCGCAACGGACCGGCCTGATGGCCTCCAATCCCTGAGAAGCCGCGTCTGACACATCTATGTCAACCCCGCCCGGTTAGAGGCAGAGCCAGGCGCGATGGGGGTGGGATCGGTACTGCGGGTTGCCATGAAGCTTGCCTGGCATGCGGGCTGCCGGCCACGGCGGGAGCGGATCGGCGGGATGCCCGTCACCAGCGGGTCAGGGCCTGGTTGTCGTGCCACCCGCCGGGGGCCGGAGCAGGCTCGGACCCGAGTCGGGTGGGACAACGGCGGCAACTGCCGCGTAGTCCTCAAGAATCTGCAGCAGATGAGGTACTGGGACCAGTTCGCGTTCGCGCCGCACGAACGGGCCGATCGCCTCCCATGTGCGGACGACCCTGTTGTTGAGGGTCATCAAGTAGCTGTCGTCGATGATGCCCAACCGCATGAGCACTACGAAGTTGTGGAGGAAGAAAGCGACGTCGTAGATGGCCTCCTGCGCCTCCGTGGGCAGGCCAGAGATACCAAGATCGGGATCATGATCGGCACCAAGTCGGTCAACGACATACCGATGGTGCTGATGGAACTTCGCTGACCGGAAGTCATCGAGCAACGCCAAGTAGGCCGGAAGGTAGTTGGCGCGCTTCATGGACGACACCTGCTGAAACGCGAAGTAGGTCGAACTCAGCAACGCCAGTACTGACAGGCTGATCGCCACGACATTGAGCATCACCTGATTCCATCCCCCTCGCCGGGAACCTGTGCACCAATGAAAGAGACTGCTGTAGCTCTGGTTCTCACGCATGAGTACCAGCCGCAACCGGAGCCGGTGTACGTCGTTGCGGTAACGAAGGCATCCAGGGCCGCTCATCGCGATCTTGGATCTGCCTGCGCACGCCACAACTCCGGTTGCACTGCAGAGGACGGGGCCACGGATGCGAGCCGCGCAGCCCGAGAGCCAGCGACGCCATGCCTGGCGCACTGCCATGCGGCGGGCAAATCTGTTAGAGGTGGGTGTAGTCAACCGCCGAGGGCTCGGCGTACTCGTCGAGTTCAGGGAGATTCACGACGATGGGGTCGACGCCGGAGCGGACGACGGCCAAGACCGTCTCGAATTCGGGTGAGGCGTTGATCTCCTGGTGGATGAGGCGCGCCGGGATAAACACGAAGTCGCCGGGCCCGGCTTCGGCGACGCCCTCCAACTTGTCGCCCCACCGCAAGCGGGCGTTGCCGCTGATGACGTGGAGGACCGTCTCCTGGTCGCCGTGGTGATGGGCGCCCGTGGCCGCGCCCGGTTGGACGATGCCGCGGAAAGCCGACAGATGGGCCGCGTCGGGGTTGCGCCCGTCGAAGGCGACCTTGCGGATCACGCCGGGGGTCTGGGGTGTGTTGCCGTCGAGCTGGTCGGGGCGTACGACGCGGATCTGGGGGTTGGTGCGAGAGTCGCCCATTGGGATCCGTTCTCCGGTATGAGCATGTGCGATTCGAGCGGTTGGTTCGAGGCAGCGGCCAGAGCTCTCCTCCGATGACGGCAAGAGGGTCCCGACACGGCCAGAGCACTCCGCACCGCTGATCCTCCTGCGTAGCCGAGCGCTCACGCAGATAGCAGCATTGTGCCGTTCTGTGAGCTGCGTCATAAGTCGGAGTAGGAAAGTTCCCGCTTCAGATCTGCTCCCGAGCGTCTTGGAAACGCCCTTATGTGCCGCCAGTCCTTGTCGTGCAGGTGAACCGTGTGGCGGCAGATAGCATGATCCCCCCTGACGAGCCGCTCTCATGGCGAAAGCCGAGGCCGAGCGCACGGTGGCCGCACGGGCAGGGACGGGCTGCCTCGGCTACGGCTGGTCGTGGCCGAGGAGGGCGATGCAGGGCCATTGTGCCGGGGGTGCGGTGGTCCGCTGATGCCGTCGGACGACCATCCGGTCTCCGCGGTCTACTGCTCTCCCGCCTGCCGCAAACGGGCCTGACACACACGGCGCGCGCCCTCCGGCGGGGCGTGAACCTGCGCGTTCGGTGCCGGCGGGGCCGCTTCGGGCGCCGGGCCCGCACGCCCTTGGCTGCCGGGCGAGGCGGTCGGATGGTGCGAAGTGACGGGTTGCCAGGGCGAGTTGATGGCACGCGAGAGCGTTGCCCCCGGGGCTCATGGGGGTGGTGTCCGGATGACCGGATGGTCGGCAGTGTGACCCGGCAGCGCTACGACGCACTGGTCGGGCTGGGGCGGGACTGGGTCGAGGCGATGGGCAGTGTCCAGTGGCAGCTCGGGGACGCCGCTCTGGAGATCGAGCCGATGCGCTCCTACGGGAGCACGAACCCGTTGGGGAGCGAGGAGCTGTTCACGGTCAGCGAGGCGATCCGGATGTTCGCCGAGGACGTCGGCCTGGCGTATTCGACGGTCCGGGACTACCGGTGGGCGTCCTCGCACTGGCCGAAGGAGCGCCGGCGGACGGACGTCTCGCACACCATCTACAAGGTGCTGGCCAGCATCCCCGGTGAACAGGAACGTTTCGAGGCGGTCAGCAACCCGCCGCCCCATCCGCGCGGCGACCCGGCGAGGTGGACGCACGACAGCGCGAAGCGGGTGGTGGGCTGGAAGGTCGACACCCCGGAAAGCGTCCAGGAGAAGGTGGAGGCTATCCACGACTTGGCCTCCGACGACGCGGTCGCCGCCGTGGTGACCACCGACTTCCTGCGCCGCCCGGCGGTCGCCAACAAGGCCATGGCCGACGACACCCCCGGCACGCCGTGAACGAGGCGCAGTTCGACTGCTTCCGTCAGCAGGACCAGTTCGTGCACGAGGAAGCTGCCCCGCAACTCCAGCGCATGGAACACAGCGCCCAGTTCATGGACCTGGTCGCGGCCTGCGCACAGTTCGTTGCGACGGCCGGGCGGATCGTGCCGAACCTGCGCGGCGAGCACTACGACGACGCCGAACGCGACCCCATCGGCCGCGGCCTTTCACGGGTACGCGCCGCGGCCGACTGGAGCGAGAACGCCGCCATGCGCGGTGAGGTCGACCTGGACGAGCAGCTGGAGAAGCTGCTGAAGGGGGCGGGTGAGTAGGCGATGGGGCGGGGAGTCGCCGCTCACGTCCACGCCGAAGCCGTCCTGTCCGCCCTGTTGGAGGCCCATCCCGTCGGCCTGACGATCGTCCAGCTGGTGGCGGCCACCGAGCGCACCCGCGCGCAGGTCCACATCGGGCTCGCCCACCTGCGCAAGGTCGCCGCCGCGAAGGGACTCCCGCCGGTGATCTGGGACAAGACGTGGGGCTACCGGATACTTGAGGACGCGCCGGAGGTCTGGATCCGTTACGAGCGGGCATTCTTCGAGTCCGTCCATCACCAGGTGGAGAACTTCATCGCCGGGATCCTCCTGCCGCACTAGGAGAAGAAGCCCGACGACCCCTATATCCGCACGGTCAGGGCGCAGATGGGCGCGATCGAGTCCGCCCTGCATCTCCTCGCCAACCTGGAGTGAACCCCCGGAAAGGCAACGGGCCGCGACCGCCCCGCAGTTGGCCCCTTCTTCAGGTCGCGGCCTGGCACCCCGTCATGCCGCTGCCCCACTACCGCTACTCCTCCGACACCAGCGACCTCGAATGGGCCCTCCTGGAACGGCTCCTGCCCACTCCCGCCTGCCAGACCCCCAAGGGCGGGGCCCCGGAGAAGTGGCCTCGCCGGCGCGTCGTCGACGCCATCCGCTACATCACCGACACCGGGACGAAATGGCGTTCCTGCCCGCTGATGCCACCGTCACCACTACCGCCCACCCTCCTCAGGCCTGTCTCATTGGCGCCGACAGCATCGGAATCACTGGATCCTGAGAACCAGGTAGGGCTCACGGTTGAAGCCCGTGTCCACACCGGCAGTCGAGGTCGCCGACGGGCCGAGCGGTCCGTTGTGGGAGTAGTTGTCGCCGGGTTCGATGCGCTCAGCCTGGCAGGGTGGCCTCCTTGGAGAGCGTGGAGGCAGCCGCGGTGTTCTCGTGCAGAACCAGGGTGCGGCGCGGCGCCCCCGGTCCAGGTCGGACCGGGGGCGCCGCTGGGTGGAGGGGTCTGCTAGCCGCAGGGGATCACGTAGCGGACGGGGTTCCAGTCCCCGTGGGCGTCCGAGCTGTACGCCCGCGGGGTCTTGTAGATCATGGTGCCGCTGGGGTTGTACATCCGGGCCCGCCGGCTCTCCACGTTGCGGGTCTGGTCGTTGATCCAGGAACCACCACTGCCCCAGGTGGACACGTAGTACTTCGTATTGCACTGGTACATATCGATCCGGGATCCCTGGAAGTTGTCCCTCTGGTAGGCACAGAAGTTCCCGGACACCCCCGAAGAAAGGCACGGGTCGGCGGCGGCGCGCATCCCGTTGCCCGAGGCGAAGTCGCGCGGGCGGGCCTCGCCCGGGAGGGCGACGAGGACCTCGCCCTTGCCCTTGAGGTCGATCTTGTTGAGCGCGACCTGGGTCCCGCCCATCTTCTTCAGGTAGCTGTCCACCTCTGCCTGCAGCGCCGTGGTCTGCGCACTGGTCAGGCGCGCGGACTCGGCCTGCTGGGCGAAGCGTGAGGCGGCCGGCGTTCCCGACCCTGCCTCGGCCGCGCCCACGCCCGTGACGAGCATGAGCAACCCGCCTGTCGCCGCGATGGCGATACGGCCCTTCGTGACTGCCATGTCTTTTCCCCCTACCTCTTCGCGGATCGGTTCTCCGCTGGAGTCGCCGCCCTTCGCGGCGCCCTCAGAAGATTCCATTGAGGGCACGCCACTGCGTCCACCCTGGAGTTGAGCCGGGGTAAACCTTCGCGGTAAGCGCTGCGGACGACGGCGGTTTCGGCCACGAGGCCGGTGCCGCATTACCCCGGACGTAATCGACCGCCGTGCGGCCGGGCGGCAGTCTTGGGTCATCGCCCCGCAGGACGAGAACCACCTCACAGGAGGCTGATCCGCCATGACCGCACATGACACCGCCGTGTACGAGACCGCCGTCGCCCGCTACTTCGAGGCGTGGAACGTGGAGGGCGCCGAGAACATCGGCAAGGCCGTGGCCGCCGCCTGGACCGAGGACGGCAGTTACACGGATCCGCTGGCCGACGTCTGCGGGCACGAGGGCGTCGCCGCTGTGATCAACGGGGCCCACGAGCAGTTCCCCGGCTTCGAGTTCCGCCGGACCGGCACGGTCGACGGGCATCACGACATCGCGCGCTTCACCTGGGAGCTCGTGTCGCCGGCGGACGGGTCCGCGCCCGTCGCCGGGTTCGACGTCATCACGCTGGCCGAGGACGGGCGGATCCGTGCCGTGCACGGGTTCCTGGACCGTGTGCCCACCAACTGAACGAACTGAACGAACGCAGTTCGCCCTACGGGCCGTGGCGGTTCGTAGGGCGAACTGGTGCCGTGTCGGGGCTAGTTGGGCCAGTAAGGTATTTCCAGGCGCCGTGGGTCGTGGAGTTCACGTTGTCGCCGGACGCGCCGTTGACGTACGTGGAGCGCATGCGTGCCTTGATGCCGGACTGGCCCGGCCCCTCCAGGGTGATGGCCGACTTGCCGTTCGTGCCGAGCGGGAAGTACTGCGAGTCGGCGGGGTCACACGGCAGGGGGGAGCTGTCCGCGTACCCACTCGGGGTGGGGGTTGGTGTGTGGTCGGCCCGCCACGACGATGGTCGGCACGGTCTCACTGCCGTTGTTGGCCGCCCTGACCGCTGCGGCTGCTGCTGGGTCCCGCCAGATGTCGACCCAGTGCAGTCGGCGGGCGTCGCGGCCCAGCCGGATGCGCAGTCGTATGCAGTACTTGCAGCCCGGCCGCCAGAAGACGACCGGCCGCCCGTCGACCGCGCTGCGGCGTTGTGCTTCCCGCGCGCCGATCGGCTTCGGGAAGACCAGGGGTGAGTGCACGCCCGCGAGTACCAGGAACGCCAGCAGGAGTGCCGCGGCTGTGCCGGAGTTCCCGTTGAAGGCCGGCCCGGTCGCGACGGCGCCGCCGCAGAGCACGAGCAGCATCGGCAAGATCCAAGCGCGCATCATGGTGACGCAGACTACGGCAGGCCGGCATGGTCCTCGGGCTGCGGCGAGGAGCCGTTCCTGGCGGTGATCTGCATCGGTCGCCCGGGGGGAAGCGGAAGCGGGTCGCCCGGGGGAATCGGCTCCCCCCGGGCTTCCACGGAACCGTGCGTGACAACCTTTCGTTCCGGGTCAGCAGGAACTGGTGCGCAGGGCCCGCCAGGTGTCGCGGCCGACGTCACCGTCGACTTCGATGCGTGCACAGCTCTGCAACCACCTCACGCCCCTGAGGGTGGCCGGCCCGAAATCGGAATCCTGCTCCAGCCACACTGTCGGCCGTCGGCCCCGTCGCGTTCGCCGCACTCACCGCCGCGGGCGTCCCCGCGCACGTCGCCTTCGCGTCGGTCATCGTCTGGGCCTCCTCGGAGGGGTGTTCGCCGCCGGGCGCCGCGCCGCTGTACGTGGCCGCCGGCATCGCCGACATCAACCCGGCCCGCATCTTCGTGCCCGTCGCCCTCTACTACCTGCTGCCGACCTATGTGTTCGGGGTCCTGATGGCGGTGGGCGTGCTGTGGATTCCGGGCTGACCCGGCTGAGCCAACTGAGCTGGCTGAGCTGGCTGAGCCGCCGCACAGCAGAGAACGGAGAACTCATGCAGTCCATCCGTCACTACCTCCGTCACTACGTCCGTCACCGCATCCGTGCCTTCCTCCTGGACGCGACCCGCGTCCTGCTCATCGCCTTCCTGCTCGGCGGGCTCCTCGTGGTGCTCGGCCAAGTCCTGGCCCTCGTTGCGGGCGACCGGCACCTCATGGAGCTGTTCGGCACAGACGTCACCGAGGTGGTGTGCATCGTGGCGGGAGCCGCGGGCATCTGCTCGTTCCTTCTCCTGTACGTACGCGACCGCGGCACCGGCGACGCCCCGCGGCGCCACGGGAGCGGGCCGGGCGATGATGAAGGGAAAAGTGTCTGGGACTGAGCTCGGCCATCAGAAGTGAGTACCGGTACTCATGCCGCCCTGGCGCGGGAAGCGCAGGATCGCACCATGTCCACCTGGAAGCCTGCCGCTGTCACCGTCATCGCCGTCACCCTTCTGACAGGTTGCGGGCAGAGCGCGGACGATCTGTTCAGCAACCTCAACGGCACCCATCCGACAAGACGCTCCGACCCCGGTACCCCCGGCACAGACCTGACCCATCCCGAGACTCCGCCGAATTACGCTGACAATCAGCGGGCTCGGCGGCCCGGCGAGATGAGTCCGCGGGATGAGAGGCGGGCCAGGCAGAAGGCCACCGAGATCAAGCGGGCCCTTGGTGAGCTGCGCCGGCGCGGCAGGACCAGTCCCGCAGAGGTGCGGGCCGCACTCACACCGCTGGCAGCCCCCGCTCCCGTCACCGTCGAAGACCTGTCAGCCGCCCGTGCAAATGCGAGCGAAGGCAGCTCTTATGGCGTCTGGCTCAGGGGTACAGCCTGCATCACCGGCACTATCACTGAAGACCGGGTGTCGGCCGAGGTCAACGGCCCTTATCCCGAGACCGGTTGCATGCCTCCAGCGTTCACTCACTGAGTCGCCGGGGCGTCTCCGCAGCGGGCCCCGGGGCGGTAGTGATCAACCGCAGCCAGTACGGGCCGTACCGGGGCCCGTCCGGCAGCACTCCACCGCCCGCATAGTCTTCGCGGAACTGCTTGATGTCGTCCCGTGAGCGAGCCCGTTGTCCATGCGCCGGCCCAGGAGGCGGGCAGGGCGACCCTGCCCCCTCCCCGGGGCGGGCGCCGATCAGCGCTCGACGACGTCCTTGTCGGCACTTACCAGCGCTGGAGTGCGGCTACGGGGTGAGATCCAGGACGCGGACCGGCCGCCCCTCCCACTGCCCGGGAAGGGCCGTGGCCACGATGGCGCCGTCCGGGCGTTCGGGCGTGGGCTGGGCGGCATGCTCGGTGTGGGCGTCGGCCCAGGTCCGCTGTCGCGCCACCGCGAGCGCTGCGGGCAGGTCCAGATCCAGGACGGTGATGCCGGGCAGTGCGGCCAGGTGCTCGGCCGTGCCGGGCCTCGCCCGGTCTGCTTCGACCAGGACGCAGGTGGGGGCGTACAGGAACCAGCCCGCCTCGGCATGCGCGCGGTGGATCAGCCGGGAGGCGAGAACGTTCCCGGCACCGGCCGCGGCCATGGCCGACTCGTCCAGGACGATGTGCATCTCGCTCACCGTCCGGCCACCTCCGCCAGCCGCCGGTCCAGCTCTGCGTCCAGGTCGTGCTGCTCGGCCACGCTCGGGGCATACCCGTTCCACTGCTGCAGCGCGGCGCGGGCCTGCTCGGCACGCTCGGCACGCTCCTGCGGGGTCAGGAGCGTGTCGGCCAGGCGTGCCAGGTAGGCCCGCAACGACAACCCCTCGGCAGCCGCGATGGCGGCCAACCGCTCCTTGGCCTCCTCAGGGATCCGGACATTGGCATCGGACATCTTCGCGCTCCTTTCGACCACCTAATGATACGGGTACGTACCCGTACCCGTCACGTCCTGGTCGGCGAGGTGCAGCGACGAGTTGCAGCAGTCACGTAACCAGCTCCGGTGGGCACCGCCTCCCCTACCCGAGCACGTGCTCTGCTCTGCTCTGCGAAGCGGGACCCCTGACCGTCGTCACACACAGACCCAGGACCCGGTAGGCCGTCCCGAAAACCGCAGGGCGATGCGCTTCCCAGTCGGCCTCCGCCGGTCAGCGCCACCTGCGGCCTTCAGCCCCCTCGGCACCATGGTCGGCCTCAACTCTAGACAGAACGATCTCCTGGCCGGGGCTCGCGGGCTGTTCGTGACCGCGCGCTGCGGGTGGCCAGTTGAGCGGAGCGTTGATAGGGCAGGTCCCTGTGGGACAGCTACCGATCGAGGTCGGCGTGTACTCCGCGCAGCTGCAGCCGGGCCTTCAGGAACTCCATCTCCGGCAATGTCCCCACCAGGCCCTCGTGGCTCAGTTTCCTGACCAGCTCGCGAGCCTGCGGCAGGGAGGCCTCTGAGACCTCCCGAAGAACCTTCAGAGCCGGAACGAGGCTGGGAACCGAACCGACCAGCCGCAGCCTGCTGGGCCCGTGCGCGGCGAGCAGAGCCTCCCGGACCTCCTCGGGTGCTGGTTCTGGACCAGCATGCTCACACATATAGGCACCGCAGGAGCCGCAAGAGAACTCCGAGTCCCACCACAACTCATCGCGAAGGAGGAACTGGTTCACCTGCCGCACCGCCATGCTGCCGCACTCGCAACGCGATGCGATCCTCGCTGTCTGACTCACCCTGGCTCCCTGACGTTCCACTTCCGCGGCAGATCCTCGCCGCACAAGACGATGTTGAGCTCCCGGCAGGAGCGGCAGCGGCGGCGGCGGAAGACCACCTCGTGCGTAAAACCGGACGGTCGACGTCCGGACAGTAGCCGGTCGACTGGTTGCCGGCCTCCTCGACCACCCACCGCCCCGAGCCCCGCCTGCCCGGCGCTCGCTGATCCGCGCCGGGCTCGTCGAGGAGTTCACCGGCCGTCTACCGAGCGCTCTCGTCACCCGTCCGGGGTACAGCAATCTTCCCCCGTTCCCACGGCAGTCAACGCGGCGTACGTTCCCATCATGAGCATCCCCACCGAGCCCATCGGCAGCATCCCCCGTCCGCCCGCCCTGCTGGAAGCCCTCGCCCAGCACGCCCAAGGCCGGCTCTCCGACAGCGACTTGGCGAAGTTGCAGGACCAGGCCGCCGCCGACACGTTGGCGCGTCTGGAGCGCATCGGCTGTCCCGTCCTCGTCGACGGCGAGCAGTCCAAGCCGAGCTTCGCCACCTACCCGCTCAGCGGCCTGAGCACGCTCGCATCCGACGGTGCGGTCATCCCCTTCGCCGACGGGCACACCCGGCAACTGCCCTGCCTGACGGCCGGCCCCTTCCGCTACCAGGTCCGTGCCGACACCTACCTGCGCGACGCCCGACGCCACACCGACAAGCCCGTCAAGCAGGCCGTCATCGCCCCCTCCGCCCTCAGTCTGCTCTACCCGTCCGAGGCCATCGCGGGCTACTCGCGCGAGGCATTCCTGGCCGACCTCGTCAACGAGGCCGAGGCCGACATCCGAGGATGCCTGGAGGCGGGCGCGCATGTCGTGCAACTCGACTTCACCGAGGGCCGGTTATCCCTCAAACTGGATCCCAGCGGCGCCCTCCTCAACGATTTCATCGACCTCAACAACCAGGTCCTGGAGCGCTTCACCGACGCCGAGCGGGCCCGGATCGGCATCCACACCTGTCCCGGCGGGGACCACGACTCCACCCACAGCCTCGACGTCGACTACACCTCGCTGCTGCCCCACCTCTTCCGGCTCCAGGCCGGCAACTTCTACCTCCAGCTCGCCAGCGAGGCCGACCCCGAGCGCGTACTCGACGTCGTCGCCTCCCAACTCCGGCCCGGCGTACGGGTGTTCGTCGGCGTGACCGACCCCATCGATCCACGCGTCGAGACCCCCGAGGAGGTGTGCGCGCGCATCCTGCTCGCGGCGCAACACATTCCGGTCGGGCAGCTGGGCACGTGCGACGACTGCGGCTTCTCCCCCTTCGCCGACGACACCTCCACCTCACGCGACCTCGCCTTCGCCAAGATCGAGGCCCGGGTCCGCGGCACGGCCCTCGCCGCTGAACAGCTGGGGCTGTAACGAGCACCGGCGGGCCGAAACCGCCCCGCACGCGGTTTCGGCCCGCCTCGGCTGCGGGGCCAGATCCAGGCCGAAGGGCCGTGGCCACGATGGCGCCGTCGGGGCGCTCGGGCGCGGGTTGGGCGGCCTGCTGGTCGCCGGCCCAGCCGCCGGTCCAGCCGCCGGTCCAGCTCTGCCTTCAGGTCGTACTGCCCGGCCGTGCTGCCCGGCCGCGCTCGGGGCATCCCCCGTCCCGCTGCTGCGGCGCGGGGCTGGCCGGCCGGCTCGGGCGCGGGTTCCGTTCTGGCGACGCGTCGCTGCCTCAGCTCTCCTCGCCGACTCAGCTCTCGGGGTGTGCCGGCTTCTGCAGCTGCCAGGACTCGCCGGAGCAGCCTGGCGGCGGAGGGGGAAAGCGGTGCCCCTTCACGTCGGTGCTCCAGTGGTGCTCTGCGCCGCAGTCACATTCGTAGATGCCGCTGGCGGGCACGATCTCGCCCGGATGCCATGACGCCTTCTCCTCGCTCATTGCTCCTGTCTACGACAGCGCCGGGCACCGCGCGACCCGGGCCACCTGGCCGGGGACCGGCTGCCCCGCCCTCCCCCCGGCGTCGGCCGACTGCCGCTCCAGCGGAGGCTCCGCCGTTTCCGGCGGGAAGAGCCGGAACCTGAGGTGCCGATGAGCGAGCAGCGCCGGCGCGGACGACCGCGCCCGGCTGCCTGCCCTGCGCGGCCGACCCCGCTCAGCGAGAGCAACCGGCACCTGAGCCGGCGCCACAGCGCACGCCTGCGGCGGGACGACAACAGCGCCCACCCGGCCAGCTGAACCGTTGACCGCTGACCGCTGAACGGCCGACTGAAGCGCCACGTCACAGCTGTTCGGGGCGCGGCCCGCCGCAGTTCGGCTGCTACAGCTCGAACTCCAGGTGCTCCACGTCCGTGAACCGCACCTCCTCCAGGCTGCCGGCGCGGCGGCCGCCGTCCTGGAAGTAGACCTCCCTGAGAGCTTCGGCCGCGATCTCCTGGAGGCGGGCGTCGTCGGCGCCCTGCTCCTGGGCCTCGAAGAGGCGGGCGGCGTACTGCGGGGGCAGGGCGACGGTCAGGTGCCGGATACGGTCCTGGTCCGTCGACCCGATCGGCGCGGTGTAGCCCATGCGGGCGCGGGTGTCGATGACGATGCCGCCGGTGGTCGCCGCCTTCTCCTTGGCCCTGGCGCGGATGTGCGGCTGCCACCGGGCCTTCACCTCGCGCTCCAGGCGGGCGGCGAGGTCCGGGCGGGGCTTTTTGATCTGGTCCTTCACATACCGCTCGACGGTGCGCTGGGAGACGCGCAGCAGCTGGGCGGCGGCCCGGGTGCCCTTGAGCTGCTTGACCAGGTACCGCATCCGCGCGCCTGCCGACTTCGGGACCGGGCGCGTGAACGCCCGCTGCACCGCCTGCTCCAGGCCCTCCCCGAACATGCTCATCGCCCGCTACTCCCCGTTGTCCTTCTCCGTGACCTGCCCGTCCTTGATGTACCGGGCGAGGTTGAGCTCCGGGGCGCCGAACCGGTCGCGGATCTCTTCGCCCCACAGCACGGGCTGGGTGCCCTCGTGTTTGACCAGGCCGGGGTTGACGCCGAGTTTGAAGCCGCCGGGCAGCGGCTTGCCCTCCCGGTAGGGCAGGAAGTCCAGCGGGCTTTCGCCGCCCGCCGCGTAGACGACGCAGTCGGACAGGACCGCGACCGGGTACTGTCCGGTGAACGCCGCGTGTTTGACGATTTTGCGGTGCAGGTTGATCCGGGTGCGGGAGATGACCGCCGCGCGGATGTCCGGCCGCCATGTCGGGCGGGACAGGGCCCGCCACGGCTCGCCCGGCCGCCAGCCCTCACCGCGCGGGCGCTCACGGAGTTTGCCCAGGCCGCCCTTGACCGTCGCCTTGATGGCCGAGACCACGACCGCCAGCCCCGGGTCGCGTTCCCGGTAGCCGGCCATCGCCGCGAGGAAGGCCCCTGGCTCCATGTCCGCGTGAACGCCCAGGTCGGCCATCGTGGCGAGGTAGGCGTCACGCAGCCGGTTGTACCAGGCGTCCAGGTAGCGTCCGTTGTCGTGGCGGACGTACGCCTCGATCGGCGCGACGTCGTAACCGAGCTCCACCGCGTAGGCGACGGTCGGCGTCGCGTACCAGGCCGGCCCCGTCGGCTGCTCGCCCTTCGGGGTGAACGGGCTGGGCAGCAGACTCGCCTCCAGGTCCGCCCACTTGTCCTTGCCGACCTTCACCTTCGACAGGTCGACATGGGAGAGGTCCACCAGCCAACTGCCGGGCAGCTTCGGGTCGAAGACCGGGTTCGTGACGTGCGTGGGCGCGCCCAGGCCGACGGGCAGGCCGTTGGCGCCGGCGGCGAAGGCCATGTTGACGTCGATGCCGACCAGGTGTCGCAGGGTGCACTCGGCATCGGTCAGCGGGCGCGCCCAGTCGTATGCCTCCTCGAACAGCTTCTCCGCCGGGCCGCGCACGTGGAAGCGGGGCAGGTCCTTGAGAACGGGGTGGCCGTCGGGGGCCTCGCACGGTGCCGGGTCGACCGGGCCCTTGCCCAGGCTGCCGGGGTTGTGCTCGGAGTGCCGCTTGCCGTCGGCGTCCGGCTCGGAGGCGCGGGTCGGTGGGTGCAGGGCGGTCATCAGCTCCAGGCCGGTCACGGCGGTGGAGCCGCGCGGGGTCAGCACACGGGAGGCGTACACGCCCAGGACGCGGGCGAGTTCGGCCGGCGGAAGCTGTCCGGCCTCGCCCCAGTGCCGGGTGTCCAGCGCGTCCCACGACGGGACGCACAGTTGCACGCAGACCCGCTCCGCACCCTGCGCGGGGCGGTAGATCCGCGCCCACGGTCCGAAGCCGCGCTTGGTCAGCTGCCAGTCGGCACGGGTCAGCTGCTTGATGACCTTGTGGCCCTCGGGGATGCGTCCGGCGATCCGCTCCTGCTCGGTGAGGGTGACCGGGAGGCCGTAGCGCTCCAGGGCGGCCTCGGTCAGCACGAGCAGCGGGTCGGCGTCCTTGCCGGGCCCGGCGAGCTTGGGCTGACCGAGCTTCGCCTCGCGCAGCGTCCAGTCCACCAGGGCCGGGATCGATTTGGCGGGTACGTCCAGGACCAGGCCGCCGGTGCAGTACGCCAGTACCTGCCCGTTCTCGACGTCGACGACCGCCAGCGGGCCGCTCTCGAACCGCGGGTCGGCGCCGCCCGACGGAGGACCGGCCGGGGCCGCCTTCTTCGCACCCGGACGGCGCGACGTCGACGAGGACCTGGTGGTACGCGGCGCGCGGGGTGCGGTCACCCGGGGGGCGTTCTCGGTTGCGGTTTCCGTTGCGGTCGCGGTTGCGGTTGCGGTCATGGCCGCGGCCCCGGCTCCGGCCTCGGCGGCCTGCGCTGCGGCCGGGGTCCGGGCTTCCGCAGCAGGGACCGGGGCAGGCGCAGGAGTTGGGGTGGGGGTGGGAGTGGGGGTGGGAGTGGGGGTGGGAGTGGGCTCGCTGGTGCATGCCTCGGGCACCGGCATGTCCCGCTCGGATACGGCAGGACTGGCGGGGGCGGGATTGGCGGGGGCGAGGTTGGCGGGGGCGGGGTAGAGCTTCGTGAGCTGCACGAGCAACCGCGCATAAGCGTCGCGCTCCGGCGGCCTGGGCTCGGTCCTGCCGGCCTCCCAGCCGCTGACTGTCGCACGCCGCACCTGCAGCGCCGCGGCCACCTCATCCAGCGTCAGGCCATGCGCCTGGCGCAGCCGCTTGCGCTCCGCCGGCGGCGGCAGCGGGGAGCGGGACGCGACCAGCGCATCGACCGCGTCGAACAGCTCAGACATGAAGCACCTCCTGCTCAACCCTATCCGGAAGCGCACATTTCGCGTACCGAGTGCGTACGTGTGGCGTCCCTGGCGTCGATCTCGCCCCGCGGGGCGGAAACGGGTCGGGCCAGGCCCGGGTTCACGGGGCCGGGCCCCTCACCGAGCGTCAACTCCCGCCGCACTCAGGCGAGTTCGCCCGCGGCTGGGCCCATGATCCTGCCGCCGTTGGCGCCCGCCCGGCTTCGCGGTTCACAAACACGTACGCCGGAGAGCGACTCCCGGGATGAGCGTCACATGGCTGAATGTGTGGGGGCGCGGGGGTCGGCGGCCGCAGGGCCGGACAGGGGGAAGGGGCCGGCTGCGGGGGCGGGAGGGTCGGAGTGGGGTGGCGGGGGTGGTTCGGGGGTGTTGGCCCTGCTCGTCGGCGTCCCGAGGGTCAGTGGAGGTGGCGGGCGAGGGGTGCTCGCGGGGTGCCCCGCCGCTGTCCCGGTGATCGCGGGGGGCCTCTGCCGCCGCAGACCTTCTCCGGAAAAAAGGGGCATAACGCAATTGCATGAAATCCCGGAGACTTCTCTGTTCATGGCGGAATCTCATGATACTCTCGCCGCGTTATGCGCTTCGGTCCGGGGGAGGAGAAGCAGCGTGATGATCGGAATGCCAGGGGAGACCACCCCTGGGGGGGAACTTCCTAAAGATCAGTTCTGTCGGCCCGTCGGGCCCGGCCACTCGACCGAAGTCTCTGATTCAATCATCCAGATTCCGATCCACCTGCTCCGCGATGCGGATTCCCCTCGGCTGGCCGGTGTCGACCAGGACCATGTGCGCACTCTGGCCGCCTGCCCCGATAAACTTCCGCCGATCATCGTGCACCGTTCGACCATGAAGGTCATCGACGGAATGCACCGGTTGCACGTGGCGCGGCTGAACGGCCGGGAGACCATTGAGGTCCGCTTCTTCGAGGGATCGAACCGGGAAGCGTTTCTCCTGGCCGTCGAGTTGAACTTGAAGCACGGCCTCGCGCTTGCTCTCTCCGACCGCAAGAAGTCGGCGATGAAGATCCTGGAGAGTTTCCCCGAGTGGTCGGACCGGGCGGTCGCCGTGAAGACCGGGCTTTCCGGGAAGACCGTCGGGGTGTTACGCCGGAAATTCGCCGGGCAGATTGCCCAGGCCCCCCTCAGGGTGGGGCGCGACGGCCGGGTCCGGCCGCTCAATTCCCATAAAGGCCGGCAGAAATCCGTCGGAATTCCGGCCGGAGAGCCGGACATCGTCCTGCGGGAGACCCGGGAGACCGCCGAGACGGCGGGCATGTCCGTGCCCGCGGCCCGGGACGCGCAGAAACGGTTGTGCAGTCAGGAAGGGCCGCGGCCCGGCGCGGCGGTGAAGCCGCGGGCGCCGCAGAGCGGCCTGGAGGCGATGGGCTCGCTCGTCGACACCCTCGCCCAGCTCGAATCGCTGAAGCGGGACCCGGCCCTGAAGTACAGCAACGACGGCCGGGAGATGATCCGCTGGCTGGAGGCCCGCATCATCCGCAGGACCGATCCCGGCCTGGTGCTGCAGGCTCCGCCGCATCAGGCGCGGAAGATCGCCGCCCTGGCGCGTGCGTGCGCGGCGCAGTGGAACTGCATCGCGATGCGCATGGAGCTCGTCTGCGACGAGTGCTCGCCGGCTTCCCCTTAGTGCCCGCGCCGTTGACCGGTGCCTGCAGGCTTTCGCGCCGGTGCCTGCAGGCTCCCGGCCAGTGCTTGCGGGCTTGCGGCCAGTGTCCGCAGGCTCCCGGCCGGCTCCGACCGGCTCCCGACTGAGGAAATTCCGCAGTCGGGCCGCGCGAACCGCCCGCATGACCCGGCCCTGGCGATGGCCCTCTGACGGTGACCGTGGCGGGTGCGGGTGCGGGTGCGGGTGCGGTCGTGGGAGTGGCGGGTGATGTCGGCGGCATCTCCCCCGCGGGAAGGCGTGCTCCCCGGGGGCGGTGGATGCCGCCGACGGTGCCGCGTACCTGCCGCTCAGCTCGCGTAGCGGTCGAACGTGGACGAGGGCCGGGGGCCTGCGATCACGTCCAGGCGCGGGTCGACCGTGAGGATCGCCTGATGAAGCCGCTGCAACTGCGGCGACGGCTCCACCCCCAGGTCCTCGATCAGGCGGGCCCGCAGGCTCTGGTAGACGTCCAGGGCCGAGGCCTGCCGGCCCGAGCGGTACAGCGCCACCATCGCCTGTGCGTGCAGGCCCTCGTGCCGGGGGTGCCGCGCGATCAGGTCGCTCAGCTCCGCGAGGAACTCACAGTGCCGGCCCAGGCGCAGCTCGGCGTCGATCCGCCGCTCCAGGGTGACCAGGCGGCTCTCCTCCAGGCGGGTGGCCTCGATCTCCAGTACGCAGCCCATCCGCACGTCGACCAGCGCGGCCCCGTCCCACAGGTCCAGGGCGCGCCGGAAGAGGGTGGCGGCCGCCTGGTCGTCGCCGCTGTCGAAGGCGCGCTGCCCGGCGGCCACCAGGCGCTCGTAGCCGTGGACGTCGACCTGTTCGGGCGGGATCTGGAGGAGGTATCCGCCGTACCGGGTGACCAGGACGTCCTTGGCGCTGCGCGGGGCGTCCGGCCCCATGGCCGTGCCCAGGCGCCGGCGCAGCTGGAGGATGTACGTCTGGAGGGTCGTCATGGCGCTCGCGGGCAGGTCGACTCCCCAGATCTCCTCCATGAGTGTCGAGATCGGCACGACCCGTCTCGGGTAGAGGGCCAAAAGCGCCAGGATCTGCCGCGGCTTACTTGCGGTAGGCACAACATTCACACCATTAACATCGGCACCAAGCGGGCCGAGGACCTTTACCCTCACAGATTCCTCCTAGAATCCGGCGGCTTCGCGTTTGCGAGCCGGCACCGAATCTGATCTGCAGCGCATGTGCATGGGGCATGGCAGACTTCACAGCCTCTCTCTGCTCACTGATCCGTGGGGTGGGTCAGCCGCTGATGCGGCCCGGATCCGCAGATACTCCACCGCTTTTCAGCTTTCCCGCTGATGTCGCTTTCGCCGTCGTCCACCGATAGCTCACGGGCCAGCGGAATTGTGTCGACTCATTGCCGGGTCCGGCAAGTGCTTCCCTGGCGGCAGGGCGGACGGCCCCGGTTGAAGCGGAGGTAATACCTCCGCTGTCCTTCCGTACACGGGGTCTCCCCCGCCGCACGCACGTGTAATAAGGTCTGCGGGATTGTGTTCTGTCCGCCGTGCCGGACGGATCGGCGTCCGACGCGGCGCCATGTCCTCATTCACGCATTCCTGCGCCCGCGCCTGCCGGCGGAGTTCCGATAATCGCGTGAGAGCGCTCTCGGCCGCAGAATGCGCTTTCCCCCTCGTAGGTGATCCGGACGGGCCCTGTGGGCTGGCGCCGGGGCTTCGGGGTGCCGCGCTGTTCCCCCGAATCGCCCTTCTTGGCTCACGCGGTCCTCCGCCGGGACGCGAGTGCTGGTTGAGCAGGCCTCCTGAACCCGTCGGGAGTGTGGGTGCGCACCGCTCGGCGGTTGCTCTCAGGCCGGTATGCCCTCCGCGACAAGGAGCACGCGACCATGCCCACAGGTCCCTTGGTTCACGGCGATGCGCCGGGTGGAACGCCTTGGTGAGCGGCCGGCACACCGAGGTGTGTCTGGTCGGAGCCGGCCCGCGCGGGTTCTCCCTGCTCGAACGGGTCTGCGCGCAGGAGCGCAAGTCCCCGCTGTGGGACCGGGTGACCGTGCACGTCGTCGATCCCGAGCCGCCCGGTGCGGGCCGGGTGTGGCGGCCCGCGCAGTCGCCGCATCTGCTGATGAACACCGTCGCCTCGCAGGTGACGGTGTACACCGACGGCAGTGTCAGTATCCGCGGCCCGCTGGAGGAGGGGCCCAGCCTCTATGAGTGGGCCAGGGCGCTGGGCCGGGGCGCCCTGGCGCCCGGTCCCGCCACGCCCCGCGGCCAGGACGTGCTGGCCGAGGCCCGGGCGCTGGGGCCGGACACCTATCCCACCCGTGCCCTGTACGGGCGGTATCTGACCTGGGCGTTCCAGCAGGTCGTGGCGAACGCGCCGGCGCATGTGGCGATCCGGGTGCACCGGGTGCGGGCGGTGGCCCTGGAAGAAGAGGAAGGGGAAGAGGCGGGGGCGGCGGGGCCGGGCGGCGGGGCGCAGGTGGTGGTGCTTGAGGACGGCAGGCGGCTGAGGGGGCTGTCCGCGGTGGTGCTCGCGCAGGGGCACCTGCCCGTGCGCGCGGGTGAACACGAGCGCCGGCTGGCCGAGTTCGCCGCCCGGCACGGTCTGGTCTATGTGCCTCCGGCCAACCCCGCCGATGTGGACCTGTCGCGTATCGCGCCGGGCCAGGACGTGCTGCTGCGCGGGCTCGGCCTGAACTTCTTCGACTACATGTCGCTGTTCACGCACGGCAGGGGCGGCACGTTCGAGCGGGTCGGGGGGCGGCTGGTCTACCGGCCCTCGGGGCGTGAGCCGCGGCTGCACGCCGGGTCGCGGCGCGGCGTCCCGTACCACTCGCGCGGCGACAACGAGAAGGGTGCCCATGGCCGTTACCGGCCGCGGCTGCTGACCGTCGAGCATGTCGCGGCGCTGCGCGCGGCGGGCCGCGGGCCGCTGCGGTTCGCCGACGACCTGTGGCCGCTGATCTCCACAGAGGTGCAGTGCGTGTACTACGAGGCGCTGCTGGCCGCGCGGGGTGAGGACCGTGCGGCGGTGGCCCGGTTCGCGGCGCGGTTCCTGCGCGCGGCGCCGGGGCGGGCGCAGGAGGGGGTGCTGGCGGCCGCCGGGATCGGCCGGGAGGAGCGCTGGGACTGGGAGGTCGTCGCCCGTCCGTACGGGCCTCGTTGCTTCGGTGGCCCGGCGGAGTTCCGGGCCTGGCTGCGGGCCTATCTGGTGCGGGACGTCCGGGAGGCGCGCCGGGGCAATGTGCGCGGGCCGCTGAAGGCCGCTCTGGACGTGCTGCGTGATCTGCGCAACGAGATCCGGCTGGCCGTGGACCACGGCGGTCTTGCGGCCGCCTCGCACCGGGACGAGCTGGAGGGCTGGTACACGCCGCTGAACGCGTACTTGTCCATCGGCCCGCCCGCCGGGCGGGTGGAGGAGATGCTCGCGCTCATGGAGGCCGGGGTGCTGGACGTGTCCTGTCCCGGCATCCGCGTCACCACCACCACCGGTGAGGGGGGTGCGGGGGCGGGCTTTGTGGGGAGCTCGGCGCGGATCCCCGGTGTGCGGGTGCGGGCCACCGCGCTGATCGAGGCCCGGCTGCCCGAGATCGACCTGCGCCGCACGGCCGATCCGCTGCTGCGCCGGCTGCTGGAGTCGGGGCAGTGCCACCCCTACCGCGTCCAGGGCTATGAGACGGGCGGGCTGGCCGTGACGCGCTCGTACCGGCTGCTGAGCGGCGCGGGGGCGGCGCATCCGCGGCGCTTCGCGTACGGGGTGCCCACCGAGTCGGTGCACTGGGTGACGGCCGCGGGGATCCGGCCCGGGGTCGGCTCGGTGACGCTGGAGGACTCTGACGCCATCGCGGGCGCGGTGCTGGCGCTGCCCGCCCCGCCGGATGCGGGTGAGGGCCCGGGGCCGGACGGGGAGCCGGGCGCGGCGGCGGCGCCCGGCCCACGGCAGCCACAACAGGCACGAGAAGGACGAGAGGTACGTCAGGCGCGCGAGGCGAGAGAGGTGCAGCCGTGAGGACGACACGCAGCGACCGGGCGGAGTCCGCCCCCGCCGTGCAGCCGGATGCCGGGCTGCTGTCGCCGGTCCGGGTGGGCACCGAGGTCGAGGCCGCGGTCGGGGACCTGGCCTGGCTGCAGGCGATGCTGGACGCGGAGGCGGCCCTGGCCCGGGCGCAGGCCCGCCTGGGCACGGTGCCCGCCGCGGCCGCCGAGGCGATCACCGCCGCCGCCCGGGCCGGCCACTTCGACGTACGGGAACTGGCTCTGGCCGCCCGGCAGACGGCGAACCCGGTGGTCGCCGTGGTGGCCGCGCTGACCGCTCTGGTCGCCCGGCAGGCGCCGGAGGCCGCCGAGTATGTGCACCGCGGCTCCACCAGCCAGGACGTCTTCGACACCGGCGCGATGCTGGTGGCGGCGCGGGCCCTGCCGCTGATCGTCGCCGACCTGCGGGCCACCGCCGCCTCCCTGGCCCGTCTCGCGGCCGAGCACCGCGACACGGTGATGGCCGGGCGGACCCTGGCCCTGCACGCCGTGCCCACCACCTTCGGCCTCAAGGCGGCCGGCTGGCGCCAGCTGGTCCTGGAGGCGGCCGCGCGCCTGCAGCGCGTCGCCGACGAAGGGCTCGTGGTGTCGCTGGGCGGCGCGGCCGGCACGCTGGCGGGCTACCTGCAGTACGCGGAGCAGGCCACCGCCTCCGGGGGCGTGAGCGCCGAGGAGGTGGTGGAGCAGCTGGCCGGGGCGTTCGCCGCCGAGACGGGCCTGGCCCGCCCGGCACTGCCCTGGCACGCCCTGCGCACACCGGTCACCGACCTGGGGGCGGCCCTGGCGCACACCGCGGGCGCCCTGGGCAAGATGGCGGTGGACGTGCAGGTGATGGCCCGTACCGAGATCGGTGAGGTCGCCGAGCCCGGCGGGGCTGGCCGGGGCGTGTCCTCGGCGATGCCGCACAAGCGCAACCCCGTCCTTGCCACCCTGATCCGCTCGGCCGCGGTCCAGGTGCCCGCGCTGAGCTCCGTCCTCGTGCAGTGCCTGCCCGCCGAGGACGAGCGTTCGGCGGGGCTGTGGCACGCCGAGTGGCAGCCGCTGCGCGAGTGCCTGCGGCTGACCGGGGGCGCCGCCCACGCGGCCGCCGAGCTGGCGGCGGGCCTGACCGTGCACCCCGAGCGGATGCGCGCCAACCTCGGCATGACGGCCGGTCAGGTCGTCTCGGAGCGCGTGTCGGCGTATCTGGCGCCCCGCCTTGGCCGGGCCGCGGCCAAGGAGCTGCTGGGCCAGGCCCTGGAGCGGGCGCGGGCCGAGGGCCGTCCGCTGGGTGAGGTGCTGGCCGAACTGCCGCGCCTGAAGGGCGTGGTGAGCGGCCCGGAGCTGGCGGACCTGCTCGATCCGCGGCAGTACACCGGTGCCGCGGGGGCGCTGGTGGACCGCGCGCTGCGGGACTGACGCGGCCCCGGCCGCCCCCTGTGGGCTTCCCCCCCTCCCCCCTTTTCCGTCCCTTCTCTTTCGAGGCAGGTGACCACCCGTCGTCCTTCCACCGCCCCCACCTTCCGTCCGTATCCGCCACGCACCCGTCCAGCCATCGCTCAGCAACCGTCCAGCCGGAGGAATGTCATGCCGCCACTGCCGCCCGCCCGTGTCGTCCGTGCCGTGGAAAGCGTGCGCGCCGCTCTGCAGAGCCTGACGCGCAAACTCGCACCGCCGCCGTTCGCGCTGCTCGAACTCGTCCAGGGCGCCATGGTCAGCCAGGCCATCCACGTGGCCGCCGAACTGCGTGTCGCAGAGACCCTCGTGGACGGCCCGCTGAAGCCCGCGCAGATCGCCGAGCGGGCCGGCGCGGACCCCGAGGCGCTGCACCGGCTGCTGCGCCTCCTTGCGACCTACGGCATCTTCACCGAGCACAAGGACGGGCGGTTCGCGCTGACGCCGATGGCCCGCGCGCTGCTCAAGGACGCCCCGATGTCCATGTACGGCATCGCCCGGCTGATGGGTCACCCCATCCACTGGGAGGACTGGGGCCACCTGGTCGACGCGGTGCGCACCGGTGAGCCGAGCCTGCCCAAGCTGCGCGGCATGGGCGCCTTCGAGTATCTGGAGGCCAACGCGGAGTACGGGGCGATCTTCACCGACGGCATGGGCGCGATGTCGGGCACGGAGACCGAACCGCTGCTGGCCGCCTACGATTTCGCGCGTTACGGCACCGTGGTCGACTTCTGCGGCGGCCGGGGCGATCTGCTGGCCGGCGTGTTGAAGAAGACGCCCGCGGCGCGCGGCATCCTGTGCGACCCGCGGGTGGGCACCAACGGTGCCGCCGCCTTCCTGGCGGAGCAGGGCGTGTCCGGCCGGTGCACGGTCACCGAGGCCGGCCTGTTCGACGCGGTGCCCGCCGGCGGTGACGCCTACGTCCTCAAGCACATCCTGCACGACTGGCCGGAGCCGCAGGCCCTGGAGATCCTGGGCAACGTCCGCAAGGCGATGAAGCCCGGCGGCCGTCTGCTGGTGATGGAGATGGTCATCCCCGACAAGGTCAACGGCCCGCACTCGGGGAAGCTGGTCGACCTGTGGCTGATGCTGCTGGTCGGCGGCAAGGAGCGCACCCGCGCCCAGTACGCCGAGCTGCTGGCCAAGGCCGGCTTCCAGCTGGAGCGCGTGGTGCAGACGCCGGCGGCGATCTCGATCGTGGAGGCGAGCCCGCGCTGAGCGTGCCGGCGCACCAGCGAGCCGGCGCCGCGGCCCCCGATCGGGCCGCGGCGCCGGCTCTCTTCTTTGTCAGCGCTGCTGCGGTTGTTTGCGGGTGGTGCGCAGGGGGACCTCGCGGACCAGGAGCGCGGCGGCCAGGGCCAGGCCGGCGGCCAGCGACGCCAGCAGGAAGGCGCCCTGGACGCCCTGGGCGACGGCGCTTTGGTAGAGGGTGCGCAGGCCGGCCGGCAGGCGGTCCAGGCCTTCGGCGTCCAGGCGGGTGTCGGCCGGGGCGGTGCCGTGGTGCCCGCTCATCGCCTCGCGTACGCGGTGGTTGAACAAGGTGCCCATGACGGCGACGCCGACCGACTGGCCCAGGGTGCGAAAGAGCGTCATGGCGGCGGAGGCGACGCCCACTTCCTGGGGGCCGACGCTGTTCTGGGCGACGGTCATCACGTTCTGTCCCAGACAGCCCATGCCGGCGCCGAGCAGGGCCATGAAGAGCGCGGCGGTCAGGCGGGATGTGCCGGTGCCCAGGTGGGAGAGGAGCAGGGCGGCGGTGAGCATGGCGGCGGAGCCGGTGAGCTGGAAGATCTTGTAGCGGCCGGTGCGGGCGACGGTGCGTCCCGAGAGCTGGGAGGCGAGGACCAGGGCGGCGAGCATGGGCAGCAGGAGCAGGCCGGAGCCGGTGGCGGAGACGCCGTGCACGGCCTGTTGGTAGAGCGGGAGGTAGAGGACGGCGCCGAACATCACGAAGCCGTTGGTGAAGCTCAGGACGGCCATGAGGGAGAAGTTGCGGCGGCGGAAGAGGTGCGGGGGCAGGACCGGTTCGCTGGCGCGGGACTGGGCGTGGACGAAGCCGGCCAGGGCCGCGGCGGACAGGGCGGCCAGGGTGACGATCACCCGGGAGTCCCAGGCGTGTTCGACGCCGCCCCAGGTGACCACCAGGACGAAGGAGACGATGCACCCGACCAGCAGGAGGGCGCCGACGTAGTCGATGTGCGCCTTGCGGCGCCGGCCGGTCACCCGCACCAGGCGGGCGATCAGGGCCAGGGCCAGGGCGCCGACGGGCAGGTTGACCCAGAAGGCCCAGCGCCAGCCGATCGAGTCCGTGATGGCGCCGCCGGCCAGCGGGCCGACGATCATGGAGAACACCATGACGCTGGTGATCATGCCCTGGTAGCGGCCGCGTTCGCGGGGCGGGATCAGTTCGCCGATGACCGCCATGACGCCGACCGCGAGCCCTCCCCCGCCCAGCCCCTGCAGGGCGCGGGCGGCGATCAGCTCCGTCATGTCCTGGCTCAGCCCGCACAGCAGGGAGCCGGTCAGGAACACCGACATGGCCACGACGAGCCACCGCTTGCGCCCGTACATGTCGCCGAGCTTGCCCCACAGCGGGATGGAGGCCGCGGCGGCCAGGGTGTAGGAGGTGACGGCCCAGGACAGGTAGGTGGTGCCGCCGAGTTCACCGGCGATGGTCGGCATCGAGGTCGCCACGATGGTGGTGCCCAGCGAGGAGGGCAGCATCGCGAGCAGCAGGGGTATCAGCGCGAGGCGTACGCTGCGCGGCCGGGGGCCGCGCTGTATCCCCTCGGCCTCGCCCGTCGGCGCGTCCACGGGCTCCTCCTTGTGGCCTGAGCGGGTCATCTGATGTGCATGGTGGCCATCATGCCCCGCACGCCGTGCTCGAACATGTGGCAGTGGTAGAGGTAGTGGCCGCGGTAGGTGTCGAACACGGCCTGGAGGCGCACGGTTTCGCCGGGGGCGAGGAAGATCGTGTCCTTCAGTCCGCTCTCGCCCGGCCCTGGCGGCCGCCCGGCGCGTTCCAGGATGCGGAACTGCACCAGGTGCAGGTGGAAGTTGTGTTCGGCCCGGGCGTTGGCGTTGGTGACCGTCCAGATCTCGCTGGTGTTGAACTTGACGTGGGCGTCGACGCGCTGGGGGTCGTACACCTTCTCGTCGATGTAGGCGCCGGGGTGTTCGCCGCCCTCGTCCATGCGCAGCACCACCTCGCGTTCGGCGTCGGGGCGGGGCAGCGGCGGCAGGGTGCGCAGCCGGTCGGGTATCTCGCTGGGGTCGGCGGCCGTTTCCACCACGTCGAAGCGCAGTACTTCGCCGATGTCCTGGGCCGGCCCGCTGCCGGTGGTGTTGGTCAGCACCACGCCGGAGCCCACGGGGTAGCGGGAGAAGTCGACGATGACGTCGGCGCGTTCGCCCGCGGACAGCGCGATGCTCTCGGTGGTGTGGGGGGCGGTGAGCAGGCCGCCGTCGGAGCCGATCTGGACGAGCGGGGTGCCGTCGGCCAGGCGCAGTTCGAAGCGGCGCTGGTTGGAGGCGTTGAGCAGGCGCAGCCGGTATTTGCGGGCGGCGACCTGGAAGTAGGGGTAGGGCACGCCGTTGGCCAGCAGGGTGTTGCGGCCGCGGTCGCCCATGGCGTAGGCGAGTTGGCCCTGTTCGTCGAAGCGGGCGTCGCGCAGGGCGATGACGACTTCGTAGCGTCCCTTGGGCAGCGGCAGGGCGCGTTCGGTGGGGTCGGTGAGCAGGTAGCAGCCGGACAGGCCGCGGTAGACGTTCTCGGCTTCGAGGTGGTGGGCGTGGTCGTGGAACCACAGCGGGGCGTGCGGCTGCCGGTTGGGGTAGTGGTAGAGGCGGTCCTTGCCGGGTTCGATGACGTCCATCGGGTCGCCGTCGCTGTCGGGGCGCACCGCGGCGCCGTGCAGGTGGACGGCGGTCGGCACGGTGAGGCGGTTGCGCTGTCTGATCAGCACGGGACGGTTGGTGCGGGCCTTGATGACCGGTCCGGGGAAGTGGCCGTCGTAGGTGAGGACGTCGGTGGGGGCGCCGGGCAGGATCCGGGCGCGGGCGGGCCGCATGGTCATCACGTACACGTCGGCTTTGCCGGTGCGGCTGTGGGGCTGTTTGACGGGCAGCAGGGGCATCGGGCGCCGGAACTTCTCCGGGGCCGCCGGTGCGGGGGCGGTGCCGGGGGCGGGCCGGGTGCGCGCGTGGGCGGCGAGCAGCGGGGTGAGGCCGGCGCCGGTCAGTGCTACGCCGGTGGTGGCGAGCGTGGCGCTCAGGGCTCTGCGTCGGGTGATCATGGTGTCTCCAGGGCTGGTGGGCACCGCTGCCGGCGGGGGCGTGGGCGTAGAGGTGAGGGCTGCGGGAGGGTGCGGTCGGTGCGGGGGTGCTCAGCCGGTGCCGAGCTTGAAGCCCACCCCGCGCACGGTGACGACCCAGCCGCTGGCGCCGAGCTTGCCGCGCAGGCTGCTGACGTGGGTGTCGATGGTGCGGCGTGACCAGGAGTCGCCCCACACCTGCTGCAGGAGCTGCTTGCGCGGGATGACCGTGTCGGGCTGGGAGGCCAGCAGGCACAGCAGGTCGAACTCCTTGCGGGTCAGGGCGACGGGCCGGTCGTCCACGGTGACCTGGCGGGAGTCGACGTCGATGCGCAGCCGGCCGTGGTCCAGTTCCCTGGCCGCGGCGGGCTGCCAGCGGGTGCGGCGCATCACCGCCTCGATGCGGGCCATGAGTTCGCGCAGCCCGTAGGGCTTGGTGACGTAGTCGTCGGCGCCCGCGTGCAGGCCGAGGACGCAGTCCAGTTCGGACTGGCGGGCGGTGACGATGATGATGGGGACCCGGCTGACCTCGCGGATCGCCCGGCACACCTCCAGGCCGTCCAGGTCGGGCAGGTCGAGGTCCAGGAGGACCAGTTCGACGTCCTCGTAGGCCTGCAGGGCCGCGCTGCCGTGCCGGACGCCGATGGGGTCGTGGCCGTGGCGGCGCAGCTGGGCGGTGAGGGAGCCGGCCAGGGCGCTGTCGCCGTCCACCACCAGGATGCGCTGGCCGGTGGGGGCCCGGGCCGTTGCCGGGGTGCCCGGCTGGGTGGGCCGGGCGGCCTCGGGCACGGGGGCGAAGGGCTCCAGCAGTGCCGGTGACGGAATGTGGCTCATGCCTCCCCCGTGGAGTGTGCGGTGCCCGGGCGGGCCGCCGGTGTCGCACCCGGCGGCCCAAGTGCGCGGCTGTGGGCGGTTGTTACGGCTGGCTGGGCGGCCCCGCGAGGGGCCGGCCGGGGTTGAGGACCCAGGCCGAGTCGTGCCGGGTGAAGCCCACGTGCGGGTAGTAGCCGGTGGCGGCGGGGGCCGACAGGAGGACCACCTTGGCGTCGGGGGCCTCGCGGCGGGTCGCCTCCAGCAGGGCGGTGCCCACGCCCGAGCGCTGGTGGCGGCGGATGACGGCGATGTCGGAGAGGTAGGTGACGTAGGAGAAGTCGGTGATGCTGCGGGCGATGCCGATGAGGGTGCCGTCCGCTTCCCGGGCGACGACGACGAGGTTGGCCTCGCGGACCATCGCGGCCATCCGCTCGCGGTCCTGGACGGGCCGGCGCTCGCCCAGTCCGGAGTCGTGGTAGACGGCCAGGACGTCGTCCAGGTCGAGGTCGGGGCCGTTGACGCGTTCAGTCTTCCAGCTCATCGAGCTTCTCCAATCGCCGCCGTATGACGTCGTGATGGACCAGGAACCGTTCGGGCCGCAGCTCCTGGCGCAGCTCGACGCCCTCGTGGGCCAGGGTGTCGGTGAAGGGGGTGCCGGTGGCCGCCGTGCGGTTCGCGGCGGTCTGCGCCGAGCGGTAGGCGTGCTCGCGCTCGGTGCCCTCGCCGAGCAGTTCCACCAGGACGGCCGAACTGTAGATGAGGCCGTGCGTGCGCTCCAGGGCGGCCCGCATCGCCTGGGTGTTCACGCGCAGGTTCGCCACCAGCTCTTCGGCCTTGGTGGCCTGGAAGTGGGCGACGGCCAGGCTGTCGGGCAGGATGACCCGCTCGACCGACTGGTGGGCCAGGTCCCGTTCGTGCCACAGGGCGACGTCTTCGAGGGCGGTGGTGGCGTAGCCGCGCAGCAGGCGGGCCAGGCCGCACAGCCGTTCGCTGGTGGTGGGGTTGCGTTTGTGGGGCATGGCGCTGGAGCCCTGGTAGGCGGGGGCGCGCTGTTCCTCGACCTCGGCGACCTCGGTGCGCTGCAGCAGCCGCAGTTCCAGGGCGATCTGCTCGACGCAGGCGCCCATGGCGGCGACGGCCTGCACCAGTTGGGCGTGCCGGTCGCGGGCGACGACCTGGCTGGGCGCGGGCTCGATGCCCAGACCCAGCGACTGGCACACGTACTCCTCCACGTAGGGGTCGATGAGCGCGTAGGTGCCCACCGAGCCGGAGATGGTGCCCACCGCGATGGCCTGGCGGGCCGCTGCCAGCCGGTGCAGGGAGCGGTCGACGGCGAAGGCGTAGCCGGCGAGTTTGTGGCCGAAGGTGGTCGGCTCGGCGTGGATGCCGTGGGTGCGGCCGACCATCAGGGTGTCGAAGTGCTCCAGTGCCCGGGTCACCAGGGTGCGGCGCAGGCGCCGGCCGGCCGCCGCAAGCAGGTCGCCGGCGCGGGCCAGGGTGTGGCCGAGCGCGGTGTCCACCAGGTCGTAGCTGGTCATGCCCAGGTGGACCCAGCGGGCCGAGGACTCGGGGATGTTCTCGCAGTAGGCGGCCAGGAAGGACAGGACCTCGTGGTCGCGGTCCTTCTCGATCTCGGCGATGCGGTGGGCGAGCGGCACCGGGGCCCGGCGCATGTCGGTCAGGGCGTCCTGCGGGACGCGCCCCAGGCGGACCTGGGCCTCGGTGGCCAGGATCTCGACGCGGACCCAGGTGGCGTAGCGGGACTCGTCGGAGAAGAGATCCGCCATCTCGGGCAGGGTGTATCGGGCGATCATGCAACGACCTCTGTTCTCCGGGTGGTCAGTAGGCCTCGAAGTACTCGCGCTGTTCCCATTCGGTGACCTGGGTGTCGTCGGTGCCGGTGGTGGCGCGCCAGGTCTGGTAGCGGCGCAGTTCGCTCTCCTTGAGTTTGGTCAGGCAAGCGGTGAGGGGGCGGCCCAGAAGCTGGTCGGCGCGTCCGGTGCGGAAGGCGTCCAGGGCTTCGTCCAGGGACTGCGGCACGTACTGGGCGGCGGCCGGGGCGGGCTGTTCGCCGCGCTCGGCCTCCGTGGCGCCGGTCAGGCCCTGCAGGCCGGCGAAGAGCTGGGCGGCGATGGCGAGGTAGGGGTTGGCGCACGGTTCGCCGCTGCGGTTCTCGATGTGGGCGCCGGTGCCGCCGCCGACCACGCGGAGCATGACGCTGCGGTCCTCGGTGCTCCAGTCCATGCGGGTGGGGGCCAGGGCGTGGCGGGAGTTGAGCCTGCGGTAGCCGTTGACGGTGGGCACCGAGAGCACGAACAGTTCCCGGCTCCAGGCCAGCAGGCCGTCCGCGTAGGCCTTGGCCTGCGGGGACAGGCCGCCGGCGGGCCCTTCGGCGGCGAAGAGGTTGTGTCCCTCGGCGGTGTCCAGGACGGACTGGTGCAGGTGCCAGCCGCTGGGGTCGAAGGCGTCCAGGCGCGGCTGGGACATGAAGGAGGCGTGGTGGCCGCGCTGGGCGCACCAGCGTTTGGTGGCGGTGCGGAACAGCAGCATCGCGTCGGCGGTGTCCAGGGCGGACATCGGGCTGAAGGTGGACTCGACCTGGCCGGGGCCCGATTCGTGTTCCATGGAGCGCAGCGGCAGGCCCAGCGCGCTCAGGTGCATCGCCAGGGGGTCGGTGAGGTGGGCGACGGAGTCGTAGCGGGCATCCAGGTTGAACTGGTAGCCGGCGTTCAGCGGGGCGACCTGGGGGGCGGGGCCCTGCAGGCCGAAGCCGTTGCCCCGGTTGCCCGGCTCGCTCTCCAGCAGCCGGGTGAGGTACCACTCGACTTCCAGGCCCACCACCGGCGTGTAGCCGTGGGTGTGGTAGGCGGTTTCCAGGCGGCGCAGGACGGCGCGGGCGGACAGCGGGTGGGCGCTGCCCTCGCGCAGGTATTCGTCGCCGATGACCCAGGCGGTGCGCGGCCGGCTGCCGGGCAGGAGCTGGAAGGTCAGCGGGTCGGGTACGAGGATGAAGTTGCCGGCGCCGGCGAGTTCTTCCACGCCCAGGCCCGGCTCGCCCAGGAAGTCGACGGCGATGGCGTGTCCGGTGTCGAAGAGGAAGGGTCCGGGGCTGAAGTTCATGCCGTTGCGCAGCACGGAGCGGAAGGTGTCGGCGGTCAGTGTCTTGGAGCGGGCCAGGCCGTGCGGGTCGGCGAAGACCAGGCGGACGAAGTCGAGGTGGGCGAGGTCGGCCTCGATCTGTTCGGCGGCGGCCAGCTGTTCCTCGCTCCACAGGCCGTGGTCGGCGACGAAGGAGGGGGTGCCGACGGCGTCCTGGGCGGAGATGGAGCGCCATGACCGGGTGTACATGGTTCAGGGGGTCCTTTCGGTGGCGGGGACGAGCGCGTGCCGGGCGCGGGGCGGGGGCAGCGGCCCGAGCTCGCGCTCCAGGCGGTGGGCCACCCTCAGGACCAGGTCGTCGGCGCCGACGGGTCCCACGAGCTGGATGCCGGCCGGCAGTCCGGAGCCGGTGAGGCCGGCCGGGAGGGTCACCGCGGGCTGGCCGGTCATGTTGAAGGGGTAGGAGGCGGGCGACCAGGCCAGCCAGAGCAGGTCGCGGGGGTCGGCCGCCCAGGGCGGGGCGATGGCGTCGCGGGCGAACGGCTCGATGGGGACGGTGGCCATGGCCAGCAGGCCGTGGCGGCGCATCACCGCGCGCAGCCGGGTGCGCAGTTGCTGGCGGACCTCTTCGGCGCGCATCAGGGCGGTGCCGCTCAGGGAGCGTCCGTAGCGGACGATTTCCAGGCGGCCCGCATCGCAGTGTTCTTCGTCCTCGCGGGCGGTGCCGGCGGCTTCGGCGGCGGCCAGGATGTCCACGAGGGCCGGGTAGAGGTCGTCGCAGCGCACCTCGATGCGCTCGATCCGGTGTCCCTGGCCGGCCAGGGCGGCCATCGCCTGTTCGCTGACCGTGCGGATCTCGTCGGTGGTGCCCTCGTACTCGATCCATCCGATGCGCCGGCAGGGGCGGGGGGAGGGCTGGTCGATGGAGCCGAGGCCGGAGTCGGGGTCGGCGGGGTGGGGGCCCGCGATGACGGCGGCCAGGGCGGCCGCGTCGGCGACGGTGCGGGCCAGGGTGCCCTGGTGGGCGAGGCGGTCGACGCCGTTGGGGACGTAGGGGACGCGGCCGTAGGAGGGTTTGTAGCCGGCCACGCCGCAGAACGCGGCGGGGATGCGGATGGAGCCGGCCCCGTCGGTGGCCAGGGCGCCCTCGCCCAGGCCGGTGGCCACGGCCGCGGCGGCGCCGCCGCTGGAGCCGCCCGCGGTGAGGTGGGGTGCGTAGGGGTTGGCGGTGGGCGGGGTGAGGCGGCCCAGGGTGGCGGCGCTCCAGCCGTACTCGGAGGTCGTCGTCTTGCCGATGATGACGGCGCCGGCCGCGCGCAGCCGGGCGACGGCCGGGGCGTCCTTTTGGGGGCGCCGGTTGGTCAGCAGGGAGCCGCGGGTGGTGGGCAGGTCGCGGGTCTGCAGGAGGTCCTTGACCGAGACCGTGACGCCCAGCAGCGGGGCCCCGTGCCAGGCGTCGGTGCCGCGTTCGCGGATGCGCCGGTCGGCCGCTTCGGCGGCCTTGAGGGCCTGCTCGCCGGCGGCGGTGACGAACGCGCCCAGCGTGTCCTGTTCGCGCACGGCGCTCAGCACGTGCTGGACGTGCTCGGTGACGGTGGTCTCCCTGCGGCGCAGGCGTTCGGTGAGTTCGCCGATCGAGGGGGCGGTCATCGTGGGGTGCCCAGGGGGTCGGGGCGGGCCGGGCCGGTGGCGGTGATCGTGCGCCAGTGCCAGGCCGCGTCGAACGCGGTGACCTGCACCGGCGCCCCGGCCAGGGCGAGTTCGGCGGCCAGGGTGGTGGCGCGGGCGATGAAGCGTGAGGCGCGGTGGGCGGCGAGCAGGTCCTGTTCGGTGAAGGCGGTGCCCGCGCAGCGCAGCAGGCGCAGGTCGACGAAGCCGTTGAAGGTGCGCCCGGCCACCTCCACGGGCTGCGGGGCGCGGATGGAGAAGCGCACCTTGTTGCTGACGTGCCCGTGGTGGTGCTGGTCGGAGAAGAACGCGATGTCGGGGATGGTGGGCGGCACGAAGTGGTCGCGGGCCACCACGGCGGGGTGGCGGGGCAGGTTGCCGGGGACGAAGTGCCAGGAGTTGTACTGCATGCGCGAGGACATCGCCCAGGCCGCGTCGGCCACCGCCTCGGTGGAGCCGCCGAAGTGGGTGCGGGCCCGGGGCCGGGGCACCACGCAGCAGAAGTAGTGGGTGATGTCCCAGCCGCAGATCTCCGCCCAGCTCTCCGCGCGCAGCGCGCCGATCAGGGCGGGCAGGGAGCGCATGCCGCGGCTCATGGCGAAGTCGACGTCGAAGACGGCGGCGACGGCCGCCACGCTCTCGTGGACGAGGGCTTCCAGACCGGTGGCGTAGGGCCCGTGCGGCCGGGCGAGCCACTGCGGGGCGGCGGCGGCGCTGTGCCCGAGTTCGTCCAGGGTGGTGCCGTGCAGCGGGAGGTGTTCGGCCAGGCGCCGGCTGATGTCCTCGTCCAGCCGGCGGGCGCCCCGGGCGGGGGCGGCGACGCGTTCCACCTTGTGCATCAGGGTGCCGTGGATCTCGCGGTAGAGGGGGGCCTGGCGGATCACCTGGCGGCGGCGTGCGCCCAGGGCTTCGGCGAGGGTGTGGAGGTCCTCCATGCCGTGCGAGGCGGCGGGGGCGACCGGTTCGCCGGGGACGCTGTTGTAGGAGCGGCGGATGCGCTCCAGCATGGCGGCGACGTGGTCGATGCTCAGCTGGGTGCCGTTGGCCTCCTCGACGCGGCCGAAGCCGGCCGAGCGGATGAGCAGGGTCAGGCCCGCCACCAGCTGCACGTCGTGGTCCGACCACAGTTCCAGGGGCAGTTGCTGCAGGCTGCTCAGGACGCAGTCGGGGTGGCCGGGCCACAGGGTCTTGCCGGTGAGGCTGTTCTGCTCGCGGAAGTTGGTGTACTGCCGGTGCTCCTGGTAGAGGACGAAGGGGGCGGTGCGCAGGGCCGCTTCCTTGGCCTGTTCCAGCAGGGCGTCGCGGCCCTTGTCGCCCTGCCGCTCCAGCCAGGCGCGGCAGTCGGCCAGGGTGTGGGCGTTGCGGGCGGCGGCGCGGTTCAGCTCGGCGTGGTAGGCGCGGGCGGCCTGCAGCGACCAGGGCACGCGCACGACGCCGCCGACCAGGTCGCGGCGGTCCAGGGGGCCCTGGGCGGGGCCGCGCAGGAGGATCCGGCCGGTGGTGGCCAGCGCCAGTTCGCCGATGAACACGGGCTCCTCGTCGGCCGCTTCGATGAGGTCGGGGGCCGGGTCGGTGCCGGGGTCGGGGGCGGCGGGGGCCCGGGTGCGCCAGGTCAGCTGCCACAGCGCCCAGAAGGCGGCTTCGTCGGAGGTGCTCAGCGCCCGCAGCTGGACCTCGGGGGGCACGTGCCGGTCGAGGCTGAGCAGGATGTCCACGCAGGTGCGCAGGTCCTCGGCGGTGCGGGCGCGTTCCCAGACCCGCTCCAGGAGGCCGGGGAAGCCGGCGCCGGGCTCGCGGGCGCGGTCGGGTCCCGGCGCGGTGCCCGCGGGGGTGCCCAGCCTGCTGGGGCGGCGGCTGACGCGTTTTCTGGCGTTGGCGGCGCGGCGGCTCTCGCGCTCGGCCGGCCCGCTCATGAGGCGCCCGAGGACAGGTCGATGTGGCTCCACAGGCTCGCGTCGGTGGGGTCCCAGTCCTCGTCGACGTAGATGCAGTCGACGGGGCATTCGAGCACGCAGGCGGGGCAGCCCGAGCACAGTTCGGGAATGATGATGACGTCGAGGCCGCGGTCGAATATGGCGCCGAACTCCTCGGGACAGCTGCGCAGGCAGCTGTCGCAGGTGATGCACTCCGAGGCTTCTATGCGGCGCGGGGGCTTCTTCCAGTTCTCGCCGCGAGTTCGCGCGGCGATCCGCTCGGAACGGGCGGATTTTGCTGCCGGTAATGCGTTCTCGCTCACGGAACACTCACCCTTCGGGTCGGTTCGAGACGCCCACATCGTTACGACGGGGTCTCGACCACTCCATGAGCTTCGGTGGTGGATTACTCGACTGCTTTGTTCAACCGGAGAAATGCTCGGTTGAACAGTGGCGGGCGGCCGATACCGTCGTGCCGGGAAACCGACGGGGACACTGATGGGGACACCGACCACGAACAGGAGCAGCCACGATGCCTGCGACGCCGGGGCCGAAACTGATGACGTTCCTGACCTTCAGGAGCCAGGCCGAGGAGGCGCTGGAGTTCTACACCGCGCTCTTCGACCACTCCGAGGTGCACCGGATGATCCGGGCCAGGGCCGGGGAGCCGGGGTGGGAGGAAGGAACGCTGCAGCACGCCGTCTTTACACTCGATGGGCAAATGTTCATGTGCACGAACATGCCGCCGCCCGGGGCCGTTGGATACGATCTTGCGCCGTGGGATTCGTATGAGTTCTCCCCCGCGACCGCGATATACGTGCAGTGCGAATCGGAAAGCGAATTCGATCGTCTCTACACGGCGCTTTCCGAGAAGGGTGAGGTCATCATGCCGGCGGGCGGGTATGAATTCAGTGCCCGGTTCGGGTGGCTGACCGACCGGTTCGGGGTGTCGTGGCGCATCAATCTCGTGCCGGCCAGGGGGGCGCGCGCCCGGCGGGCGGCCCAGGAGGGCTGAGCCGGGCCGGAGCCGGCAGACGGACACGGCTGAGGCCGGCCCACCGCTCGGGGTGGCCGGCCTCAGCCGTGTCCGTGCCCGGTCCGGTCAGCCCCAGGCGCCGGCCACCTGCTGGGTGGTCACGTTCAGCCGGTTGAAGAAGTTGCTCAGGGCGATCATCATGACCAGGGCCGCCAGGCCCTTCTCGTCGTAGTGGGCCTTGGCGCGCTCCCAGACGTCGTCCGGCACCGGGTCGGTGCGGTCGGCCAGCCGGGTGGCGGCCTCGGCCAGTTCCAGCGCGGCGCGCTCGGCGTCGGTGAAGTAGTTCGTCTCCCGCCAGGCGGCGACGGCGAACAGCCGCTCCTCGGTCTCGCCGGCCTTGCGGGCGCCACGGGCTCCGGAGTCCACACAGGGGCTGCAGCCGTTGATCTGGCTCGCGCGCAGGTGGACCAGGTCCAGGGTCGCCTTGGGGACCCCACCGGAGTAGATCGCCTTGTACATGTCCTGCACAGGCTGGGTGGCGTCAAGGATCATCGCCGGGTTCTGCAGGCGCGCTTCCATGGTTCTTCCTCTCTTCGATCCACATCGACGCCGCTGGCAGGCAGCGTCACTTCTATGACGAACGGGGGCGGACATGTGTGACAGCGGCAGGTCACCGGGTCTGCGGGGACCTGGCGGGCAGTGCGGGCGGGGGCGGGCGCCGCGCCGCGGGGGAATCCGGCGCGGCGCCCTTCCGTCCGGCGCGCCGGTCAGGTGCCGACGTCGACGCGGGCGGTCTGGGCGGGGCGCTCGCCGGCGGGCGGCGCCTCGTCCTCGGGGTGGCCCGGGCGCCAGATGCGCGGGCCGATGCCGAGGGAGAGTGCGGGGATCAGCAGGCTGCGCACCAGGAAGGTGTCCAGCAGGATGCCGATCGCGATGAGCAGGCCCTGCTGCAGCGAGCCCACGGTGGGGATCGCGGCCAGGACGCAGAAGGTGGCCGCGAGGACCACGCCCGCGGAGGTGATGACGCCGCCGGTGACCGTGAGGCCGGTCAGGGTGCCCTCGCGGTGGCCGCGCAACTTGACCTCCTCCCGGACCCGGGCCATCAGGAAGATCGTGTAGTCCACCCCGAGAGCGACCAGGAACAGGAAGCCGATCAGCAGCAGCCCGCGGTCGATGCGCGGGTAGTCGATGGCGTGGAAGAGCAGGGAGGCCGCGCCGACGGCGGAGGCGTAGGAGAGCACCACCGAGGCCAGCAGGACGAGCGGGGCGACCACCGCGCGCAGCACCAGGACCAGCATGAGCAGGACGACCGCGAGGATCAGCGGGATCAGCAGCATCTCCTCGTCCTTCTGGGCGTCGGAGGTGTCCAGCACGATCGCGGTCTGGCCGCCCACGACGGCGTCCGCGCTCTCTCCCCCGGCCCGGTCCAGGGCCGTGCGCAGCCGTTCGACGGTGTCCTTGGCCGCCGCGCTGTCCGGGGCGTCCTCGAACACGGCCGTCAGGTGGGTCCAGCCGCCCGCGGTCCGCTCGGTGGCCGCGGACTCCACGCCGGAGACGTCCTCGACGGTTTGCAGGGCGGGGCCGGCCGCGCCGGCGGGCACATAGATGTCGGCGGGCGCCGAGGATCCTGCGGGGAAGTGCTCGGCCAGCAGCCGCTGGCCCTCCACGGAGTCGACGGTCTTGGTGAACTGCTCGGCCTGGGTCTGGCCGGTCTCCACCGTGGCGGTGCCGAGGGCCAGGACGGCCAGCACTCCCAGGGAGGCGGCCCAGACGACGCGGGGCCTGCGGCCCACGGCCTGCGCCACGCGCGCCCAGGCGCCGTGTTCCTTCTCCACGCTCGCGTCGTAGCCGGGGGTGTGGCGCGGCACGAAGGGCCAGAACGTCCAGCGGCCCAGGATGACCAGCAGGGCGGGCAGCAGCGAGGTCATCGCGAGGAAGACCACCGCGATGCCGATGGCCACCACCGGGCCCAGGCCCTGGGTGGAGTTCATGCTGCCGAAGACCAGGCAGAGCGTGGCCACGCCCACGGTGGCCGCGGAGGCCGCCAGCGCCGGCATCGAGCGGCCCACGGCGATCTGCATCGCCTCGTGCCGGTCGGCGTGGCGGTGCAGTTCCTCGCGGTAGCGGGCGATGAGCAGCAGGGCGTAGTCGGTGCCCACGCCCACGCACAGGATCATCAGGATGTACGCGCTGAGCCCGTTGACGAGCAGGCCCGCGTGTTTGGCCAGCAGGTAGACCACGCCGCTGGCGACCTGGCTGGCCAGGAACACGGTCAGCAGCGGCACCATCCACAGCACGGGGCTGCGGTAGGTCAGCAGGAGCAGCAACGCGACCACGCCCAGGGCCGCGCCCAGCAGCGCCCCGTCCATGCCGCTGTAGACCTCGGCGAAGTCGCGGACGCTGCCGGCCTCGCCGGCGACGCGGACGTCCAGGCCGTCGGGCGCGCCGCCCTTGACGATGTCCTCGGACTCGTCCACGGCGTCGGTGAGCACCGCGTTGTCGCTGGGGCTGGTGCGCAGCGGGTAGCTGAGGAAGGCGGCCTTGCCGTCCTCGGAGACCTCGGGCTTGGGCACGTCGCCCACCGCGACGTCGTTCTCCAGCTCGGTGCGGTCCGCCGCGATCTTCTGCCGGTCGGCGTCGGTGAGGCCGCCGCCGCGGGCGTAGATGATGATGGCGGTGCTGCTGTCCTTGTCGGCGAAGTGCTTCTCCGCCAGTTCCACCGCCTGGGTCGACTGGGCGCTGGAGGGCAGCCACGTCTCGGGGTCGTTGTCCTGGACGTCTCCCAGCTTGGCCGCCAGGGAGCCGCCCGCCATGATCAGCACCAACCAGACGACGAGCACGGCCCACTTGGAGCGGCGGCCGCTGACCATTCGGGCGTAACGGGTCAGGAAACCGGCCCCGGCGCTCGGATCGTCACCGTGTGTCGCTGGTCGCCGACGTAGAGTTGTCATGAATGCTCGCAAAGGGTCAGGGAGCCTGTGCTCGACAGCTCCGATCTGAATCCGGGAGCAAGCGCGACCAGGGGCGCGGAGCCTTCCGTGGCCGGCGGCTTCCGCATCCCGTCACACGCGGGTGGTCCCGTTCGTCACTGCTATGACGCCCGGCAGCGCGAAGATGTGACAGGCGTTTGTCACACACCGACCGGGATCGAAGGGGACGACGGTGGTCATGCAGGAAAACGAACGGTTGGCGCACGCGTTCGAAGAGAAGCGTCCGCGGCTGCAGGCCGTGGCCCACCGCATGCTCGGTTCGTCCGACGAGGCCGAGGACGCCGTGCAGGAGGCCTGGATCAGGCTGCACCGCAGCGAGACCGACAGCGTGGAGAACCTCGACGGCTGGCTCACCACGGTGGTGGGACGGGTCTGCCTGGACATGCTCCGCGCCCGCAACCGCCGCGAGGAGTTCCTCGCCGAACACGCCGAACCCTCGGGCGAGCCCCGCACCGAGGAGCTCTCCGACCCCGAGCAGGCGGCCGTGCTGGCCGACTCCGTGGGGCTGGCGATGCTGGTGGTCCTGGACACGCTCGACCCGGACGAGCGGCTCGCCTTCGTCCTGCACGACACCTTCGCCGTGCCGTTCGCCGACATCGCCGCGATCATCGGGCGCAGCCCGGCGGCCACCCGGCAGCTGGCCAGCCGCGCCCGCCGGCGCGTGCACGGTGCCTCTCCCCTGCCCGACCTGCAGCGCCAGCACAAGGTCGTGGACGCGTTCCTGACCGCCGCGCGCAGCGGCGAGTTCGAGCGGCTGCTGACCCTGCTGGCCCCCGATGCCACCATGCACGCCGACGACACGGCCGTGCGTATCGGGGCCGCGCCGCTGACCGAGGGCGCCCAGGGCGTGGCGAGCATCTTCTCCGGCGGCGCCGAAGCGGCCCGCATCGCGCTCATCGACGGGTCGGTGGGCGCCGTGTGGCAGTCCAAGACGCGCCCGATCGTGGTCTTCAACTTCACCATCGAGGACGGGAAGATCACCGCCATCGACCTGGTGGCCGGGCCCGAGCGGCTCAAGGAACTGGACATCGTGGTCCTGGACGCCTGAGCGGCCGCTTTCGCCGTTTCGTCCCGGCGGGGACGAAACGGCGGGGGCGGACAGCGGACGCTCAGCCGATGGTCCACCGCTGCGTGCGGTCGTTGCGGTCGCACGTGGCCGTGCGGTAGAGGCCGCCGGCGGTCTGGTAGAGGCAGAGGCGGGTCGCGGTGTTCCGGAGCATGACCGCGCTGGCCGGCGCGGGCTGGATGATCTGCCACAGCTGGTTGTTCCCGCCGTTGCACCCGCCGGTGTAGACGTGCCGTTCCTTGTTGCTGTCCAGGCAGTGGTCCCAGACGTAGTTCTGGAGTGTCGAGGAGGTGTTGGTGGCGCCGCTCCACCACCAGTACTGCACGTGGTAGTCCTTGTCGCAGGCCTGGGCCCACAGGTTGAAGTAGGAGTTCTCCTCGATGCACTGCTTGTACTCGTAGTTCGCGAACCGGGCCAGGGGCGGTGCGCTCTCGGCGGCGGCGGCCGTTCCCGGTGCCGCCAGGGTCAGCGACAAGGCGAGTCCCACCGACGTCCCGATGACCGACACGGCCTGCTTGATCCTTCTCCCTGGGACGGACAAGATCGGTACCTCCCAATCGCTGCCTGGATCCTGCGAGTTGGCGTCGGCACATGGTCGCAGGCGAGCGTCTTGATCGGGGGGGCGCGGCCGGTCAGCTTCCGGGGCCGGGGGGTGTGGCGGCGGGCGGGGGCAGGCACTCCTCCAGGAACGCCAGGGCCCGCAGATGGTAGGCGCGGGCCGCCCAGCCCAGGCTGATGTTGTGCCCCGCCTGCGGCTGGCGCTCCAGCAGGACGCGCGGGGAGGCGGTGAAAGCGGCCGCCAGGGCGGCCAGTTCACCGTCCTCCTGGCGCCACCACCCCTCGTGCTCGGCGAAGGTGAGCCGCACCGGCACCCGCACCCGGGCCGCGAGCCGGTCGAAGGCGCCCGGCCAGGACGCCAGGTCGGCCGCCTCCCGCGCGGGCATCGGCGCCACCACGCCCGTACTGGCCCGGAAGGTGCCCGGCGGATACAGCCGCAGCGGCCCCCAGTGCCGGCGCCGGCTTCCGGGACGGTTGCCGCGCACCTCGTCCTCGGCGCCCGGCGCGTACCGCCGGCCGCAGCCCGAGACGTCCACGCCCAGCAGCCCGTCGCCGTGCCGCGCGTGCGCGGCGGCCGACAGGGCCAGCTTGCCGCCGAAGGAGTGCGCCAGCAGGAAGACGCCCGCGCCCACCCGGTGGCGGCGGGCGAAGTCGGCGACGGCCGCGCGCAGCAGCGGGACCTGCTCGGCGACCGGCAGCCCGCCGGGCAGCGCGGCGGCGGACCGGCCGTAGCCGGGGCGGTCCACCGCCAGCACCGTGTAGCCCAGCCGCGCCCCGAGCCGCAGCAGGGACAGCT
Source organism: Streptomyces sp. NPDC050732 (assembly GCF_040654255.1). Taxonomy (NCBI): domain Bacteria; kingdom Bacillati; phylum Actinomycetota; class Actinomycetes; order Kitasatosporales; family Streptomycetaceae; genus Streptomyces; species Streptomyces sp. NPDC050732. Next base: position 40,624 of record NZ_JBFAHP010000027.1, read on the forward strand.
CCGGGCGGGCCGCCCCGTCGAAGTACCCGGCGCTCATACCGCCCCCGTGCACCGCCACGACCAGCGCGCGCGGGGCGGTGCCGGCGGGTTCGCTCACCAGGGCGGACAGGGCGAGCCCGGCCGCGTCCAGAACGATCCGCCGGACCTTGCCGTCCGGGGTGAGCTGACGGGCCTTGCCGCCCAGGGCGGGCTGAGGGACCTCACCACCTGAGGTGACCCGAGGGGCCTCGCCGTCCGGGGCAACCAGAGAGGCCCTGCCGTCCGGGGAGTCCTGAGGGACCTCACCGTCCAGGACGGCCTGACGGGCCTCGCCGGCGGGCTCCTCGCCGGAGGTCTCCTCACCGGCGGGTCCCTCGCCGGTGGGTTCCTCGCGCCGCCGGCCGGCCGTGGCCGGCCCGGGGGACGGTGCCACTACGCGGCTCGGTCCTCGCCGAACCACCGGCCCAGCGCGTCGGCCAGGCCGTCCGGCGAGCCCTCGCCGGTCCACACCACGTGGCCGTCGGGCCGCACCAGCACCGCGTCCAGGCCGGCCAGTACGTCACTGGCGCCCTCCGCCGGCTTGGCGGTGGCCGTCACCACATCGACGCGGCCGGCCCAGCGGGCGGCGATGTCACGGACCCCGGCGTCGTCGGCCAGGTCGAGCAGGACGCCGCGCGCCGGGTGCAGCAGGCGCAGCGTGTCGCTCTCGCCGTCGGCGCCGGTCAGCGGGCGCTTGGCCAGCCGGCGGCCGAGCAGGGGGTGGGCGGGGGGCACCGCGTCCTGAGCAGGGGCGCCGGATGCCTCGGAGGTGCCGGATGCGTCGGGCGTGCCGGGTGCACCCGACGTGCCGGGGGCCTCGGGCGTGCCGGGTGTGTTCACGTCGTAGCGGATGTCGAGGTGGCTGACGATGCCCGCCAAGTGTCTTTTGACCTCGTCGTGTTCGATGAGTTCGGTGAACAGGGCGCGCAGCGGGTCGGACTGCTCGCCGCCCAGGAAGACGATGCCCTGCGCGCGCGTGTTCATCAGCAGCCGCTTGCCGACCGGGTGCCGCTCCTGGTGGTAGGTGTCCAGGAGCGCGGCCGGGGCGGTGCCGCGCACCGTGGCGGCCAGTTTCCAGCCCAGGTTGGCCGCGTCCTGCACGCCGGTGCTCAGTCCCTGCCCGCCGGCCGGCAGGTGGATGTGTGCCGCGTCGCCCGCCAGCAGCACCCGGCCGCGCCGGTACTGGCCGGCCTGGCGGGTGGCGTCGCTGAAGGAGCTCACCCACTGGGCGCTGCCGCCGCTGATGTCCTCGCCGGTGATGTGCTGCCAGGCCGCGGCGACCTCGGCGAAGGTGACGTCGTCGTCCCGGTCGCGGGCCGGGACGCCGTGCGGGCAGACGATGATGCGGTCCACGCCCTCCTTCAGCGGGGCCGCCATCACCATGCCGTGCGGCAGCCGCTCGCCCAGGAAGCGGGGTTTGAGTCCGCAGCCCACGACGTCGGCCAGGAACATGGTGCGGCCGGCGGGCAGTCCGGGAAAGTCGAAGCCGGCCGCCCTGCGGATGCCGCTCTGCCCGCCGTCGCAGCCCACCAGGTAGGCGGCGGTCAGCTGCCGGGTGCCGTCCGGGGTCGCGACGGTGGCCTCGACGTGGTCGCCGTCCACGAAGCCCTCGGCCAGGCCCAGCACGTCCCAGCCGCGCCGGATGTCCGCGCCGAGCTCCAGCGCCCACGCCTCCAGGACGGCCTCGGTCTCGTTCTGCGGGATGCCGCGGGCCCCGAAGTGCGCGTCCTCCAGCGTGGTGTAGTCGAACTGCACGCCGCCGAAGTGGCCCAGGGGGCTGGTCGCGAGGGTCTGGCCCTGCCCGAACCGGGGCAGCAGCCCGCGCTGGTCGAACACCTCCATGGCGCGGGCGGTGAAGCCCAGCCCCCGGGACTGCCCGGTCGGCTCGGCCAGGCGCTCGACGACGGTGACGCGGGCCCCGCCCAGGCGCAGTTCGCCCGCGAGCATCAGCCCCGTCGGTCCGGCGCCGACCACGATGACGTCGGTGTCCACCGCTGTCCCTGCCATGATTGTCCTGCCTCTCCTCGCTCGGATCTGCTCTGTCGGTCGGGCTCGATGGCGCTCGTGCGGCACGGCGGTGGCCGGCGGGCGAGGGGCGGGCGGCAGGTCAGCGGGGGCGGCCGAACCAGCGCTCCAGGACGGCCGCCAAATCCTCACCGCCGGCGGGCTGTGCGTCGGTGTCCTGCGCCCAGACGACGTAGCCGTCCGGGCGCACCGCCACCGCGCTCACCTGGTCCAGCTCGCCGGGCCCGCCGCCCGGCTCCGGGCGGGCCGCGACCAGGTCGATGCGGTCGGCCCAGCCCTCCCCCACGGCCGGCACCCGGCCCTCCAGGCCCAGCAGCAGCCCGCGCCCGGACCGGAGCAGTTCCAGGGTGGTGCAGGTGGAGCTGCCCACCCGCAGCCGGGCGTGCGGCAGCCGCAGGCCGGCCAGCCGGTGGCCGGATGCGCAGCCGGCGTAGCGGATGTCGAGGCCGCTGATCATCCCGGCGAGGCGGGTGCGCACCTGTTCGTGGGGCAGCAGCTCGGCCAGCATCGTGCGCAGCGGCTCCACTTCGCCGCTGCCCAGCAGCAGCATCGCCTGGGCGCGGATGTTGGCCAGGACGGCGCTGCCCACGGCGTGGCGTTCCTGGTGGTAGGTGTCCAGCAGGTCCTTGGGGGCGTGGCCGGCCAGGACGGCGGCGAGTTTCCAGCCGAGGTTGAAGGCGTCCTGCAGACCCAGGTTGAGGGCCTGGCCGCCGATGGGCATCTGGCGGTGGGCGGCGTCCCCGGCGTACAGCACGCGGCCGTGCCGGTACTGGGCGAGCTGGCGGTTGGCGTCGTCGAAGTGGTTGACCCACAGGGGTGTGCCGGTGCTGATGTCCTCGCCGGTCACCCGCTGCCAGGCGGCGGCCATCTCCTCGAACCGGGGTGGCCGGGTGCGCTGTCGGGCGGCTGCGCCGAACTCGTGGACCATCACCCGGGTCACCCCGTCGGGGCGGCGGGCGGCGATGGCCAGGCCGCGCGGCAGCCGCTGGAAGCGCCGGTCGGGGATGTCGATGCCCTCGACGTCGGCGCGCAGCAGTTCACGGGCGGCCGCCCGGCCGGGGAAGTCGGCGCCGGTCAGGCGGCGCACGGTGGAGTCCTGGCCGTCGCAGGCCACCAGGTAGCGGCCGCGCAGCCGCACGGGGTTCCCGTCGCGGCCGACGGCTTCGGCCTCGACCGTCTCGCCGTCCTGGGTGAGGTCGAGCAGTTGCAGCCGGTGGCCGCAGCGGATGTCCGCGCCCAGCGAGAGGGCCCACTCCTCCAGGATCGACTCGGTCTTGGTCTGGGGCACCTTGTGCTGGCCGGGGTAGGCGCCGGGCAGGGTGAGGTCAAGGGGCAGGCCGCCGAAGTGGCCGCGCGGTTCGGTGGGGGCCCTGCCGAGGTCGGTGAGCAGGCCGCGGCTGTCGAAGATCTCCATGGTGCGGGCGTGCAGGGTGGAGGCCCGCGACTCCTTGGTGGGGCGGTGGCGCTGCTCGACGACGGCCACCTGGATGCCGTGCAGGCACAGTTCGGCGGTGAGCAGCAGCCCCACGGGTCCGGCACCGACGATGATGACCTGGGTGTCCATCACGTCGGTGCGGCCCGGGCCGGCCCGGCGGGTGCGGTCGGCGTCCTGCGCGGCCATGTCAGCGCTTCCGCTCCGCGTAGTCCTTGGCGTGCCCCAGGGTGGCGCGGCTGTTGGTGCTCAGCGCGCTGTGCACGTAGTCGCGGGCGTCGGCGACGGTGGCCTGCTCGCCCAGGATCTTGGCGATGTTGGCGGTGTTGATGGACACGGTGTGCTGCGAGCTGGCCTCGGTGGTGCCCGGGCCGGTCTCGGTGAACGTCCACACGCCGGTGTGCAGGGTCATCAGGGCAGGCAGGGTGACCTGCTTGTAGGCGATTTTGCGGGAGTCCAGGGTGACCCGGTAGGACTTGGTGGTGTGCACCGAGCCGTCCTTGGCGCGGGTGTCCATCTCCAGGGTCTGCAGCCCGGGGGCGGGTTCTTCGAAGCGTACGGTGGCCACGTGCGGCAGCCGCTCGGGCCACCGGTCGGCCTCGTTGACGAAGTCGAAGACGTCCTGGGCGGCGCCGTCGATGTGCACGGTGTCGGTGAAGGAGAAGAGGAGTTTCTCGCTCTCGGCGGCGTGGGCGTGTTCGACGTTGTCCTTGAGGGCGGCCAGTTCGGAGGTGCTGTTGGTGTCCACGGCCCGGTCGATCCACTGCAGGTCCTGCGGGTTGTCGTCGATGGCGCGGTAGTCGTGCAGCAGGCGGATGCGGGCGCGGTCGGTGCCCAGGGGTTCGACGATCCAGGTGCCGCCCATCGCGGCGACCGGGGCGGTGGTGACCTCCTGGCGGAAGTCGATGCGCAGGGCCTCGGGGTCCAGGGTGCGGCGTGAGGTCCAGTTCTTGGCCTGGCCGTTGGCGGTGGCCCAGATGTGGATGCGTTCCTGGTGGTCGCCGGTGTCCTGGCGTTCGACGTGGATGGTGGGCGGGAAGATCTGCGGCCAGTGGCTCACGTCCGCCAGCAGGCGGTAGACGGTGGCCGCGGGCGCGCCGACGGTGATCTCGTGCTCGACCTGACGCGTCGTCATGGCAGGGGCTCCTTGGGCGGGTCGGGGCGGTTCAGAAGTTGCCGAGGCCGCCGCAGACGTTGAGCGCCTGGGAGGTGATGGAGGCGGCGGTGTCGGAGGCCAGGTAGCCGATCAGTCCGGCGACTTCCTCGGGGGTGCTGTAGCGGCCGAGCGGGATCTTGGCCTGGAACTTGGTGAGGATCGCCTCCTCGGTGGTGTCGTAGGCGGCGGCGTAGCCCTGGCGCACCCGCTGGGCCATCGGCGTCTCCACGTAGCCGGGGCAGACGGCGTTGACGGTGATGCCGGTGGGGGCCAGTTCGTTGCCGAGGGCTTTGGTGAAGCCGACGACGCCGTGCTTGGAGGCGGAGTAGGGGGCGCCGAGGACGACGCCCTGCTTGCCCGCGGTGGAGGCGACGTTGATGATGCGGCCGCGGTCCCGGGTGCGCATGCCGCCGGTGGTGAGCACCGCGCGGGTCATGCGGAAGACGCTGTTGAGGTTGGTGTCGATGACGTCGTCCCACAGCTCGTCGGTGAGGTCCGCGGTGACGCCGCCGCCGGAGCGTCCGGCGTTGTTGACCAGCACGTCGATGCGGCCGTAGCGGTCGGCGGCGGCCTGCACGAAGGAGGTGACGGAGGCGCCGTCGCGCACGTCCAGGGCCTGGCCCTCGGCCTCCAGGCCGTCGTTGCGCAGGGACTTGACGGTCGCGATGACGTCGTTCTCGGTGCGCGCGCCGAGGAAGACGAGGTGGCCCTGGCCGGCCAGCAGCCGGGCGGTGGCCAGGCCGATGCCGCTGGTGGCGCCGGTGATGAGCGCGACGCGGGAGGTGGACTGGGTCATGGCGGGTGTCCTCTCAGGCCACGCGGGCGGCGGCCAGCCGCTCGTTGACGGTGTCGATCAGTTCCCGGGGGGTCAGGGCGTCGGTCAGCGTGTCGTCGTCGAGGGAGATGCCGTACTCGCGCTCGATGCAGCCGCCGGTCTCCAGCAGGGCGAGCGACTCGTAGCCCAGCAGGGCGAAGGTGGTGTCCAGGATGTCGTCGGGCTGGGTGGTCTCGTCGGCGCCCGCGGCCTCGACGAGGATGCGCTTGAGGTCGGTGAGGGTGAAGGGTTTGTCGGTCATGTCGGTGTGCTTCCTTCGTCTTGGGCCCGGCCGGTGCGGGCGTGCCGCGCCGGCCGGTGCGGGCGGTTCACTGCCCGGCGCGCACGACCATCGCGGAGTTGAAGCCGCCGTGGCCGCGGGCCAGCACCAGTGCGGTGCGCAGGGTGGCCGGGCGCGGCTGGTACAGGACCAGGTCCAGGTCGTACTCGGGGCAGGGGTCGATGTGGACGGTGGGCGGGATGACGCCGGCCCGCATGGCAAGCAGCGCGCAGGCCACGTCCAGCGGTGCGGCGCCGGAGTGCAGGCGGCCGGTCATCGTCTTGGGCACGGTGACCGGGATGCGGCCGGAGCCGAAGACCTCACTGATCGCCTCGGCCTCGGCCCGGTCCAGTTCGGGCACGCCGGCGCCGTCGGCGAAGACCACGTCGATGTCGCCGGGGCCGGCGCCCGCGTCGTCCAGGGCGATGCGCAGGGCGGTGCGCAGGGTGGAGCCGCGGCCGCTGTGCGGGGGCGGGTCGATGGTCGCCCCGTAGCCGGTGAGCTCGCCGTAGACCTGGGCGCCGCGGGCGCGGGCCGCCTCGGCCGGTTCCAGGGTGAACAGGGCGCCGCCCTCGCCGGGCACGTAGCCGCGGGCGTCGCGGTCGAAGGGCAGGTAGGCGCGGGTGGGTTCGTCGCTGTCGCTCATGCGTCCGCCGGCGAGCTGGGCGACCCAGCCCCAGGGGCAGACCGAGGCGTCCACGGCGCCGCACACGATCAGCGGGGTGCCCTTGCGCACCAGCCGTCGGGCCTGGGCGAGGGCGTCCAGGCCGCCGGCCTGGTCGCTGACGACGACGCCGCTGGGCCCCTTCATGCCGTGCCGGATGGAGATCTGGCCGCTGTTGACCGCGTAGAACCAGGCGAAGGACTGGTAGGCGGAGACGAACTGGCTGCCCTTGGCCCACAGTTTCTGCAGTTCGTCCTGGCCGAACTCGAAGCCGCCGGCGTGGCTGGCGGTGACCACGCCCATGTCCAGCGGGTCGAAGGCGGCCACGTCCACGCCGGCGTCGGCGAGCGCCCAGTCCGCGGCGGCCAGCGACAGCCGGGTGACGCGGTCGGTCTGCGGCAGCAGCCGGCCCGGCAGGTGGTCGGCGGCCTCGAACCCGGGGATCTCGCCGGCCAGTTGGGCGGGGTAGCTGGAGGGGTCGAAGCGGGTGATGCGGCCGATGCCGCTCTTGGCGCCCAGGGTGGCCGCCCAGTAGTCGGCCGCGCCCAGGCCGTTGGGGGCGGCGATGCCCATGCCGGTGACCGCGACCGGGGTCATACGGTGCTCCTTCGCGCGCCGGTGAGCACCATGGCGCTCTGGAATCCGCCGAAGCCGCTGCCGACCGTCAGCACGGAGTCGACGCGCTGGTCGCGGGCCGTCAGCGGCACGTAGTCCAGGTCGCATTCGGGGTCGGGCGTGTGCAGGTTGGCGGTCGGCGGGACGACGTCGTACTCCATCGCCAGGGCGGAGGCGGCGATCTCGATGGAGCCGATGGCGCCCAGCGAGTGGCCCACCATCGACTTGATGGAGCTGACCGGGGTGCGGTAGGCGTGCTCGCCCAGCGCCTTTTTGAACGCGGCCGTCTCGTGCCGGTCGTTCTGCTTGGTGCCCGAGCCGTGGGCGTTGATGTAGTGGATCTGCTCGGGGTTGATCCTGGCCTCGTCCAGGGCCAGGCGGATGGCCTCGGCCATCTCCGCGCCGTCCCGGCGCAGTCCGGTCATGTGGTAGGCGTTGGAGCGGGTGGCGTAGCCGGCGATCTCGGCGTAGATGTGCGCGCCTCTGCGCCGGGCGCTGTGCAGTTCCTCCAGGACGAAGAAGGCGGCGCCCTCGCCGAGCACGAAGCCGTTGCGGGTGCTGTCGAAGGGTCGCGAGGCCGTCGCGGGCGCGTCGTGGCGCGGTGTGGTCGCCTTGATCGCGTCGAAGCAGGCCATGGTGATCGGTGAGATCGGCGCGTCCGACGCCCCGGCGACCATGACGTCGACGGAGCCCTCGCGCACCAGCTCGACGGCGTAGCCGACGGCGTCGATGCCGGAGGTGCAGCCGGTGGAGACGACCGTGGAGGGTCCCTCGGCGCCGACCGCCCAGGCCACCTCCGCCGCGAACGAGCTGGGCACCAGGTAGTTGTACAGGTGCGGCACGGCGTAGCGGTGGTCGACCAGGTCGAGGCGGCCGCCGTCGCTGACGACGCGGTATTCGTCGTCCAGGCCCATGGTGGCGCCCACCGCGCTGCCCACGGTCACGCCGATGCGGTGGGGCGGGTGGGCGGCCAGTTCGGCGCCGCTGTCCTCGACCGCGCCGCGCGCGGTGACCACGGCGAACTGTGCGGCCCGGTCCATGCGCCGCACCTCCTGCGGGGTCAGGCCCTGCTCCAGGCCGCAGAAGTCGGCCTCGGCCGCCACCTTGGAGCGGAACGGCGCGGGGTCGAAGAAGGTGATGCCCCGGGTCGCGGTGCGGCCCTCGCTGAGCAGCTGCCAGAACTCTTTTCGGCCCAGGCCGCCGGGGGCCAGGACCTCGATGCCGGTGATGACCACGCGGCGCTGCGTCATGCGCCGGCCTCCCAGGAGTAGAAGCGCTGGGCCATGGCGTCGGCCGGGGAGCGCCAGGTCGCCGGGTCGTATGCCTCGATGTGCGGCTTCAGGTCCTCGCTGATCCGCACGAACCGCGGGTCGTCCTTGGCCCGTTCGATCCGGGAGCCTCCGTCGTCGCTGTCGAAGTCCTGGAGGTGGAAGTAGAGGCCGCGGTAGGCGAAGAGCTGACGGCGCCGGGTCCCCATCCGGTGGGGCATGTCGGTGGCGTCGAAGTCGGTGAACAGTTCGGCGACGTCGCGGCTGGAGTCGATCGCCATCCGGGCCACGATCAGCGTGCTGTGCATACCTCGCTCCTTGCGGTGGGCGCCGGGCGCTGGGCACGACAGGGTCAGGGCCGGCGGGCCGGAGTCGAGCCGCCCGGCCGGGGCGGGGTGGGCTCGACGGGCCGGCCCGCGGGCGGGCCGGGCAGGGGTTCAGGCGCCGGCGGCGCGGCTGTGGATGACCCGGTAGGAGTTCCAGTCGCTCTCGGTCTTCAGGGCGTTGATGCGCGCCTCGGACTTCTGGCGGGTCTCGGACTGCTGCGCCAGGGCCTGGTGGCGGTGGGCGTCGTACTGCTCCTTGCTCGCCCACTGCGAGTAGACGACGACGAAGGGCCCGTCCAGGAAGCGGGCGCGCAGGCCCTTGAAGACGCTGTGCGAGCGGTAGCCGTCCACGTCCACGAGCCAGGACTGGCCCTCGCCCAGCTCCGCGATCAGCTCGTCCTGGTTGCCTTCGGCGACCTTGAAGATCTCGATGACGGTGTGGTCGTCGCGGTCGGGCGAGACCTCGGTCGCCTCGCCCTGGGAGGGGTGGCGCTGAGTGTGGACGATCTCGCTCTGCAGCAGCCGGATGGAGGTGGTGATGTCCTGGAAGACCGGCAGCGTGCGGTGCTTGAACTCCTCGCCGGCGTACCGCTTCTCCAGGTCCTCGCCGCTGCGCCACTGGATGAAGTTGGCGGTGCCGGGGCTGTCCTGGCCGGCGTGCACGGTGGAGGAGATCCAGCCGTCGAAGGCCGCGGTGTCGACGATCTTCCGCATCTCCTGGATCAGCTTGTCCTGCTTGTCCGGCCGGTCGGTGGTGAACAGGTTGAGGACGGTCAGGTAATTGTCCTGGGTGGAGATGTAGGGCATGGCGGGATGTCACTTCCTGTCAGGAATGGATGCGGCGGGCCGTGGAGCGGGGGTGCGGGGGGTTCAGGCGGCGGGGCCGAACCAGCGCTCCAGCGCGCGGGGCAGGGTCTCGGCGCCCTCGTCGGGCGTGATCCAGGCGATGTAGCCGTCGGGGCGCAGCAGGATCCCCTCGGCGTCGGGCAGCTCCTGGCCGCGTTCGGCCGTGACGATGTCGACGCGGTCCGACCAGGCCTTGGCGGTGTCCAGCAGCGGGCTGTCCCCGCCGAGGTCGAGCAGGACGCCCCGGCCGGCGTGCAGCAGGGAGTAGACGCTTTTGCGCTGTCCCTCGCAGGTCAGCTCGGCGTCTTCGAGGCGCCGGCCGAGCAGCGGGTGCTCCCCCGCGCCCACCTCGTGGCGGATGTCGAGTCCGGTGACCATGCCGACCAGGTGGCGCTGCACCGACTCGTACCGGGTGAGCTCGGTGAAGACGTCGAGCAGCGGGGTGATCTCCTCGCCGCCGAGGTAGAGGATGCGCTGGGCCAGGGTGTTGGTCAGGATCCGGGCGCCGACCGGGTGCCGCTCGCTGTGGTAGGTGTCCAGCAGCGCGTCGGGGGCCAGCCCCTTGAGGACCAGTGAGAGTTTCCAGCCGAGGTTGACCGCGTCCTGCACGCCGGCGCTCATGCCCTGGGCGCCGATGGGCAGGTGGATGTGGGCGGCGTCGCCCGCCACGAACACCCGGCCGCGCCGGTATTCGGCGGCCTGCCGGCTCACGTCGGTGGTCGAGCTCACCCACAGCGGGGTGGCCGCGTGGATGTCCTCGCCCGACAGCCTCTGGAAGGTGTCGGCGACCTCGGCGAAGGTGATCGGGTCCGCGCTCTCGCGCAGCGGCTCGGTGCGGTCGTAGTAGATGATGCGGCAGCGGTCCGGGCCCAGCGGCAGCACCATGATCATGCCGTCGGGGACCCGCTCGCCGGCGAACCGGGGCCGCAGCCGCACCCCGGCGATGTCGGCGAAGCGCAGCTCGATGGCCGGCTCGGTGCCGGGGAAGGCGATCCCCGCGGCCTCGCGCACCGCGCTGCGGGCGCCGTCGCACCCGATGACGTACCGTGCGCGCAGCCGGCCGCCGTCGGCCTCGGCCACCTGCAGCGTGACGCCGTCCTCGTCCTGGATGAGGCCGGTGACCTCGACGGACCGGCGGATGCGGGCGCCTTGCTCGGTGGCCCAGCCGGCCAGCATCGCCTCGGTGCGGGACTGGGGTATCCCCCGGGCGCCGTAGGAACCGCCGCTGAGCACCCGGTAGTCCAGCGGCACGCCGCCGAAGTGCCCGGCGGGGATGACGTCGACCTCGCCGAGGCGGGACAGCAGCCCGCGCTGCCCGAATTCCTCGATGGTGCGCGCGGAGAAACCAAGAGCGCGTGACTGCTGCATCGGCTCGGCGAGCCTGTCGACCACGAGAACGGAAATTCCGTGCAGGCCGAACTCACCGGCGAGCATGAGCCCGGTGGGACCCGCGCCTACGATGATCACGTCCGCGTCATAATTGTCCATCGTCGTCCATCCGCCCTCTTCTGGTTGATGTTTTACGAGTATGGACAGCGCCGGAGCGGCCGGTAAAGAGACGTCGGTGCAACGCTTCTGCAGTCCAGTACAGAAACGTGCGGACAATGTCAGATCTTCTACAGGCGGGGTTGGTCGAGGTGCCTTTGTGGGCCCATTCTCAAGCATGACCTCGACTGAAGCTGAAGCCTTCACTCCGGACACGGCCATGGCGGACGCCTTTGCCGTGCGCGGGCTACTGGACCGCTATCTCCTGGCTTTGGACACCGAAAAACTCGACGACGCGTGGGCGCGCACCCTGTTCACCGAGGACGCCGTCGTCGCGTTTCCCCTGAGCCGGCACGAGGGAAGGGACGGGCTCGCGGAATGGCACCGCAGCGCGCTGGCGCATTTCGCCCGCACCCAGCACCTGAATTCGCCCGCGGTGGTGGACTGCGCGGGCGACGCGGCGAGCCTGCGCGCCAACCTCCTCTCCACGCACGTCCACCATCCCGGCGGCGAGGGGCCCGAGTTGTTCACCACCGGCACCTCGGTGAGCGGCTCGGCCCGGCGCACCCCGGACGGCTGGCGGCTCACCCGGCTCTCGTTCGGGCTGATCTGGGTGGACGGGATGCCGCCCGGCGCCCGCGGCTGATGCCCCACACTCCCCCAGCGGGCCCAGAGCCCTCAGCGCCCTCAGCGCTCTCAGGGGGCCTGGTGGGTTCAGCAGTTGAGGGTCGTCACCCGGTCGACCGCGATCTCCACGACCACCCGTCCCGGCGGGTTCGGCGGCCCGGCGAAGTAGCGCTCGGTGTAGCGGCGCACCCCCTCGGCGACGCGGTCGGGGGCGTCGAAGACCCGGGCGGTGCCCTCCAGGGCGACCCAGGCGAAGCCGTCCACCTGGCAGAGCGCGACGCGGGCCGACGGCGAGGCCAGCACGTTCCTGACCTTGCGCGTGGTGTTCACCGTCAGGACGCGGGCGAGGCCCGCCCGCTCGTCCCAGGTGAACCGCACGGGTGTCAGATGGGGCGAGCCGTCAGGTCTCAGCGTGCTCAGCACGGCGGTGTGCGGCGCGGTGAGGAACGCGCGGGCCGAGGGGGACAGCGCCGTCGTGCCGGCGCGCCGCGGGGAGAGCGTCATCGTCTTGGACTCCTCTTTCGGTCACCGGCGCAACGCGCCCTGGCACACCACCGTCGCGGCTTTCGGGCCGGGCCGGGAAGGGGCGTCGGTCAGTCGATCCCGCGCACCACGTTCGTCTCCACGGGGTCGTCCTCGTCGTCGTCCACCCCGGCGAGCCGGAGCACCGGCGCGACTGCTTCACCGCCGCGTACCTGCCGCTCACGTTCGGCCTCGTCCATGGGCCTATCCTCCTGCGACCGTGCGCCCCGCGGAGCCGCGGAGCGCGACTGCTCCACCCGGCCACGTTGGCAAGGCGCTCTTGAGGCCGGGCGGAGGGGCGGCTGGAGTCCGCCTCGACCAGTGGTCCGCACAGTGACGGCCCGGCGCACCCGCGGCCACTGCGGCCGCGCCTTCTCGGAGGGATTGCCATGTCCGGCTTGATCAGGCGCTGCTGGCGCGAGGTGTACGCGGCCCTGCAGGCCTACGGCGCCATCTGCATGGCGGGCACCTGGCGCCCGCCCGCCACGGCGCCCCGGGAGTTGGCGGGCCCGCCCCGGGCCCATCCGGAACGGCTGTGTCCGGAGGTCGCCCTGTCCCCGGTGGAGCGCGCGCTGAAGCGGCAGCTGGAGAGCGGCTCCTGAGGCGGCAGCGCCCGGCCGGGGCTCATACCGCTCCCTGCCGGCCCCTGAGCCGCTCGGCGAACAGGCTCCATTCCCTGCTGACGCTCTCCGCGATGGGGGCGATGACGCCGACCCAGTGCGGCGGGACGGCGCCGACGAGCTCGCGCCAGCCGTCCGGGTCGGTGGCGTGCAGCGCCATCCACTGCAGGAACTCCTTGCCGCCGGCGGTGTAGCGGATGCACGGGTCGTTGGCGACCTTGGCCGCGACCGTCTCCCAGGCGGGGGGCTCCTCGGCCGGGCCGGTGCGCCGCAGGGGCGCGCCCTCGGCCTCCGGCGGCTGGGCGTGGCCGGCCGCCGGGGCCTGCGCGGCCGGGCGGGCCGGGTCGGCCGGGTGCAGGGTGAGCCGGGCGCCGGTCCCCCGGAGTCCGTTGCGTTCGGGGCTGACACCGCGGCGCAGCCGGGCGCTCACGTCGTGGACGGTGCCGAGGGACACCTCGGTCTCCCGGGCGACTTCCCGCAGTGTGGCCTCGGGGTGGGCGTTGAGGTAGGCGGCGGCGCGGCGCCGGCCCTCGCCGGCGGAGACCGAGCGCAGTTTGCCGTCCAGGCCCAGGCGCTGGCCGCCGGGCGGGGTGGCGCACGCGGAGCGGTCGCGCAGGGCGGCGATCGTCTTGGCGCTCAGTCCCGTGACGCTCGCGAGGGCGCGGTCGGACCATTCGGGGTGCGCCCGCAGCACGCGTTCGGCCCCGCCGATCCGGTCGGCCTTCGACAGCGGAAGTCCGTGCGAGCTGTTGGCCTTCATGGCCAGGACGAGCGCTTCGGCGTCCGAGCAGTCGATGAGCCGCGCTTTTATGCTGTGGTCGCCGCAGAGTTTCGCGGCCTCCATCCTGTGCAGCCCGTCGATGATGCGCCAGCCGTCTTTCTGGACGAGCACGGGCGGCAGTGCGCAGCGGCCCGACGCCTCGACGAGCAGGTGGAGGTACGCGGCGTTGATTCCCCCCTGGCGCAGGTGCAGTCCGGGCGAGAGCGCATGGACCGGGAGTTCCTGTACGGGTGTCTTCTCGACATTCTGGAGGCCGATTTCCGGGCCGATTCCGCGGCTTCCTCCAGGGGCGTTTCCGGGGGCATTTCCGGGGGCGATTCCGTCACCGGCCACCGGTTCTTCGCACCTTAATCCGGCGGAACTCAAACCGTCTGCGATCACCGTAGCCCGCCCGTCATTGAAAGCCATCCGGTGTGCCCTTTCTGCCGCTATTCCGGATGAGCGTCGCAGCGGTGTCTCTAGCCCCGGTCGAGGGTGGGTTGACGGTCGTCGGACCGTGGCCCGAGCGGGTCAGGACCGTGGCCCGAGCGGGTTCAGTGCCTGACGAGCAGGCCGCGGCTGCGCAGGACCCAGCGCTCCAGGGGGCTGAAGATGAGCAGGTCGATGGCGATGCCGACCAGGAGGATGAGCAGGATGGCCTCGAAGACCATGGCCATGTCGCTGGCGTTGCGGCCGTTTTCCAGGAGCTGCCCGAGTCCGACGCCGAGGTCGGGGAAGGACGCGATGATCTCGGCGGCCATGAGTGAGCGCCAGGAGAACGCCCAGCCCTGTTTGAGTCCGGCGACGTAGCCGGGCAGGGCGGCCGGCAGCACCACGTGCCAGGTGCCCTTGAGGCCGGTGGCGCCCATGGTGCGTCCGGCCCGCAGGAACAGCGGCGGCACCTGGTCGACGCCGGAGACCAGGCCGTTGGCGATGGAGGGGACCGCGCCGAGCAGGATCACCGCGTACATCATCGAGTTGTTCAGGCCCAGCCAGATCACCGCGGGCGGCACCCAGGCCACCGAGGGCAGGGACTGCAGGCCGGACAGGATCGGGCCGATCGCCGCGCGCAGGAACGTCAGCCGGGCCACGAGCAGGCCCAGGGGGGTGCCGATGAGCAGGGCCAGGCAGAAGCCGAGCAGGCCGCGCGAGACGGACGTCCAGATGTAGCCCAGGAGTTCGCCCTCCAGCCAGGCCTGGCGCGCCACGTCGTAGACGGCGCCCGGGGAGGGCAGCTTGCTGGGGTCGTCGACGATCTCGAAGGAGACCAGCGCCTGCCACACCGCGAGGACGAGCGCGACGGCGGTGACGGGCGGCAGGACCTTTTCGCGCAGGGTCAGGGTGAAGGGCTTGCGGATCTGCTGGCGGGTTTCCAGGGCGTCGAGGCCGGCGAGGTCGTTGCCGTCCTTGGCGGTGGGTGTCTCAGTACTGGCCATGCCGGCGGATCTCCCCCCGCAGTTGTTCGGTGATCTCGATGGAGAGCTCCGCGACGGCGGTGTCCTCGATGCGGCGCGGCTGGGGGATGTCCACGTCCCAGGCGCGGGCGATGCGCCCGGGGCGGGAGGACAGCAGGATCACGCGCTGGGCCAGGCGGGCGGCCTCGCGCACGTTGTGGGTGACGAACAGCACCGACAGCCGGGTCTCGCTCCAGATCCGGGTCAGTTCGTCGTGCAGCACGTCGCGGGTGATGGCGTCCAGGGCGGCGAAGGGTTCGTCCATCAGCAGCAGGCGGCTCTCCTGGGCCAGCGCGCGGGCCAGCGCGACGCGCTGGCGCATGCCGCCGGACAGCTCGTGCACCCGCTTGCCGTGGGCGCCTTTGAGGCGGACGAGTTCCAGGAGCTCCTCGGCGCGCTCGCGCCGTTGCCGGGGGGCGATGCCGCGCAGTTTGAGGGCGAGTTCGATGTTCTTGCCGGCGGTCAGCCAGGGGAACAGGGCGTGTTCCTGGAACATCAGGGCCGGCCGGCCGTCGGTGGTGATCTCGCCGGTGGTGGGCCCGTCGAGGCCGGCGACGAGGTTGAGCAGGGTGGATTTGCCGCAGCCCGAGGCCCCCAGGAGGGTGACGAACTCGCCGGGTGCCACGGTCAGGCTGATGTCGTCCAGCACGAGCTGGGGCCCGGCGGGGCCGGGGAACGACTTCGAGACGTGTGCGAGGCGGGCGGCGTGGCGGGCCGTCGTGGTGCCCTCACCGGCCTCGGCCAGCGTCGTGGTCATGGTCGTCACCTCCTGGGAGCGCATCGGGGTCACCTGACGCCGAGTCCGGCGTCGCCGGCCGGGGGCCGGCCGGCGGCCTTGAGGATCGTGTTGAGCGGGGTGAGGTCGTAGATGCCGGCCAGGTCGGGCGCATCGAGCAGGCCGGCCTTGACGGCGTGCCCGGCCTGGGTGCGCAGGGTGGCGGCCAGCGGGTCGTCGGTGAAGTCGATGGACTTCCAGGCCGGGTCCAGGACCTGGCGGGGCAGCGCCTTGCCGGCGTCGGCGGCCAGCTGCTGGTTGGCGGCCGCCTTGGCCGCCCGGGGGTGGGCGTCGATCCACTTGTTGGTGTCCACCGACGCCTTCAGCACCGCCTCGACGACCCGCGGGTGCCGGGCGAGGAACTTCTGCGACACGATGATGTTCGTGATGACGAACGTGCCGCCGGGCCACAGCGTCTTCTCGTCCAGCAGGACCTTGCCGCCCTGGGCGACGATTTTGGAGGCGGTCGGCTCGGGCACCCACGCGCCGTCGACGGAGCCGGCCTTGTAGGCGTCCGGGGTGACCTTGTTGTCGCTGCGCACCACGGTCACCTCGCCCTTGCCGCTCTGCGCGTCGACGTGCCAGCCCTGCTCGGCCGCCCAGTTGAGCAGGGCCACGTCCTGGGTGTTGCCGAGCTGCGGGGTGGCGATCTTCTTGCCCTTGACGTCCCGGAGCGAAGTGATCTTCTCGGGGTTGACGACCAGCTTGACCCCGCCGGAGGCCGAACCGCCGATGATGCGCAGGTTCTTGCCGCCGGACTTGGCGAATCCGTTGATGGCCGGGGACGGGCCGATCCAGCCGATGTCGATCGACCCGGAGTTGATCGCCTCGATCTCGGAGGGGCCGGCGTTGAACGTCGCGTACGTCGCCCTGGTGGCGCCCAGCGCCTTTTGGAAGAAGCCCTTGCGGTTGCCCACCAGCGCGGTGCCGTGGGTGAGGTTGGCGAAGTAGCCGATGCGTACGGAGTCCAGGCCGTCGATGCGTTGCGCGCCGGCGGCGATCTTCGCGGTGCCGTTGTCGTCCTTGGCCTGGGAGCCGTAGCCGCAGGCGGTGGGGGCCAGCAGGAACACGGCGGCCAGGACGGGTGCGGCGCGGCGCGGGACGCGGCGGGCGGGCGGGGGCGGGCCGGTGGCGGGCATGGTCAGAAGTCCCATCCGTCGTCCCGGGCGGCCTCGGCGGCCGGGTCCGGGGAGGCGAACGACTCGCCGGCCATGCCCGCGGTGAGGGTGGTGCCGTCCCCGGGGTCGATCAGGATGAACGAGCCGGTGCGCCGGGAGTCGGTGTAGGAGTCGAGGGGCAGCGGTTCGGCGGTGCGGATCTCGACCCGGCCGATGTCGTTGGCGGCGAGCTGTCCGGGGTGCGGATACAGGGACAGGTCGTCCAGGGTGAGCCGGGAGGGGATGTCCTTGACGATGGCCTTGACCGTGCGGGTGCCGTGTTTGAGCAGCACCCGGTGGCCCACGCGCAGCGGCTGGTCGGCGACGTGGCACACGGTCGCCTGCACCTCCTGGGTGGTGGCCGGCGCGTCCGTGGCGGGCACGATCAGGTCGCCGCGCGAGACGTCGAGGTCGTCGGTGAGCAGCACGGTCACCGACTCCAGGGTCCGGGCGCTGTGGACGGGCCGGCCCAGGCGTTCGATGGCGGCGATGGTGGAGGTGCGGCCCGAGGGCAGTACGCGCACCTGCTGCCCGACGTGGAAGGCGCCCTCGGCGATCCGGCCGGCGTAGCCGCGGTAGTCGGGGTGCTCGGGGCTCTGCGGGCGGATCACGTACTGCACGGGCAGCCGGGCGGAGCAGTGCGCCGGCTGGTGGCCGACCGGCACGGTCTCCAGGTGTTCCAGGACGGTGGGGCCGCCGTACCAGTCCATGTGCGCGGAGGTGTCCACGACGTTGTCGCCGGCCAGCGCGGAGATGGGGATCACGGTGGCCTCGGGGCCGCCCAGTTCCTTGACGTAGGCGGTGTATTCCTCGGCGATGGCGGTGAAGACGGACTCCTGGTGGCCGACGAGGTCCATCTTGTTGACGGCGAGCACGACGTGCGGGACGCGCAGCAGGGCGGCGATGGCGGTGTGGCGGCGGGTCTGCTCGACGACGCCGTTGCGGGCGTCGACCAGGATCACCGTCAGTTCGGCGGTGGAGGCGCCGGTGACCATGTTGCGGGTGTACTGCACGTGTCCGGGGGTGTCGGCGAGGATGAAGCGGCGCCGCGGGGTGGCGAAGTAGCGGTAGGCGACGTCGATGGTGATGCCCTGTTCGCGTTCGGCGCGCAGGCCGTCGGTGAGCAGTGCCAGGTCGGGGGTGGCCTGGCCGCGGTTGCGGGAGGCGTGGGCGACGGCTTCCAGCTGGTCGGCCAGGACCGACTTGGAGTCGTGCAGGAGGCGGCCCACCAGGGTGGACTTGCCGTCGTCCACGGAGCCGGCGGTGGCGAAGCGCAGCGTGTCGACGGTGGTGTCGGTCAGAACACTCATCTCAGAAGTACCCCTCGCGCTTGCGGTCTTCCATCGCGGCCTCGGAGAGCTTGTCGTCGGCCCGGGTCGCGCCGCGTTCGGTCAGCCGGGACGCGGCGATCTCCGTGATGACCTTCTCGATGGTGTCGGCGTCGGAGTCCACCGCGCCGGTGCAGGACATGTCGCCCACCGTGCGGTAGCGCACCCGCCGCCGCTCGGTTCGCTCGCCGTCCCTGGGGCCGCCCCACTCGCCGGCGGTCAGCCACATGTGGTTGCGCCGGAACACCTCGCGTTCGTGGGCGAAGTAGATCTCGGGCAGGTCGATGCGCTCGCGGGCGATGTACAGCCACACGTCCAGCTCGGTCCAGTTGGAGAGCGGGAAGACGCGGACGTGTTCGCGCGGCAGGTGCCGGCCGTTGTACAGGTTCCACAGCTCGGGGCGCTGGCGGCGCGGGTCCCACTGGGAGAATTCGTCGCGCAGGGAGAACACGCGCTCCTTGGCGCGGGCCTTCTCCTCGTCCCGGCGCCCGCCGCCGAACACGGCGTCGAAGCCCTGCTGCTGGATGGTGTCGGTCAGCGGCCGGGTCTGCAGCGGGTTGCGGGTGCCGTCGGGGCGTTCCTTGAGCTCGCCGCGGTCGATGTAGTCCTGCACCGAGGCGACGTGCATGCGCAGTCCGTGCCGGGCCACCGCGCGGTCGCGGAAGGCCAGCACCTCGGGGAAGTTGTGCCCGGTGTCCACGTGCAGCAGCGCGAAGGGCACCGGCGCCGGCGTGAACGCCTTCAGTGCCAGGTGCAGCATGACGATGGAGTCCTTGCCGCCGGAGAACAGCACCACCGGGTTCTCGAACTCGCCCGCCACCTCGCGCAGGATGTGGACCGCCTCCGACTCCAGCGCGTCGGGGTGGGAGAGGGCGCAGGCGGTTGCCCCGTCCTCCTCGCCGGCCCTGACCGGGTCGACGGTCGGCGTCATAACAGTCCCCTTTCGGTGAGCACGGCGTACACCGCGGCGGCGGACTCCCGCACGGTCTGGTGCTGGGAGTCGATGCGCAGGTCCGGCGCGGTGGGCTCCTGGTACGGGTCGTCCACTCCGGTCAGGCCGGTCAGCTCGCCCGCGGCCTGCTTGGCGTACAGGCCCTTCACATCGCGGGCGCTGCACACCGCCAGGGGGGTGGCGACGTGCACTTCGAGGTAGGGGGTGCGGTTGCTGTCGTGGCGTTTGCGCACCGCTTCGCGGCTGTCGGTGTACGGGGCGATCACCGGGACCAGCGCCAGGACGCCGTTGCGGGCCAGGAGTTCGGCGACGAAGCCGATGCGCTGCACGTTGGTGTCGCGGTCGGTGCGGGAGAAGCCGAGGCCGGCCGAGAGCGCCTCGCGGATCTCGTCGCCGTCCAGGACCTCCACGCGGTGGCCGTCCGCGCGGAGCCGGTCGGCCAGCTCGTAGGCGATGGTGGTCTTGCCGGCGCTCGGCAGTCCGGTGAGCCAGACGGTGACTCCGGTCGTCACGTGAATCTCCTGAGGGGGTCGGGGGGTGTCGTCCGCGCCGCGCATCCGGGTCAGAGCGGCCCGGCAGCCGCGGTGGCGGGGGCGGTGGTGGTGCGGGGGGTGCCGAACCAGTGGGCCAGTACCTCGCTCAGGTCGCGGTCGCTGCCCGGCGCGGTCCAGGCGACGTAGCCGTCGGGCCGGACCAGGACCGCCTCCGCCACCGGATCGGGGTGGTCGGCCCAGGCGGCGGTGACGATGTCGATGCGGTCGCTCCAGTCCGCGGCGAGCTGGGCGGCCTTGCCCGCGCCCTCCGTGCCCCGCGTACAGATCAGCACGCCGCGCGCGCGGTGCAGCAGGCTCGCGACGCGGACCACGGTGCCGTCGGGCAGGGCGAGTTCGCGGTGGGGCGGCAGGCGCCGGCCCAGCAAAGGGTGCTCCCCCGGGCCCATGTCGTAGCCGATGCCCAGGCCGCTGAGGACGCCGGCCAGGTGTGCGGCCGCGTCCTGGTGGGTCAGCAGCTCGCCCAGCACGTCGCGCAGCGGGGCCATCTCCTGGCCGGTGAGGCGCAGTTCGATGGCGGCGCGGGCGTTGCGCGCCAGTTGCCGTCCGATGGGGTGGCGCTCGCCGTGGTAGGTGTCCAGCAGGTCTTCGGGGGCCCGGCCGGCCAGCACGGCGGCCAGTTTCCAGCCGAGGTTGACCGCGTCCTGCACGCCCACGCTCAGCCCCTGGGCCATGGCCGGCGGCTGGACGTGGGTGGCGTCGCCCGCCAGGAAGACGCGGCCGCGCCGGTATTCGGCGGCCACCCGGGAGGCGTCGGTGAAGCAGCTGATCCAGCGGCACTGCCCGTGGTGGATGGACTCGCCGGTCAACCGCTGCCAGGCGTCGGCGAGTTCGGCGTAGGACAGCGAGTCGCGGTCCTTGGGGCGCATGCCCCGCTCGTAGGCGACGATGCGGGTGACGCCGTCCTCCAGGTCCATCGCCATGATCATGCTGCCGTCGGGGAGGTTCTCGCCGATGCGCCGGCGGCGGGTCTCGATGCCGGTCACGTCGGCCGTGTAGAAGCCGCGGGTGGGTTCGGGCCCGGAGAAGTCGATGCCGGCCAGCTTGCGGACGGTGCTGCGGCCGCCGTCGCAGCCGATGAGGTAGCGGGCGCTGTCCCGGCCGGGCCCCTGCGGCCCCTCGAAGGTCACGTCGACGCCGCCCGGCCGCTCGCTCAGCGCGGTCACCTCATGGCCGCGGCGCACCGGCACCCCGAGTTCGCCCACCCAGTCCTCCAGCATCCGCTCGGTGCGGAACTGCGAGACGCCCCGGGCGCCGCTGTGGTCCTCCGCCAGGATGCCCAGGTCGATGGGCACGCCGCCGAAGTGGCTGTCGGCGGGCTCGGTCGCGCCGAGCCGGGACAGCAGTCCGCGCTGGTCGAAGCTTTCGACGGCGCGCCGGGTGAGGCTGGCGCCGCGGGACTCGCGCGCCGGGGCGGGCAGCTTTTCGTAGACGACGACGTCGGCGCCGCCCAGGCGCAGTTCGCCGGCCATCATCAGCCCGACCGGGCCCGCGCCGACGACGATCACGTCCCTGGTCATGCGCACGCTCCTGTTCGGTGGCTGGCGCGGGGGGTGCCGAACCAGTGGGCCAGTACCTCGCTCAGGTCGCGGTCGCTGCCCGGCGCGGTCCAGGCGACGTAGCCGTCGGGCCGGACCAGGACCGCCTCCGCCACCGGATCGGGGTGGTCGGCCCAGGCGGCGGTGACGATGTCGATGCGGTCGCTCCAGTCCGCGGCGAGCTGGGCGGCCTTGCCCGCGCCCTCCGTGCCCCGCGTACAGATCAGCACGCCGCGCGCGCTGTGCAGCAGGCTCGCGACGCGGACCACGGTGCCGTCGGGCAGGGCGAGTTCGCGGTGGGGCGGCATGCGCCGGCCCAGCAGCGGGTGCTCCCCCGGGCCCATGTCGTAGCCGATGCCCAGGCCGCTCACGATGCCGGCCAGGTGTCCGGCCGCGTCCTGGTGGGCCATCAGCTCGCCCAGCACGCCGCGCAGCGGGTCCATGTCGGCGTCGCCGAGGTAGAGCATCGAGGCGGCCCGGGCGTTACGGATCAGCTGCTGTCCGACCGGGTGGCGTTCACCGTGGTAGGTGTCCAGCAGGTCTTCCGGGGCCCGGCCGGCCAGCACGGCGGCCAGTTTCCAGCCGAGGTTGACCGCGTCCTGCAGTCCGGCGCTGAGTCCCCAGGCGGCCAGCGGCGGCATCGCGTGCGCGGCGTCGCCCGCCAGGAGCACCCGGCCGCGCCGGTAGGTGCCGGCCAGGGCGGCCGCGTTGTCGCACGACCACATCCACTGCGCCTGAGCGTGGTGGATGGTCTCGCCGGTGAGGCGCTGCCAGGCGTCGGCGACCTGTGTGAACGTCAGGGTGGCGGGGTCCTGCCGCGGGGGCAGGTCCTTGTCGTGGACGACGATGCGGCAGCGGCCCTCGCCCAGCGGGGTGCACACCACCATGTGGCCGCCGGGCAGGCGTTCGCCGATGGGCCGCGGGCGCAGCGTCACCCCGGTGATCTCCGCGGTGTACATGCCGCGGGTGGGCTGCCACTCCTGGACGGGGATGGCGGCCGCCGTGCGGACGGTGCTGTGCGGGCCGTCGCAGCCCACCACGTACCGGGCGCTCGCCGCGCCGGGACCCTGGGGACCGGTGAAGCTCACCTCGACGCCGTCTTCCCGCTCGCGCAGCGCGGTCACCTCGTGGCCGCGGTGCACCGGCACCCCGAGCTCGGCCAGCCAGCCGCCCAGCATGGCCTCGGTGCGGGCCTGGGACAGCCCCAGGACGCCGCTGTGGTCCTCGTCCAGCATGCCGAGGTCGAAGCGGACGCCGCCGAAGTGCCCCATCGGGCCCCACCGGAATTCACCGAGCCGGGGAAGCAGTCCGCGCTGGTCCAGTGATTCCGCTGCCCGCCGGTTGAAGCCGAGCGCGCGGGATTCCCCGGAGGGGGCGGTGAGCTTGTCGAAGACGGCGACATTCACACCGCCCAAGTGGAGTTCGCCGGCCAGCATCAATCCGACCGGCCCGGCACCGACAATTATTACGCCAGTTTCCATTGTTGACCTTCCACGCGGGGCGGCTGAGGAATCGTCGATGTCAAACTACACATCACCATGTTCGGCTGCAATGACGGTGATGAATTCATAAGCGGGGCCGATGGATTGGGCGTTCAACCGCGCATTTCACGCGGTTGAACGCGGCGGGCGGACGAACAACTTCCGGATACCGGGGGCACGTTCCGGGTGCGGGCCGGCTTCCGGGTGCGGGTCAGGGCGCGGGGACCGGCTGCGGGCCCGCCTGGCAGGTGGCGTCGGCGCCCTGGCCGGCGGCCGGGCGGCTGCCGTCCCTGAGGTAGGCGCCGACCAGGTCGTTGACGCAGGCGTTGGCGTTGCGGGACAGGGACGTCTCGTGCTCGTAGCCCTCGCGCTCCACCAGCAGCCGGGAGTTGGGGAAGCGCCGGTGCAGGGCGTGGGCGCCCGACAGCGGGGAGCCGGCGACGTGCTGGCCCTGGACCACCAGCGCGTCGACGTCCTTGGCGCCGATCATCCGCGGGGTGTCCGCGGGCGCGGGCCAGAACGCGCACGGCGCGTTATACCAGGCGTTGTACCAGGTCAGGAAGGTGTTGCCGGCGTGGTACTGGCGGGAGAAATCGGTGTGCCAGCGCTGCCAGTCGCGCGGCCAGGGCGAGTCGGTGCACTGGACCGCGTTGTACATGGCCTGCTTGTTCTGCGTGGGGTAGCCCGGTTCGTTGAAGTGGGCCTTCAGGCCCGCGGGGTCCTTGCGCAGCACCCAGTCGGCCAGGGCCTTGGTGTGGCCGGTCCAGGCGGAGCGGCGGTAGAGGGGGACCAGGAAGACCTCGGTGTACTCGGCCGGGCCGATCCTGCCCTCGACGGGCGCCCGGCGCAGCAGGTCCATGCCCTCGTAGTACTTGGCCTCGACCGCGGCCCGGGTGGTGCCCAGGTGGTAGGTCGCATCGTGCCGGGCGATCCAGGAAAAGTAGTTCTCGGCGCTCTTCTCGAAGGTCGCGTTCTGTGCGAGGACGTTCTTGTACCAGCCCTTTTCGGGGAGCATCACGGTGTCCAGGACCATGCGGCGCACCCGGTGGGGGTACATCGAGGCGTACAGCGAGCCGAGGTAGGTGCCGTAGTCCCAGCCGAAGTAGGTGAGTTGTTCCTGGCCCAGGGCCCGGCGGATCAGGTCCAGGTCGCGGGCGGCGTCCTTGGTGCCGAGGTGGTCCAGGGTGTCGCCGTGGGCGCGGCCGCAGCTGGCGGCGTAGTCGCGGGCCTTGGTGCGCCAGGCCTCTTCCTCTGCGGTGGTGGCGGGGACCAGGTCGGCGCGGGCGGTGCCGGGCCAGACGTAGCCCGGCTCGCAGGTGATCCGCGGTTCGCTGGCGCCGGTGCCGCGCGGGTCGAAGCCGATCCAGTCGTAGGTGGCGCCGACGGCCGGGGACAGTCCGGAGGTGCCCTTGGCGAACCGGGTGGGCAGGTCGCGGCCGAACTGGCCGGGCCACTGGCCGCGGTTGAGCAGCACGATGCCCTGGTACTGCTCCTGGGGTGCGGTGTGCTTGGCGCGGGTCAGCGCCAGTTCTATGGTGCGGCCCTGGGGCCGGTCGTGGTCGAGCGGGACGTCGAGCGAGCCGCACTCCAGCCCCTTGAGCAGGCCCCCGACGACGGGGTCGCTGTCCGGGCAGGGCGCCCAGGAGACGCCGGACACCGGCCGGTCGGCCGGGGCTTTCGCCGGTGCCGCGGCGAGCGTTCCCGCCAGGGCAGTGGCGGCCGCCGCCGTAATTGCTAGGAACTTCCTCACGTAATCCCCTTCTTGAGGCTGGTCCGCGGCCGGGCCGATATACGGGCAGGCCGGCGAGGCCGGTTTTTCACGGGCAGGGTCCAGGGGGCGGCGCGAGACTATCGGCTGCGGGAAGTGGCGTGAAAACAACTACGGTTGAACAATGACCGCCGGTCGAGCGGGCCTTGAATGGCGGTATCGGGCCAGTGCGGCGGGCCGGTTCTGCAAACGCGAAAAACCCCGCGGAGCAGCCGGGAATTCGGCTCTCCGCGGGGAAAGGAGAAAAGAAGAGGGGGTGCTGTTACCGCGCTCCGCCGGGTGCGGACGGAGCGCCGGATACGGAGGGAGTGCCGGGGGCGGGCGGGCCGCCGGCGGCCATCTGCTGCATCCGCTCGCGCATGTTCGCGGTGGTGTTGGCGTGCGGGAAGACGGTCGTCGGCGCCTGTTCACCCAGGAAGGCGCACAGCGGTTCCCAGCCCTGTGTGACGTCGTAGACCAGGAGGTTGTCGGCGGGGACCGCGTCGATGATCTCCTGGTTGCGGCGGTGGTAGACCTCGATGGCGTGGTCCTTGTCGGAGAACCGGCCCTTGAACAGCCCCTCCCAGGTCATGACGTTGGTCATGCGGAAGACCCGGGCCTGGCGGGTGCCCTGCTCGGGAGGGGTCTCCTTGTTCTTCAGGACGAACTGGTACAGCGTGTTGTACGTGCTCTCGTACCAGCCGTCGGCGTCGCGCACCGTGAGGACGACCTTGGCGTCGGGGAACGCCTGGATGATCTGGTCGTAGTAGAAGGAGGGAGGGCCGTCCACCGCGGAGGTGTATCCCTCGAACACCGTCTCCCAGTCGGGCTGTTGCCCCTCGCAGATGATGCGTTCCCACTGCTCAAGACGGTTCTCGTCGCCGACGATGTCGAACATGTGGTAGCAGGGGCCGTATCCGAGCTGTTCCAGCGCCACCTGGAGTGAGGTGGTCCCGGTCCTGCCGAGACCGGCGTTGATGAGCTTCAACACGGTGCGGTTCCTTCCCTGCGGCTGGGTGGTCGGCGGGGTGCGTGAGGGGCCGGCCGTCACTGCTATGACGCCCGGCGGCGCGCGGATGTGACAGGCCTCGTCGCCGACGGGCGCTGTCCGGGGTGGGCGGGGCGGTTCAGCGCCAGGCCGCGGGCACCTGCCGGGTGGCGACGTTGATGCGGTTCCAGCAGTTGACCAGGCCGATGTGGATGACCAGGGAAGCGAGTTCCTCCTCGGTGTAGTGGCCGGCCGCGTCCTGCCAGACCTCGTCGGGCACCGCGTCGTCGCGGCCGCTGAGTTCGGTGGCGTCCTCGGCCAGCGCCAGGGCGGCGCGCTCGGCGGGGCTGAAGCAGGTCGCCTCGCGCCACTCGGCGACCTGGGGCAGGCGGGTGTCCGCCTCGGCGGCCTGACCCAGGTCGTCGGGGATGGTGTAGATGCGGCCGTTGATCTGGCTCACCCGCAGCCGGATGAGGTCGAGCGTGCGCTGCGGGACGCCGACCTTGCCGATGACCTTGGTCAGGTCGAGCAGGGGCTGCAGGGCGTCGGCGACGACCAGCGAGGGGTTGTTCATCCGGGGTGGCATCGGGGCGTCTCCTGTGAGTTCGGGCCCGCGCCGCCGTCGCTCCGGCGCCTCCCGGCCAGGTGCGCGGGGGCGGCGGGCGAAGCGGGGGCGGGCAGCGGCGAGTGCCGGTGCACCAGGCTGCCGTCGCGCTGTCCGTCCTGCAAGGGGGTGGCGAACGCCCGCGGCCGGCGCCGGTGTTCGACCGCGCGTTGCCGCAGTTGAACATGTGCGGCGTTCACCATGGCCTGGGGTGTGCCGGTCGAACTGTGTGAGTCTTCGACGGGTTGCGACGTGGGTGAGCCCCGCCGGAGCCGGGGCGGGCGCGCCCGCCCCCCTATCCCCCGCTACGACATCCCCCCTCTACGACGGAAGGGACGACCGACGTGCCCCTCGACAAGATCGCGCTGATCACGGGCGCCAACAAGGGCATCGGGCTGGAGACCGCACGGCAGTTGGGCGAGCGGGGCGTGCTCGTCCTGGTCGGCGCCAGGGACGAGGTGCGCGGCAAACAGGCGAGCGCCGTCCTTGCGGACCGCGGCATCACGGCGGTGCCGCTGCGCGTCGACGTGCGCGACGCGGCCTGCGTGGCCCGGGCCGCGGACCTGATCGAGCAGCGCTACGGCCGCCTGGACATCCTGGTCAACAACGCCGGGATCGCCGGGGGTTTCACCGGGGCGCCCAGCCAGGCGGCCGCGGACGACCTGCGGGAGGTGTACGAGACCAACGTCTTCGGCGTGGTCACCGTGACCAACGCGATGCTGCCGCTGCTGCGCCGCTCGCCGGCCGGGCGCATCGTCAACATGTCCAGCCACCTGGGTTCGCTGGCCCTCAACGCCGATCCCGCCTCCCCGATGGCGCATGTCAACATGCTCGCCTACCAGTCCTCCAAGACCGCGCTGAACGCCCTGACCCTCGCCTACGCCAAGGAGCTGCGGGACACCCCGGTCAAGGTGAACGCGGCCCACCCCGGCGTGGTGGCCACGGACATCAACGGCCACCGGGGCCGGCGCACCCCCGCCCAGGGCGCTGTGATCGCGGTCCGGCTGGCGCTGCTGGACGCCGCCGGGCCCTCGGGAGCCTCCCTGTCGGAGGACGGCCCGGTGCCCTGGTAGCAGGCCCCGCATCCGGCCCGGCGCCCGCCCGCGGGCTCCGATGAACCTCGTCTTCTGCTCGGCTCATCCTCAAGAGCCCGGGCGGAACGTGACTCCCGGCGCGTGAGATCCGGGAGATACCGGACCCCGATGCAGGAGGAGAGCGGGAGCGATGAGCTTCATCAAGGTTTGTCCGGTGGACAAGATCCCGGCCGACGGCGCGATCGCGGTGGAGGTCGAGGACGCACCGGTGGCGCTGGTGCGCAGGAACGACACGGTGTACGCGGTCAGCGACCTGTGCTCGCACGCCGAGGTCTCCCTCGCCGAGGGGGAGGTCTACGGCACCACGATCGAGTGCTGGCTGCACGGCTCGTGCTTCGACCTGCGCACCGGAAAGCCCGTCAACCCGCCGGCCACCCAGCCGATCGCCACCTACCGGGTGAAGGTCGAGGACGGCTTCGTCTACGTGGCACCCCGCTCCACGGACCAGGAGACAGGGACATGAAGTCAGCACGGCCGGCACGGCCGGCGAAGCCGGTGGTCGGGATCACCGCACGGACGGTCCCGGTCACCCTGCAGGGCACCGACATGGTGGTGAGCCTCTCGCTCCAGTCGCACGTGGACTTCCTGGCCGCCGCGGGCTGCACTCCCGTGGTGCTGCCGCCGGGGCCCGGCGTCGAGCAGCTCGTCGGCGGCCTCCAGGGCCTGCTCGTCCCGGGCGGCCCGGATGTGGATCCCGCACTGTACGGGCAGGAGCGGCACCCCAGGACCCGCGGCGGCAGCCCGGACCTGGACCGCGCCGAACTCGCCCTGATCGGCGCCGCGTTGGAGGCGCAGCTGCCGCTGCTGGCCATCTGCCGCGGCATGCAGCTGCTCAACGTGCGGTGCGCGGGCACCTTGCACCAGCATCTGCCGGAGGTCACCGGCAGCGACGCCCACCGCCCGCAGGGCGCCGGCTTCGAGTTCGGCCGGCACGTCCTGGAGCTGCGGGCCGGCAGCCGCATCGCCGAGATCTTCGGCGACGACACCCCCAAGACCGCCTGCCACCACCACCAGGCCGTGGACCGGATCGGCACCGGCCTGACCGCCACCGCCCGCACACCCGACGGCGTCGTCGAGGCGGTCGAGGCGGTGGGCCACCCCTTCGCGCTCGGCGTGCAGTGGGAGGCCGGCCAGACCGAGGACGACCGCCTCCACCGGGCCCTGGCGGACGCGGCCCGGCGCAGCTGAACCACCCGGCGGGAGCCACCCGACCGAGCGACCCGGCGGATCCACCCGTCATCGACCCGGGCTGGAGAACCCCTGGTCATGCTTCGCGCACATCACGCATGCAGCATGCACAGCCGAGCACGGCACATCCCGGCACATTCCGTGCCGCTTTCATTCCCGGCACATCCGGCAGTCCCCGTGAGCGTGAGACTGTCACCTTCCGGAAGGACGAAAATGGGAGCAGTCGAGGTTCCGGTTCTTATCGTGGGCGGTGGCGGATGCGGTCTTGCCGCCTCCAACTTCCTGTCCGACCACGGTGTGGACCACCTGCTCGTCGAACGGCACGCGGACACCGCGCACGTGCCCAAGGCGCACTACCTCAATCAGCGCACGATGGAGATCTTCCGTCAGCACGGGCTCGACGGGCCGATGGTGGAACAGGGGGCGCCCCTGGAACTGTTCGGGAAGCTGCGCTGGCTGACCTCGCTCGCCGGGGACCGGCCGATGGACGCCCAGCAGCTCCACGAGATCGACGCCTTCGGCGGCGGCACGCTGCGCGAGCGGTACGCGGCGGCCGGCCCGGTCATGCCGGTCAAGCTGCCGCAGGTGCGCCTGGAGCCGATCCTGCGGCGCACCGCCGAGGAACGTAACCCCGGACGCGTCCTGTTCGGCCACGAGATGGTCGCCTTCACCGACCACGGCGACCGGGTGGTTGCCGAGGTCCGCGAGCGGGCCACCGGCGAGACCACCACGGTCACCGCCCGCTACCTGATCGGGGCCGACGGCGGCCGCACGGTGGGCGGCGCCCTGGGCATCGAGATGCAGGGCGTGCCCGGCCTGCTGGACGTGACGACCGCGTACTTCAGCGCCGACCTGTCGCAGTGGTGGCAGGAGGGCACCCTGCTCACCCACTTCCTCAACGCCTACGACCCGGACCTGTGCAGCAACCTCATCGAGATGGGCCCCAGCTGGGGCAAGGCCTGCGAGGAGTGGGTCCTGCACTTCCCGCCGATGGACGCCGACCGGCTCGACGAGGAGTCGGTCGTGGCCCGGGTGCGCCAGCTGCTGGGCCTGCCCGACCTGGAGCTGAACCTGCACCACGTGACCAACTGGACGGTGCAGGCCCTGGTCGCCGAGCGGTACCGCAAGGGACGGGTGCTGCTGGCCGGCGACTCCGCGCACCGCCAGCCGCCCACCGTCGGCCTGGGCCTGAACTCCGGCATCCAGGACGCCCACAACCTGGCGTGGAAGCTGGCCGCGGTGCTCGGCGGCCGCGCCGACGACGCCTTCCTGGACACCTACGAGGCCGAGCGGCGGCCCGTGTGCCAGCTCAACGTCGACTGGGCGGTCTCCGCGGCCTCCCACCACCAGGCCGTCCTGGACACGGTGGGCCTCGGCCCGCACGCCCCCGCCCAGCGCAGGCAGCGGATGTTCGCCGCGTACTTCGACCAGTCCCCCATCGGCGAGGTGGTGCGGGCCCGGACCGCGGAGATCCTGGACACCCACCGCGCCGGCTGCCAGGCGCACGACTTCGAGATCGGCTTCAACTACGAGCAGGGCGCGGTCGTCCCCGACGGCAGCACACCCCCGGCCCGGGTGCCGATGCGCGATGTGTACCGGCCCACCACCCGGCCCGGGCACCGGCTGCCGCACGCATGGCTCGAACAGGACGGCCGGCGCCTGTCCACCCACGACCTGACCGGCTCCCCGGCCGGGTTCGTGCTGATCACCGGGGCGCAGGGCACCGCGTGGGCCGAGGCGGCCGCACAGGTGGCGGAGAAGCTGTCCGTGGCCATCCACGCGGTCCGCATCGGCGAGGGCGCGGAGTTCACTGACGCCGAGGGCGGCTGGGAACGCGTCCGCGAGGTCTCCGCGGACGGCGCCGTCCTGGTGCGCCCCGACAACCACGTGGCCTGGCGCAGCATGGGCGCCGGCGAGAACCCGGCGGACCTGCTCGCCAACGCGTTCTCCCGCCTGCTCGACCCGGGCATCACCGCGGGTTCCGCTTCCCGTTCCTGAATCGCACGGCAGACGACAGGGTCCCGGCCTGCCCACGGCATCCCGCCCCCGGGCAGGCCGGGACCACACATATCGGTGGGCAATGGACAACGGAGGAATACCGTGGCGGTAGACGGAGCGGTCCTGGTGCTGGGCGGAACCGGCCGGCAAGGAGGTGCGACGGCCCGCGAACTGCTGCGCCGGGGACGGGTCGTACACGCACTGGTGCGTGATCCGCAGGCGCCCGCGGCGCTCGCGCTCGCCGAGGCGGGTGCGGTGCTCGTGCGCGGAGACCTGGAGGACAGGGCGTCGCTGAGCGCGGCGATGCGGGGCGTGCAGGGGGTGTTCAGCGTCCAGACGTTCCGGGGTCCCGGCGGGGTGGCCGCGGAGGAGCGGCAGGGCAAGGCGGTGGCCGAGGCCGCCGCCGAGGCGGGCGTGGCCCACTTCGTGTACAGCTCGGTGGGCGGCGCGGACCGCTGCGAGGTCATCCCGCACTTCCGGAGCAAGTGGAACATCGAGCAGCACCTCCACAAGCTCGGCCTGCCGGCGACGGTGCTGCGGCCGACCATGTTCTACGACATCCTCCTGGACCTCGGCCCGAAGCCGGTCGACGGCGAGCTGGTCCTCGGCCTGTGGCTGCGCCCCGAGGTGCCGGTCCAGGTGATCGCGACGAGCGACATCGGGGCGTTCGCCGCGGACGCCTTCGACGACCCGGCCGCGTGGCTGGGCCGGCAGGTGGAGATCGCCAGTGCGGAACTGACCGGACCGCAGATCGCCGCGGCGTTCGGGACGGTGGCCGGTGTCCCGGCCCGCTACGAGCAGCGCTCCTTCGAACCGCTGCGCACCGCCCGCCCGGACCTGGCCGCCATGTTCGACTGGCTCGACCACGAGGGCTACAGCGCCGACATGCCCGAACTGCGCCGCATCCGGCCCGCCCTGGTCCCCCTGGAGACGTGGCTGCGCGACAACTGGACGGTGCCGGTGGCCTGACCCTTGGCCCGGGGGCCCGGGCCGTGCACCTGGCCCCCGGTGACTGTGGACGGGGTCCTGGCCGGACCCGGATCGAGGCCGATGCGGCCGGCTCCGGGGGCTCGCCCGGCGGCGCCGTCGCCCACGGGTGCGGGCACGCCGCCGCCGCGGCCGGTGACCGGTGCCGGCCGCGGCGGCGGAGCTGGTGTGTCAGGTGGTGGCGAAGCCGGTGAGGGCCCGGCCCAGGATGTCGGTGTCGATGCGGTGCCAGGAGCCGGGCAGCTGCATCCCCCAGCCGTTGGGCAGGACGGTCGCGGTCGCCCGGGCCGCGTCGCGCAGCCAGTCGCCGGTCGCGTCGCTGTTGAGGACCAGCGTCGGGGTCCGCAGGGCCGCCAGGCGCTCGGCGGGCACCTCGAAGTCGCCGAGGATGGTCGTGTCGTACAGCAGGGTGTGGGCGTTGGTCTCGTTCGTCGCCCACAGGGGGGCCTTGCGCCAGTCGGCGATGACCTGGGGGCTCAGGCCCAGCAGTTCGCGCAGCCAGTACTCCGCGGTCTCGCCGCGCCGGTCCTGGGCGAGCAGCGTGCGCAGGGTGTCCATGCAGTCCGCCGGCGGCTTGGGGTGCGGGGGGATGCGGAAGTAGGGCTCGTGCAGCGCGAGTTTGGTGATCGGCACGCCGGCCAGGGCCGCTTCCAGGGCGAGGTTCGCGCCGGTGGAGCCGGCGAAGACGACCGCCTGTCCGCCGGCGTCCTCGATGACCGCCGCGAGGTCCTCGATCTCGCGCTCGACGGCGTAGTGGGGGGCGTCGCCGCTCTGTCCCCGGCCCCGGCGGTCGTAGACGTAGGCGGTGCAGTGCGGCGCCAGCTCCGGGACCAGCGCGTCGAAGATGGTGTGATCGCGGAACGCGCCGTTCATCAGCACGATGGGCGGGCCGTCGCCGGTGCTGCGACAGGCGATCGTTGTGCCGTCCTGGGAAACGACCTTCCGCATGCCACCACTCTCCTCAGGTTCCATGGGTGTGTTGTCGCAGCGGTAATGTCCAGCGGCCCGGTCGATGGCGGGTTGAGGATGAATCGGGTGCGGCACCCCCGGCGGCAAGGAGGCTCGCACAGCCCCAACTGCCCCTGGAACGGGCCGGTTTCGGGTCCACTCCCGCTCAACCGAGACTATCGACACCCCTTCAAAACTGATGCGACACCGTATCCACGAAGGAGCAGGTCGTATGGCGGACAACGGAGTGGCTCGGGCAGGCGCGGTTCCGCATGTGGTCGTCGTCGGGGGCGGCGTCGCGGGGCTGGCGGCGGCGTTCTTCCTGCGCGAGGAGCCGGTGCGGGTGACCGTCCTTGAGGCCGGGTCCCGGCTGGGCGGGCAGCTGGCCGTCTCGGAGCTGGCGGGCGTCGTCATCGACGAGGGCGCGGAGTCGACCTACGCCCGGCGTCCCAAGACCGCCCGCCTGCTCCGGGCGGCCGGCCTGGAGGACCAGGTCGTGGCGGCGGGCACCAAGTCGATGGCGCTGTGGAGCGGAAAGCAGCTGCGGCCGCCGCTGGAGCGCCAGTTCATGGGTGTGCCCTGCGACCTGGACGAGCTCGCCGCGTCCGGCGTCCTGTCCGAGGCGGGGACGGCCCGGGCGCGCGAGGACCTGACGCTGGCGCGGAGCGAGCGGGACGGGGACGTGTCCGTGGCGGACTTCGTCGGCGGACGCCTGGGCCGTGAGGTCGTGGACCGCCTGGTGGACCCCTTCCTGTCCGACGCCTACTTCGGCCGCGCCGACGAGCTGTCGTTCGAGGCCACCCTCACCCCGCTGGTCACCGCCGCGCGCCGGCGCGCCTCGCTCGCCGAGGCGGCCGCGGCGCTGCTGCCCGCCCCGCCGCCGCCGGGGCAGGCGCCCACCACCGGCATCTCCACCCTGGCCCGGGGGCTCGGCTCCCTGCCCCAGGTCCTGGCCGACGGCCTGCTCGCCGCCTCGCCCGGCTCGGCGGTGCGCACCGGGACCACGGTGCGCGCCCTCGAACGCCGCGCGCACGGCTGGCGGGTGCGCGTGGACGCCGCCGCCGGGCCGGAGCACCTCGACGCGGACGCCGTCATCGTCGCCACTCCCGCCGCCCAGGCCGGCCCGCTGCTCGCCGGGGCCGGCAGCTCCCAGGCCACCGCGGCGCTCGCCGAGATCCCCTACGCCGGCTCCGTGATCATCACGCTCGCCTTCCCCCGTGAGGCGCTCGCGGCGATGCGCGCCCTGGGGCACAGCGGCTACCGGGTGCCGGCGGTGGACGGGCGGGCGCTGAAGGTGGTCACGTTCTCCACCGTGAAGTGGCCGCACCTGGCGGGCGAGGTGGACATCGTGCGCTGCCAGGCCGGCGGCAGCGGCGGCGAGGACCTGCTCGGACGCGAGGACGCCGACCTCGTCGCGCTCGCCGCCGCCGAACTCGCCGAGGTCACCGGGATCACCGGCGGGCCGCTGGACTCGCGGGTGAGCCGGTGGGGCGCGGCGGTGCCGCAGTACACGGTCGGGCACCTGGAGCGGGTGGCGCGCATCCGTGCGGGGGTCACGTCACAGCCCGGGCTCGCGGTGTGCGGCGCCGCCTACGACGGGGTCGGCGTCGGCCAGTGCGTGGCCAGCGCCCTCAAGGCCGTCGAGGAGGTGCTCGGCGGACTGCGCACCGACGCCCCCGCCCCCTCGGCATGAGCCATGAGTGGCCCGCACCCCGCCCACAGCACAAAACCCTCGCGAAGGAGGCTGACATGCCGATGCCCCAGGAGGACACCGCGGGCCCCGGGCCCCAGGAGCGCGTGAGCGCCGTCGACTTCTGGTTCGACCCGCAGTGCCCGTGGGCGTGGATCGCCTCCCGGTGGATCCACGAGGTGCAGGGGCAGCGGCCCATCACCGTCCGCTGGCACGTGATGAGCCTCGCCGTCCTGAACGAGGGGCGCGACGTGCCGCACAAGTACCGCGTCGGGCTGGGCTTCGGGCCGGTGCGGGTGTGCATGGCCGCCGAGCAGAAGTACGGCCCCGAGGTGCTCGGCCGCCTCTACACCGAACTGGGCACCCGCTACCACCACCGGAAGGCGCCCAAGGACCGGGACACCCTCAGGGCCGCGCTGGAGGCGGCCGGCCTGGAGGGGGAACTGGCCGCGGCGATGGACTCCACCGAGTACGACACGGCGCTGCGCGCCTCGCACCACGCCGGCATGGACCGGGTCGGCTACGACGTGGGCACCCCGGTGATCGCCGTGGACGGCAACGCGTTCTTCGGCCCGGTGGTCACCCCCGTACCGCGCGGCGAGGCCGCGGCGAAGCTGTGGGACGGCGTGCTGCTGGTCACCGCGACGGACGGGTTCTTCGAGCTCAAGCGCACCCGGGACCGCAAGCCGGTGTTCGACTGACCCCTGCCGGCCGCCGGCCCGCGCCACGCTCCCGCGCGGGCCGCCGTACGCTGCGCCACACGGATGGCACCGAACCCCGCCCCCAGGGCGCCCGGCCCCGTCAGGATGTGACACAGCACGATCCCCGGACGCACCCAGGTGACCGTCGCGCCGCGCGCCGCCCCACGTCGACAGGAGCAGATGATGAAGTTCCGAACCCACGTCGAGCCTCCCGAGCCCATGCGGGGCCTGGAAGTTCCTCCGGAGGTCGTGGAGAAGCTCGACGGAGGCAAACGGCCGGCCGTGACCATCACGGTCAACGGGCACTCCTGGAACAGCCGCCTCGCGATCATGCGGGGCCGCCACCTGATCGGCTTCAGCAAGGCCAACCGGGAGGCCGCCGGCGTCGAGACCGGCGAGGAGGTCGAGGTGGACCTCGTCCTGGACACCGAACCCCGTGTCCTGGTCGAACCGGATGACTTCACCCAGGCCCTGGACGCCGACCCGATCGCCCGCAAGGTCTACGACCGGCTGTCACCCAGCCGCAAGAGGGCGCACGTGCACGCCATCGAAAGCGCGAAGAAGCCCGAGACGCGCCGGCGGCGGATCGAGAAGGCGGTGGCGGACCTGCGCGAGGAGCCGTTCACGTAACCACACCGGGCCCCCTCCCGGACACACACCCACCCACTCCCCCCCTCCCCGGCCCGCCCCTCCACGCATGCGCTCAGCGCTTTCGCGGCACCCCTTCGGCACCCCGGTCCGGCACCCGCCCCGGGATGCCGAAGGCAGCAGCGCCGCGCCGGTGCACCAGAAAGCGATCAGCTGATTCGCCCGCTTCCTGAGCGCGGGGTCGGCCTTCACCCGCGCCGGGACGTCATACCCGGCAGACCTGTCGCAGGCCTCACCCCGGTATCCGGTGCGGGCGGCCAGGAGACTGACCGCCCCCAGGACGCAGAAGCAGCCGAAGATGAACATGTAGGCCACGGGGGACCTCCGCGTCTCGTGGCGTGCGGCGGCTCTGGCCCACTGCTCCGCGGTGAGAGCGGGCGCCGTCGCCTCGCCCGCTGCGACGTGGGCGGCGGACGCGACGGCGGCGGTGCCGGCGGCCATGGCGGTGGGAGCCACGGCGGCAAGGAGCGCCCCGCTGGTGACGGCTGCGACACAGGCCAGAGACAGACGGCGCGTCACGGTGGCGGGCATCGGTTCCCGGTTCCCCTCCGCAGGCAGCGGGCAGTGACGGCTGGTCAGGCGGGCGCGCACGCACCGCGCCTGACAGGCAGTCAGCACCTTGGAAAGACTCGCCCCGGTGCGGTCGTGGCGAAAGTCCTGACCTGGCAGGACCTCTGACCCGGGGGGCGTCCTCCCCGGCCTGCCCCCGCGCGGATACGGCGCACGGCATCCGCGGGCCGCCGGGACTCGGCAGGGCCGCGTACGCGCGGCTCCTGCCCCGTGGCATCCTCTGACGGTCGTGACGCCGCCCGCACCGAGCAACACACAGGATCAGGAAACACAGGAAACACATGAGTACTCAGCGCACCACCCCCTGCCGCCGGCGCATCGGCCTCGCGGCTCTTGCCGCCGTCACCGCTCTCTCGCTGGCCGCGTGCGGCGGCGGGTCGGGCAAGAAGAGCAGGTCCGGCGGGGCCGGCGGGTCCGCGGAGGCGAGCCGGGCGCCCAAGGACCTCAAGCTCGGGCAGGCCGGGCCGGTGCAGGAGATAACCAAGTACGAGAAGACCGGCACGTTCTCCCTCACGCCGACGAAGGTCACCCTGGGCAAGCCGGCCGACCTGGACGAGCTGAACGACCGGAAGAAGTACAAGGACCTGAAGGTCGCCTGGATCTATGTGAAGGCCAAGCACGTGGGCGGTTCCGCGGTCAAGGAGCCGATGGTGATGAGCGACGTGAGCGGCGAGACCTCCGCGGGCGAGCCCGCGA
The DNA here is from genome assembly GCF_040654255.1 of Streptomyces sp. NPDC050732. NCBI lineage: Bacteria > Bacillati > Actinomycetota > Actinomycetes > Kitasatosporales > Streptomycetaceae > Streptomyces > Streptomyces sp. NPDC050732. The sequence continues at coordinate 77,177 of NZ_JBFAHP010000027.1, forward strand.
CGAAGTTCCTCCTCATCGGCGACCTCTCCAGCCGGCCCTCGGACTGCGTCGGCAACGACGGCGCCAAGAGCCTGGAGGGCGACGACATCTGGAAGAAGGGCGAGACGCGCACCGTGTGCGAGCCCTACCTCATTCCCGCCGACGCCACGCTGAAGGCGGTGACGTACTCGCAGGGGTACTACAAGGAGCCGATCAAGTGGGCCGTGCGGTAGCACTCCGGGGCCCGTTCGGGTGGAGAGGGTGGGCCATGCCGTTACCCGGCCCCGCTGCCGCGGCAGGTGACATAGCGACAGTACCTGCATATTCCAGGAGGAATATACTCATGCGCGTTCGCTCGACCATCCTCGCCGCCGCCCTGACCGTCTCCGCCCTGGCCGTCGGGGCAGGCGCGGCCGTCGCCGACGACGACCACGACCGCTACGCCCCGCACCACCAGGTGGGCTACGACCACGAGGGGTTCGCCGGCACGTACGACAGCACCGGCGGCCCGCTGGGCATCGTCTGGGCCGAGGCCGCGGGCTACGACCACGAGGGCACGGGCCACGCGCCCGGCGCCCGGCGCTGACACACGCGTTCGGCAGCCGCAGGCGGCGCGGTGGTGAGGAGGGACCCGTCCCCCTCACCACCGCGCTGCGCTCCGGGCGGCCGCGGGCACGCTCACCCCGCTGCCGCTCCTGAACGCCCCGGGCACCGGGCGGCAGGCGGCAGGCGGCAGGCGGCAGGTGGGGAGGTGTCGGCCACGGAAGGCAAGGACCCGATGACTGATGCCAGGGCCCCGGGCGGGCGCGAGGTGCTGCTGGACCGCCTGCGGGCCGCCGCGGCGGCGTCGGCCGCGCAGGGTGAGCGCTGGCCCCTGCTGCTCGCGGACCTGCTCGGCGGCATGGGGGCCACCTGGCAGGAGTCGGCCGAGGTGTGCGCCGATGCCGCGTGGCAGGCGCGCGCCATGGGGCGCAGCGCGCTGCTGCTGCTGGAACCGCACGAGATCGCCCGGCACGGCGAGCCGACCGCGGCCCGCGCCCTGCGGCACCTCTACCTCAACAGTCTGCGCTACGACTTCCGCTGTCAGGCCATCGAGGAACTCCTGGCCCCCCACACCTCGCACGGCGGAGGCGAACTGGACTGCTACTCGCGGGCATTGGGGGCCTTCGCCCTGCTCGCCCGGTCCGACCGCGGCGGATACCCGCTCATGGACGAGGTGCTGGCGCAGGCCGACGACCACGCCAAGACGCTGCATGTCCTGCTGCACGGGCTGTGGCTCGCCCACGGCCTGGCGGGCCGCGAAGAAGCCATGCTGCGCATCCTGGACCGTAAAGCGTTCGCCACCCGGACCGACCCGATCGCGCTGTTCCGCGAGGCCACGGCTCACCGCGGGCTGGGCCACTACACCCAGGCGCTGGCGGCCATCGACGAGGCCGTGGAGCACCTGTCCCCGGCGGCGGTGCACATCCATGCCGACTTCGCCCGCGAACGCTCCCTGATCATCGCCATGCACGAGCTGCGGCAGCGGCCGCTCGCCTCCGGCTGAGCGCTACCGCCCCTGACGCTCCCGCGGCCGCTGCCGCCTGCGGGACTCCGCCCGCTCCACCACCAGGTCCGCCGCGATCCCGAGCACGGTGGCCCCCGCCGCGGGCAGGTACGGGTCGGTGGCGTGCAGGCCGGGGGTGAACTCCAGGACGAACAGGGCGGCGAGGAACGTGGTGAGGCAGGAGGCGACCGCCTCCACCGCCTGCCGAGTGCGCCGGGCGGGCTGGTTGAGGCGCAGCAGGAAGCGCACCGGGGCGGTGAAGACACCGGCGAGCAGCCCGCAGGGCAGACACAGCAGGGCGGCCCAGAGCAGGGTGCCCGGCCCGTCGAACTCGATCGAGTCGCTGAACGCGGCCGTCACGATCAGGACCATGAGCAGGAGGAAGAGCAGAACGAGGGCCGCGACCCCGACGCCGAGTCCCGTGATCCCGACCGCGGCCAGGATCTTCCCCTTGGTGCCGAGGGAGTCCCAGGTGGGTTCCTCGCCGCCGTGCCGCTGCTGTTCGCTCATCGCTCACTCCCTTCATGCCGCCCCGGCAACTCCCCACGGCTTCCCTCAGAAGCGCTTGCGCCACGCTTTGTACAGCCGGGCAAGACCGGGGAAGAGGATGCTCGCCGCTGCTCCAGCCACGCAAGACCACATGATCGCAGTGGGCAGGGGGTCCCGGTCATCGCTGAAGAACCAGTTCATGACGAACACCGCTGCGGCAATCTCCACAAAGCACAAAAGCGGGCCGCGCCATGCGTTCTTCTCGCCGGAGCCACGATGCTCACTCACTGCAGGCTGCTGCACTTCTTCCTCGTCACGGTCATGGCCTCTCCGACCGGCGTGAACGGCACGGTGACGCGCACGCACTGGCTGCGCTTGGCCGCATCCTTGAACACCTTCACGGTAGCTCCCACGCGTTTGGTCACGAGATACGCACATACGGCGCGGGGCTTGAGGACGATAGCGATGGTCGAGGGCACCTTCTTGCACACGGCGGCAGACAGGTACTTGGCCGGAGTGCCGATTTTGGCGATCCCCTTCACCTCCTTGATCCCGAAGTGCAGATAGACCCGTTTCCCGAGCGTCATCTGCGGGTCGGCGACGATCGGGAAGGCCGCCTCATGGTCGAACTCAACAGACTGAACTAACGCGCCGTCTTCGACGCGGTAGGCGGTCGCAACAGCTTTCCCGTTCGCGTCCTCTGCCCATGGGGCGTCGAAGGCACCGATGATTTCCGCATCCTCGCCCGCACCGGCCAGGATCAGAACCGTGCCGTCGTCCAGTTGCTGGGTCACGGCACCGTCAGGCAGGTGCAGATCGAAGCGGTACTCCCGGGCAGCGTCGCTGTTGTTGATGGTGACCAGGGCTCGCGCGCCGCCGTCAGTGGTGGGCTGCAGGGCCAGGTCGGTGCCTCTGGCAGCGTCCGGGTAGACGACCGTGCCGTTGGCGGTCTTGACGGCCTGGGCGTTACTGGTGTTCGGCAGGCCGATGCTGACGCTGAGGCCGCCGGAGGTCGTCGTGTTGACGGTGCCGTCGGCTGTGGCGGGGAGGGTGACCGTCGCGCTCGGCCCGTCCTCGTTGGCGGTCTTGGCGGTGAGGGTTCCGTCGGCGAAAGGCTCGCTGGGGGCGATGTCGGTGGTGCCGGTGGCCCTCTCAACGGCGGCCGCGGTCTTCTCGACCGCTGACGGGCCGTCGGCAAGGGCGGCCGGGGCGATGCCCAGGAGGAGTGCGCCGGTGGTGACGGCGGCTATGGAACCGGCAGTTGTGCGGTGCAGAACAGGCATGAGACTTTCCCGTCAATGGCGATGTCGCCCCGGCGCGGACCTCAAGGGACGAAGCCGCGCGCACCAGGACGACCTTGATCGCGACCCTGACACAAGGAACGGACCAGCAGAAGTGGCCAACGGCGCGCCCATACCCAAAACAGGACTTACGTCCCAGACATGATCAACTTTAGTCGGTGATCACCGGGGGCCGTCCTCCAGTTCGACACCTGGAATCTGGAGGCCCGACTGTCCCTGCGAGCGATGCGGCCGGCCCTCTTCCTGGCATTCGCCGACAGCATCGCGGCAGGGCGGAATCCGCGCGGACCGGTCACCGAGGTGGTCCCCTTCGGTGCCTTCGGCCTGGTCGGCGACGGCATCGAGGGGCTGGTGCCTCTGCGCGAGCCCACCCGGACGCCCGTACGGACCCCGTCGGATGCCGTCCAGGTGGGCGACGAGGTCACGGTGGTCGTCGCCGAGGTCGACCGAGAGCGGCGCAGGCTGGGCCTCTCCCGACGGCAGGCCTCAACCGGGCGCCGGTGACCCGTCGGTGACAGCAGGGGGCGGGTCAGTCGAGGCAGAACTCGTTGCCCTCGATGTCCTGCATCACGATGCACGACTCGTTGTCCTCGTCGGCGGCCAGCAGCTGCACACGGACCGCGCCGAGCGCGACCAGGCGTGCGCATTCGGCCTCAAGTACGGCCAGGCGCTCCTCCCCCACGAGTCCGGTGCCGGCCCGCACGTCCAGGTGCACCCGGTTCTTGGCGGTCTTGCCTTCGGGGACGCGCTGGAAGAACAGGCGCGGGCCCACCCCCGAGAGGTCGACGCAGGCGGCCCATGTGCCCTGCTCCTCGGGCGGCTGGGAGCGGTGGAAGTCCTCCCACGTGGCAAAGCCCTCCGGGGGCGGCGGTACGACGTAGCCCAGTACCTCGCACCAGAAGCGGGCCACGCGCTCGGGTTCCGCGCAGTCGAAGGTGACTTGGAACTGCTTGATCGATGACATCGGCGCACGATAGCAGGGGCTGGGCGGCGCTCATCTTCCGGTGCGGTTGCCGGAGTTGTCCGGCCGGCTCGCCCGTTCTGCGGCGAAGGCGGCCCCGCCGGACACGTCGTCCGGCGGGGCCGCCTTCTGGAGGTGGGGCTCCGTGCCCCGGTGCGGGCGCGCGGGCCCCGGTGTCCGCTAGCGGACGTCGACGTAGTCCTCGCGGCCGTAGTCCGCGTAGTGGGAGCTGACCGTGTCGGTGTAGCGCATCTGCCAGGTGCCGTCCTGCTGGGCGGTGAACTTCTTGCTGAACGTGCCGTTGCTCAGCGTCCTGGTGCTGCCCAGTTCCTTCCAGGTGGAACCGGCCGTCGCGGCCTTGAACCAGACGCGGATCTTCTGCCCGCCGTAGGGCCGCCAGGTGGATCCGGACTTCTGCATCAGGCCGCCCTTGGCGGTGACCTTGGTGCCCTTGCGGACGCCCTCGGGGGTGACCCCGTCGTCCCAGACCTGGGTGTCCTTGCGGCCCAGCTTGAAGCTCTCGCTGTTCACGCTCGCGTTGACCAGGCGCAGCCGCCACTGGGCGCCGGAGTCGGCCTTCTTGGGCGAGGAGGCCGTGAAGGAGGCGCCGTAGGCGGCGTCGAAGGTGCCGGTGCTCGACCAGGTCCCGCCCTCGGGGCGGTAGTCGATGGACACCTGTGCCTTGGTGCCCGCCGGGTAGGTGCCCTGGGTGACGCCGAGCTTGCCGGTGAAGGTGACCTTGCGGTACTTGCTCACCGTGGCCTTGACGTCGCTCAGCTTGCTCGTGCGCGGGGGCGTGGCCAGGGTGAAGGAGTGCGGGGACGGCGCCGTGAACCAGCTGCGCGCGCTCGGCTGGACACTGACCGGCCCGCTCCGCTTGACGGTGTAGCCGGTGGCGAAGGTGCCGTTCTCGCCGCTCACCACGGTCTTGCCGGTGCCTGACGTGCCCTCGGTGATCCGCACCTCGGCGGCGAGCGGCTTTTCGGTGCCGTCGTCCGCGATGCGGGTGAGCTTGCCGCTGACGGGGATGTCACTGCCGTAGGGGGCGGTGACCGTGCCGGCGGGGGTGTCCACCGTGAACTTCAGTTCCTGCTTGCGGAAGGGCACGCTGAGCGTCTCGTACTGCTGGTCGAACATGTACTCATAGGTGACGTCGGTGCTGTACTCGCCGAAGTACCCGGAGGTGGTGAACCGCCCCCTCTCATTCGTCCACACCCATCCCTCCTTGCGGGTCTCCCGGGCGCGGTAGTACATGCCCACCCCGGCGAAGGGCTTCACCTCGTGGGTGTTGGGGTCCTCGGCCACCAGGGAGCCGGTGACCTTGCCGGTCGGGTTGTCGTAGGAGATCCAGGGGTGGCTGCTGGTGAGGGTCAGCTTGGGGTTGAGCCCGTAGTTGAGAAAGCCGGTCGAGCGCTGGACGATCTCGTTGGGCTGTCCGTCCCTGGCCACGACGTCGATCACGTAGGCGCCCATGGCGGGCAGGGTGACCGGCTCGGAGCGGAAGGTGCTCTCGTAGCAGTCGCCCGTGTCGGGGCAGGTCTCGGTGCCGGTGAGGCGGATGCTGGCGAGGACCTCGGGGTCGTTCTTCGCGTGGATTTCGAGCGTGACGTCCTTGGGGTGGAAACGCGCGGACATGTGCTCGTAGAGGGCGTAGATCCTGCCGCCCTCCTGCAGGGTTTCCGTGCGGCTGCGCGAATCGCCGTCCCCTGCGTGCGCCGCGGGTGCGGCGACCAGTGTGGCAGTGCAGACCACAAGGCTCGTGGTCAGCGCTGCCGTGAACTTCTTCAAGACTCCCCCATCGGATCTTGCTGTGTGTGTCGCGCGTTTGACCGGCGGGATGGGCGAATGGTTGTGCGACGGTGGGGCTGAGCTCCGGAGTCAGGGGTGGTGGTGGCCTGCGGGCCGCGCGGGGCAGTCATGTGCGTTGCCGGGCAGGCCCATGACGTTCAGTACGGGCTGTTCGCCCCCGGGGGTCTCGAAGGTGAAGTTCGCCTGCGCGGGGCCCGCCACCAGCGAGCACTGGGTGCCGAACGTCAGCGGCGGGTAGGGCTTCCAGGAGCAGCCGGCCCTGTCCAGGGCGTCGGTCACGTCCGCATACGTGATGCCTGCCGGGAAGGTGTCCGCTCCCCCGGCCAGCGGCGCGGGGAGCTCGATGACCTCGCGCCAGGTCTGCACACAGATGAGGGAGACCGTGCGGCAGCGGCAGACACTCAGCTCCAGGTCTCCGTAGGCGAACAGGCGCGGCCACGTTCTTTTCCGGCTCATGGTTCCCATGTCCCACGGCTCGCCCAGAGCCGCGGTCACATCGCTCCAGTCGGCGCCGCTGAACACCGGGCCCAGCCGGCCCGTCATCGCCATGCCGGTCAGGACTTCGAGTATCTCCACGGGAGGAGCCTGACATGGGCGGCGCCCTGGACAGGTGCGGTGCCCTGATCAGCAGTACGCGCTGCTTCGGACGGGGAACGCCCCAGGCCCGGCCCGCTCGGCGCGTTCCACCCAACTGCCCGCGCATACGCCCCTGTTGCACATGCGCCACCGGGCACCTGTGCGCGGCCGCCGCCCGTAACACGCAGCAGGGCCCGGATCCGCACGGGATCCGGGCCCTGCTGTCGCAGTAGCGGGGACAGGATTTGAACCTGCGACCTCTGGGTTATGAGCCCAGCGAGCTACCGAGCTGCTCCACCCCGCGTCGGTTCCTCCACCCTACGCCACTTGGGAGGGCCCTCACACCACGGCGCAGGCCCCGGGAGGCGTCCGCGAGCGGCGCGGCAGCCGCCGGACGGGCGGCATTCCGTACGCGGGCCGGTGGGCAAGTGCCTTGCCCGGCCGTGCAGTACACAGCCGCAGAACATTTTCCCCTTTCACATCCGCTCCCCTGGGCCGCTTTCCGCCGGAATGAAAAGGGGAATTCCGCGGGCCGCCCGGACAGGGTGCCCGTCGCGGCGGCCGTCCTTCTTTTCTGGGCAGGCGTCACTTTCTTTACCGGCTTGCCGTTCTGCCCGCCCGCATGGAACGAGTGACGGGCGCCCGGCCCCATACCCCCCTACCAGAAGCGTTATTGACGCGGTGTCCGCTGTGGACCCGCGGCGGCAGGGGATACCGCTCACGCCCGGGTGGCCTGCCAGGCCGGCAGGTCGGCGCCGATGGTGATATGCCCGTTCTGGCACGAATGGCCATCTTTGATCGTGTCCGCATTTAACCAAAAATATCCCCATCAGGGCTTTGGCGGCTTACGTGCCAGTGAAATGTGTCACGCCCGGAGGCCCACGGCGTCGCGGGCCGCTGAGCGTGTTTTCGTTCCGCGCAAAGAGAGTTGGGTTTTTGATCAAAGAGGAGGCGGGGTTCTTCTCACCCGGGACGGGCCCCGCGCATTCCCCGTATTCGAATTCCGGCCTTGTTCCGCACCGGCTTTCTCGCCTAACGTCACCGTCAATCCGGATGGAACGCCGAATCCTGCCGCTGTCCGGAAACTCTCCCACCCACACCCACTGACTCACGCACGGCAGGAGCGGGGGACCCAGGTAAGCCGCCGATCCCGGTGACGGGACGGCTCGGGGTGAAGTCGCATGCCCTGCGACCGGACAGCTCCCGTCCGAACCCGACAGCTCACCCCGCAGGCGACGGAGAGGAATTCGTCATGCCCGCAAAGGGTAAGCACCGCCGCCCCAAGTCCAGCCCGCTCGCCCGGGGCATCGCCGCCGCGGGCACCGGCGGCGCCGTGCTCGTTCTTCCGGTGCTCGGCGCCACCACGGCCGCCGCCGCACCGGCCGCCGCGGCCGCCAAGCCCGCCGCGGCCCCCAAGACCTATGTCGTCGTCGCGGGTGACTCCCTGGCCGAGATCGCCCGGGAGCACTCCGTGAGCGGCGGCTGGCAGAAGCTGTACCAGGACAACCGCGGCGTCCTCGGTGACGACCCGAAGCTGATCCACCCCGGCCTCAAGCTCACCCTCGGCGAGCAGGCCCCGGCCGCCCCCGAGCGGGCGGACCGCTCCGCGCGCACCAATGCCGCCGCCGAGCCCGCCGCGGTGAAGAAGTCCTACGCCAACAACCTCGACGGCTGGATCCGGCAGTCGCTCGACATCATGGCCCAGCACGGCATCCCCGGCACCTACGAGGGCATCCACCGCAACATCATGCGGGAGTCCTCCGGCAACCCGATGGCCATCAACAACTGGGACTCCAACGCGGTCGCCGGAACCCCCTCCAAGGGTCTCCTGCAGGTCATCGCCCCCACCTTCTCCGCCTACCACGTGCCCGGCACCTCGACGGACAGCTACGACCCGGTCGCCAACATCACCGCCGCCTGCAACTACGCGGCCGACCGCTACGGCTCGATCGACAATGTGAACGGCCCGTACTAGACCGCACCCCCACCCCTTTCCCGGTCGGTGACTGAGCCCCGGAACGCCTGGCGTTCCGGGGCTCATCGCGTGGTGCAGCCGCCGCCCATGGCATCGGATGTGTGGAAACTCGGGTCAGTTCACAGCATGGTCAAGGAGAATGGGCCGCTCCGGTTGTCCGTACTATCGCCGTGTCAGGGCATCTGTGTACTGAATATTGCTGTCACCCCGCAGGCCCGGGCCCCAACCCCGGCCTCGGGAAGCACACATGTGCAGCAGGCTCTTCAACTCCGGCCGCAGGTCCGGGAAAGGTTGTGCGCCCCATGTCCGAGAATGTTTCCGCCACCGAACTGACATCGCAGTACACCGCTCAAGTCCGTGCCGACCTCGAACGCAACGCCAAGGAGCAGCAGCGCCTCGGTGCGGAAATCGCCTCCCTGCAGGAGCAGTTGGCGGCTCATCAGCGCGACCACGCGGTGCTGGTCAGCATCCAGCAGGCGCTCGGTGAGGAGCCGGCCCCCGCAGAGCCTGCGGCCCTGGAGGAGCGGGCCGCGGTGCCCGCCCCCCGTACGAAGAAGAAGTCCACCGGCTCCGATGCGGCGGCGAGCAAGCGGGCGCGGGCGGGCAAGACCGCTCCCCCCAAGGCGGCCGCCGGGAAGAGCGAGGGGAAGGCCGCCGCGAAGAGCTCCGGGAAGGGGGCCGGGAAGAGCTCCGGCAGCGGGGCCGGCAAGGCTGAGGCCGCCAGGCCCGCCAAGCCGGCGCAGCCGACGCTGGTCGAGCTGATCCGCGGGCATCTCGCCGCGCAGAGCGAGCCGCGCTCGGCGGCGGAGATCGCCACGGCCCTGGGCCAGGCCCACCCGCAGCGCAGCGTCAAGACGACCGTGGTGCGCACCACCCTCGAAGGGCTGGTGGCCAAGAGCCAGGTCCAGCGCAGCAAGCAGGGCTCGTCGGTCTTCTACACCGCCGCTTCGGCGCCGGTGCCCGAGCAGGCCGCGCCGGCGCAGGGCGAGGAGCCGGCCGGCCCGGTGCAGGGCGAGGAGCAGCAGCCCGCGGCTGCCGGTGCGTGACAGCGCTCATGGCAGCGCTGCGGCAGGCCGGTGCCGGTCACGGTCCGGCGGCTTCGCCGGTGGCCGGGTGAGGGCAGGCCACGGACGGCGGGCATGACGGCAGGCCGGCCGGACCGGCCTGCCTGCTGCCTGCCTGCCTGCTGCCGTGCGGCAGGCACTGGTGTCGGGGTCCGGCCGGGTGGGTCGGGAGAGGGGCCCGGACGGCGCAGTACATGTGTCCCACAAGGAGTCGTGGGGTACCCGTCGTCTCGCGATAGCGCCCCTGCCGCGTGTCACGCACGGCTGTGCGTGGCACGGTCCCTCTCGAACGATCGGAATCCAGTGAGCGAGAAGAAGAACCCCGTGTCGGCCGCCGCGGAGAAGGCCGTGGAGAAGGTCCAGAACGCCATGCGGTCCGCAAACGAGATTCCCGGTGCGCCGGGCCCGGAGGCGGTGCCGGTGGAGGAGCCCACGAAGCCGCGTGAGCCGTTGCCGCCCAAGGCCGACCAGCGCGGCCCGCAGACCTACAGCCCGACGGGGCAGCCCACCGGGGTGCCGCAGGAGAAGGTCGCCCAGGAGGGCGCCTACCTGACCACCGCGCAGGGGGCGCGCCTGTATGAGACCGACCATTCGCTGAAGGCGGGGCCGCGCGGCCCGGTGCTGCTGCAGGACCACCATCTGCGGGAGAAGATCACCCACTTCGACCACGAGCGGATTCCCGAGCGGGTGGTGCACGCCCGCGGGGCCGCGGCGCACGGTGTCTTCCGGGCGTACGGCAGCGCCGCGGGGATCACCAGGGCGGGGTTCCTCGCCGAGGGGGTGGAGACGCCGGTGTACGTGCGCTTCTCCACCGTGCTCGGTTCGCGCGGCTCCGCCGACACGGTGCGCGACACCCGTGGCTTCGCGACGAAGTTCTACACCGACGAGGGCGTCTTCGACCTGGTCGGCAACAACATCCCGGTGTTCTTCATCCAGGACGCGATCAAGTTCCCCGACATCATCCATGCCGGCAAGCCGCATCCGGACCGGGAGATCCCGCAGGCGCAGAGCGCGCACGACACGTTCTGGGACTTCGTGACCCTGCACACCGAGGCCACCCACCACACGCTGTGGAACATGTCGGACCGCGGCATCCCGCGCTCCTACCGGATGATGGAGGGCTTCGGCGTCCACACCTTCCGGCTGGTCAACGCCGAGGGCGCCACCACCTTGGTGAAGTTCCACTGGAAGCCCCGGCTGGGTGTGCACTCGCAGGTGTGGGAGGAGGCGCAGCTCACCGGCGGTGTGGACCCCGACTTCCACCGCCGTGACCTGGCCGATGCCATCGAGGCCGGGGCGTTCCCGGAGTGGGAGCTGGGGGTCCAGGCCTTCCCCGACACCGAGGACCAGATGTTCGAGGGCATCGACCTGCTGGATCCGACGAAGATCGTGCCCGAGGAGCTGGCGCCGGTGCGTCCGATCGGGCTGATGACGCTGAACGCCAATCCCTCGAACTACTTCGCCGAGACCGAGCAGGTCGCCTTCCACCCGGGCCATCTCGTGCCGGGCATCGACGTCACCGACGACCCGCTGCTGCAGGGGCGGCTCTTCTCCTACCTCGACACCCAGATCAGCCGGCTGGGCGGGCCCAACTTCGCCCAGCTGCCGATCAACCGCACCCATGCGCCCGTCAACGACATGCTGCGCGACGGCATGCACCAGACGGCCGTGCACCGGGGGGCCGCGCCGTACCGGCCCAACTCGGTGGACGGGGGCTGTCCGTTTTTGGCGGGTGCGGACACCGGGGCCTACATCGAGGTGCCGGCCGAGGTGCCGGCCTCGCGCAAGGTCCGTGACGCGGCGGCCACCTTCGACGACCACTTCAGCCAGCCCCGGCAGTTCTGGCTCAGCATGACGCCCACCGAGCGCGAGCACATCGCGGCCGCCTACACCTTCGAGCTCGGCAAGTGCTGGAACGAGGGCATCAAGCAGCGCGGCCTGAACGTGCTGGCCAACATCGACCCCGAGCTGTGCGCGCAGGTCGCCGCGGGCCTGGGCCTGCCGGTGCCCGAGCCGTCCGCGCCGCTCGCCGCGGTCGAGCCGAGCCCCGCGCTCTCCCAGCTGGGCCAGGAGTGGCCGGTGGACGGCCGGATCATCGGCATCGTCACCGACGGCGTCAGCGACCTGGAGGGGGTGCGCACGGTGCGCCGGGCGGTCCTGGACGCGGGCATGGTTCCGCTGGTCATCGCCCCGGCCGGCGGCACCCTGGATGCCGACGGCGACCCGGTGACCGTGCAGCGCACCTTCACCACCGCCCGGTCCATCGAGTTCGACGCCCTGCTGCTGGCCGGGGCCCCCGCCCCCGCGCCCGACGCCTACGGGGCGCGCGATGCCAAGGCGGACGACGGCGCGGCCCGGCTGACCGGTGTCGAGCCGCGGCTGCTGCTGATGCTCATGGAGGCGTTCCGGCACGGCAAGGCCATCGGGGCCTGGGGGCGCGGCGCGGCCGCTCTGGAGGCGGCGGGGCTGCCCGCGGACGCCGCGGGCGTGGTCGGCGGTGCGGGCCCTGAGGCGGTCCTTGAGGCGGTCACCGGGCTGCTGGGCTCGCACCGGGTCTGGGAGCGGTTCACTCCCGCCCTGTAGGTCCCCGGGCGAGGTGCGGGGCCCGGTGGGGGCGGTGGCGGTGCGGGCCGCCGCCGCCCGCACCGGGCCCGCGGCTCGACTGGAGGGCGGCGCCCACCGGGGCGACAATGCTGATTTGTGGGGGAATGCCGATCTGAATCGGGGGCACAAGGGGCGGTGCACACCCCCTGCGAGTAGTGGCGATGAGGAGGCCTCTGATGCTGATGGCACACCCCGTGGTGCTGAAGAACCTGGTGGAGCAGTACGAGACGCTGCGTGCTGCGCACGCCGAGAAGGGCACCAAGGAGGCCCGTCAGCGGATGGAGGACGTCGCCTACACGCTGTGCGTGTCGACCGGGACCCGTGAGATAGGTGCCGCCCTGGCGGCCGCCCGCAGCCGCCTCACCGCCCTCTCCCGCGAGGGTGACTCCGCCCTGGCCGTGTCCTAGGAGCGGTGCGATACGCGTTCCGCGCCGCTGGCCGCCGCCCCACCGGGGGCGGCGGCCGACGCGTGTGCGGGGCTCGTCCGGTGCGACGCCGAACGCGGTGGTCCGCGCCTCGCTGCCGGTGAGTTCCCGCTGCGCCCGGCGCCGTGCCGACCGGGTCAGGGGGTGGCGGTGAAGGAGCGGCGGTAGGTGCGCGGGGGGACGCCCCGGCGGCGTACGAACTGTTCGCGCAGGACGGCGGCGCTGGTGTAGCCGACGCGGCGGGCGATCTCCTCGACGGGCAGGTCGGTGGTCTCCAGGAGTTCTTCGGCGCTGCTCAGGCGCAGGGTGCGCAGCCAGGCGTGGGGGGTGGTGCCGGTGGCGGCGGTGAAGCGGCGGGCGAAGGAGCGTTTGCTCATCAGGGCGCGGCGGGCCAGTTCGGCCACGGGCAGGGGTTCGTGGAGGTTTGCGCGGGCCCAGGCCAGGACGTCGGTGAGGCGTTCGTCGTGGCAGTCCTTGGGGGTGGGGGCGGCCAGGTACTGGGCCTGGCCGCCGTCGCGGTGGGAGGGCAGTACCACGTCCCGGGCGACGGCGTTGGCCAGCGCGGCGCCGTGTTCCCTGCGCAGCAGGTGCAGGCACAGATCGAAGCCGGCGGCGGCTCCGGCGCCGGTGACGATGTCTCCTTCGTCGATGTAGAGGGCGTCGGGTTCGACGGTGAGGGCCGGGTGGCGGTGGGCGAGCAGGTCGGCGAACCGCCAGTGGGTGGTGGCCCGCCGGCCGTCCAGGAGGCCGGCGGCGGCCAGCGCGAAGGTGCCGACGCAGTGGGCCGCCACCAGGGCGCCGCGCCGGTGGGCGGCGGCCAGGGCGTCGAGGACGGCGGCGGGGGGCGGGGTGCGGAAGCCGGCCCAGGGCAGGGCGATGACGAGGTCGGCGCGGGCGAGCCGGTCCAGGCCGTGCGTGATGGTCAGCGCTGTGCCCAGGTCGGTGGGGACGGGGCCGGGGTGCTCGGTGCACAGGGCGAAGTCGAAGCCGGGCAGCGCCGGGCCGTGCGGGCCGAAGATCTCGGTGACGATGCCGGCGGCGAGCAGGCCGGCTCCGGGCGGGGCGTAGGCGGCGACGCTGTGGAAGGGGGGCACGCGCGCAGTGTGGCACTGATCCTGCGATCGGTGTCAGTTGTGCCACTCGTGGGCGTCCCGGCCGGGCAGAAGGATGGGGGGCATGACAGACGCACCGCTCGGCCGCAGCGCCGTGTACACGATTTTGACCACGGGTTACGTCGGTTCCACCGGGCCCGGGGTGGCCGCCACCGTCTCCTACGTCTTTGACGCCGGCCGGCATGTGATCTTCGATCCGGGGATGGTGGCGAGCCGTGAGGACATCCTGGGGCCGCTCGGAGAGCTGGGGCTGGGCCCGGACGACATCACCGATGTGGTGCTGAGCCATCACCATCCCGACAACACCATGAACGTGGGCCTGTTCGGGCGGGCCCGGGTCCACGACCACCAGGTGGAATACCTCGGCGATCAGTGGCGCAACCGGGATGCGGAGGGCTATGAGCTGACGCCGTCGCTGCGGCTGATCCGCACTCCGGGCCACAGCCGGGAGGACATCACGCTGCTGGCGGGCACGAAGGCGGGGGTGGTCGCCTTCGCCGGTGACCTGTGGTGGCACGCGCGGGGCCCGGCGGAGGACCCGGTGGCACCCGACCGCGCGGTGCTGCGCGCCTCGCGGCTGCGGGTGCTGGCCGCCGCGGATGTGATCGTGCCCGGCCACGGCGGCCCGTTCAGGGGCCAGGAGAGCACGCCGCGCTAGGGCGTGTCTTTTGGATCAGCCCGGGGGCGGGGCGCGGGGCGGGTTTTTCACCGGGCGGGCTTTTTCACCCGCCGGTGCTCGTGTTCTGGCCGGTGTCCGGGTCCTGTTCGGGCAAATAGAGGCGTGTCCGGGCCTTTGGCCCGGTGCGGCTCACACCATTTCGGGCTGCGGTTCGGGGTGTTGTGCCGGTGCCGTCTTGGGCTCCCACAGCCGGGTGGTGCGTACGTAGCCGTGGATGACCGAGATCATCGCCAGGATGAGGAGCGGTCCGAATATCCACGGGTGGTCGGCCATCTGCACCGGCAAATAGCGGTAGGAGACCAGCATCAGCGTGAAGACGGCCGTGCCGTGCAGGACGAGCTGGAGGGCCGGGCGGTCCCAGCCGCGGTCCAGGGCGCGCAGGGCCGCGTCGATGGTGAAGGCGAAGACCACGCCGGCGACGATGTCCGCGCCGTAGTGGTAGCCGAATCCCAGGGTGGCGCCGAGGGTGGCCAGGAGCCAGAACGTGCCGGCGTAGCGCAGCACGCGCGGGCCCTTGCGGGAGTGGATGAAGATCGCGGTGGCCCATGCGGTGTGCAGGCTGGGCATGCAGTTGCGGGGGGTGATCTCGTCGAACGGGATGGCGTGCGGGGTGTCGAGGGGCGGCGGGGTGTGGGGCCACAGGTCGGCCAGCGCCCACTGCTGGCCGCCGGTGCCGAAGGCGCCGGTGCCGTAGGTGAAGATCGGCCCGACCACCGGGAAGATCATATAGATGGCCGGGCCCAGGAGGCCGATGACCAGGAAGGTGCGCACCAGGTAGTGGCCGGGGAAGCGGCGCTCGGCGGCCACGTGGCGCAGCTGGTAGAGGGAGACGGCGACGGCGGCGACCGCGAGCTGGATGTAGACCCAGTCCAGGATGTGGGCGCCGACGGGGCCGGTGGCCTCGACCAGGCGGCCGGCCAGCCAGGAGGGGTTGCCCAGGGCGTGGTCGGCGGTCGCCACGTACTCGTCCAGGACGGTGGGGCGGGTCTTGGAGGTGATGAGCAGCCAGGCGTCGCCGGTCTTGCGGCCGGCCACCAGGAGCAGGCCCAGGCCGACGCCCTTGAGCAGCAGGACACGCTCCTGGCCGGTGCGGCGGGTCAGGGCGATGACCCCATAGCCCAGAATCACCCACAGCGCGCCGTTGCCGAACATCATGTCGGCGCCGACGAGCCAGCGCACCAGGAAGAAGACGAGGTCGATCCCGACGGCGGCGGCGGCCGCGACGGCGCGCTGGCGCCAGGTGAGGACCACCATCATCAGCGCCATGCTGGCATACAGCAGCGGGCCCGATTTGGGGGCGAATATCACTTCGCGCGCCTGGTTGGCGATCGGTCCGGGCAGGCCGTAGTGGCGGGCGGCGATCTCCAGTGCGACCAGGAACGCGAGGGTCACCGCGCCGGCCGCGGTCCACAGCAGCACCCGCGGCCTGCGCAGCGCGGAGAATACAATTCTGCGATTTTGTTGCGAAAATATTCGCGTTGCTATTGATATCAATTGCTTGGCCGATTTGTTAGATTTTAGTTAAATGGCTCACTTTTCGTGCGAGATAGCGTGTTTTTATGGTGCCGGTTGGGCTATCAGGGCGATCGTCGTGAGTTCGATCATGCTAGCGGAGCGGTGCGGGCGAACCATCTTTCCGAACAAAAGAGCGGGCGCGGCTAGGGTGAGGCAGCGCCGCGGGCCGGGCCGCTCGCGCGCACTGGATTTCTAGGTGCAGAGGTGAAGCGAGCGTATGAAGCGACCTGGACGGCTGGGCACGATACCGGGGCCGGGAGACCGGGTGGCCGCGGCCTTCGCCGCCCCGCCTGCCGGGCGGGCGGGGGCCGCGCTGCGCCTGCTGGGCCGGGCCGCCGGCAGCGAGACCGTGTGGCTGGCCGCCGCGGCCGCGCTCGGCGGCACGGGCGGCCGCAGCGCGCGCCGGGCGGCGCTGCGCGGCCTGGGCTCGGTGGCGATCGTCGCGGCGGTCAGCCGGACGTTGGCCAAGCCGGCCGCCGGCCGCCCCGCCCGCGCGGGGGCCGGCCGTGTCCTGGACGCGCTCACCGGGCGCGCCGCCCGCCCGGGCCCGGGGCCGCTGCCCACCAGCCCGATGGCCTCGGCGGCCGCCTTCGCCTGCGGGGTCGCCCTGGAGTCGCCCCGGCACGGGCTGGCCGTGCTGCCGTTCGCCGCGGGCCTGGCCCGGGTGCGCGGCCGCGGCGCCCCGTCCCACGGCCACCGGGGCCGGCTGGCCGCCGGGGTGGTCGTCGGGGTCGGCGCGGCCCTGCTCACCTGCCGCTGGTGGCCGGTGAAACCGGAGGCCGCGGCCGCCGCCGCGCCCCCGCGCCGGCCCGCCCCCGCGCTGGCCGAGGGCAAGGGCCTGCATCTGGTGGTCAACCCCGCCTCCGGCGTCGCCTGGTCCAAGGACACCGCCGAGGCCCTGCGCGCGCTGCTGCCGCAGGCGGCGATCACCGTGTTCGAGCCCGGTGACGACCTGGTGGCGCTGCTGGAGGAGGCGGCGGTGCGGGCCGTCGCGGACGGCGGGGCGCTGGGCGTGTGCGGCGGGGACGGCACCGTCAACGCGGGCAGCGCGACCGCCGCCCGCCACCGGGTGCCGCTGGCGGTCTTCCCCGGCGGCACCTTTAACCACTTCGCCGCGGACCTCGGCAACCAGAGCCTGGAGGACGTGGCCCGCGCGATCCGGGCGGGCGAGGCGGTCACCGCCGACGTGGGCCGGGCCTCCTCCCCCCAGGAGCCCGGCACGCCCGGCGGCACCGAGCAGCTCTTCCTCAACACGTTCAGCATCGGGGTGTACTCCGAACTCGTGCACGCCCGCGAGCGGCTGGAGCAGCGGATCGGCAAGTGGCCCGCGCTCACCGTGGGGCTGGCCAGGGTCCTGGCCACCGGCAGCCCGCTGCGGGTGGTCATCAACGGCCGCCGGCGCAGCATCTGGCTGCTGTTCGCGGGCAACGGCATCTACCACCCGGCCGGTTTCGCCCCCACCTACCGCACCCAGCTCGACGACGGACTGCTCGACGTGCGCGCGGTGGACGCCGGCACCCCGCTGGCCCGCACCCGGCTCCTGCTGGCCGTGCTGACCGGGACGCTGCACAGCTCCCGGGTGCTGACCACCGCCCAGGTGCGCCGGCTGGAGCTGGAAGTGCTGCAGGGCGAGCCGCACTTCGCCTACGACGGCGAGGTGACCGACGCCACCTACCGGCGCCTGGTGCTCGACAAGCTGCCCAAGGCGATCACCCTGTACCGCCCCGCCGATCAGGAGCAGTGGCTGCGCTGAGCGCGCACCGCCCGGCCCCGGCCCCGGCAGGCGCCGGGGCCGGAGGCCGGGGCTCCGGGCCGGTCATGACATGACGGGGCAGGGCCCGATACGGTCGCCTCAGTGTGCGTGAGGAGCAGGCCCCGGCTGCGGAATGTGCCGGCCGGGGCCCAGGCGGGCATTGCGGCCGTGCTGCTCACACAGAAGCGAGGCGGCCGCAGGGTGCGGCCTGGGGAGAGAGCTTGACGACCGTTTCGACTGTGCCCCCCTCATCCGATGAGCAGCCCGACGGCGAGCGGTCGCCCCTGCTCAGGGATGAGACGGAACAGCTGCGGGCCACCGCCGAGCAGCTGCGCGCCCAGGTGGCCGAGCTGGAGGTCCAGGCGCGCACCCGGCCCAGGATCGCGCTGGCCGAGGGCATCCTGGTGGAGCGCTACCAGCTGGCCGACCCGCAGGCGGCGTTCGCGCTGCTGCGCCGGGCCTCCCAGCGGGCCAACATCAAACTGCACCAGCTGGCCGCCGCGGTCGCCCGCACCCCGGGGCCGGAGCCCGGCGCGCAGACCTGGCTCCCCCGGCGCACCCCGTACCCGGTGCCCAGCCTGGCCGCGCTCGGCGCCGGCACCCTGGACGCGGCCAACCAGGGCGAGGTCCTGGGCGCCGCGCTGCGCCGCGTGCTGAGCGTCACCGAGACCGACATGGGCAACGTGCAGCTCCTGGAGGACGACGTGCTGCGCCTGGCCAAACACGCGGGGCTGCCCCGGCACTTCACCGACTACTTCGCGTTCGTCGAGGGCAACACCGCCTGCTCGCGGGCCGCCTCCGCCAGCCGCCAGGTCACCGTCAAGGAAGTCGAGTCCTCGCCCGGCTTCGACGACGAGACGCGCCGGGTGATCCTGACCTCCGGCTGCCGCGGCGTCCACAGCATCCCCCTCCTCGACGACCAGAACACCGTCCGCGGCGTCATCTCCTCCCACCACGCCCGCCCGCTGGCCGGCTTCACCCAGGCACAGCTGCGGGCGCTGGGCGCCACCGGCCGCACCATGGGCTCCTGGATCAAGTGGCACCAGGACACCGTGCTCCTGGACGCGCTGGAGGACCTGCACCGGCTCGCCCGCATCCCCGGCCAGGGGGCGGGCCCGGTGGCGTAGCGGGCCCTCGTGCGAGGCTCGCCGCCGGGTCCCAGGCGCGGCCCTGGGCCGGGGTGTCGCGCGGGTCGCGGAAGCAGGGCCGGCACGGCGGGCCGGTCCGCTCGTTCGCGGCGCTCGCGGCGGGCGCGGTGGGCGCGGTGGGCGTCTGCCGGGACTGAGCCGCCGTACGCCCCGCCCGGCCGCCTCCGTAGGCTCTGCGTCATGGGGAGCAGCCGCCGCAGCCAGGCCGAACGGGACGAGATCACCGTCGAGATCGGATACGCGCTGTTCAGCGCCTGTTTCGCGGGCGCCGTGGTGTTCGGGGTGATCGCCGGTCCTGTCGCGGTCTGGCAGCTGCCGGCCGTCCTGGACCAGGCGCTGCCCCGGGTGGGCGCCGTGCTCGGCGCGGCCCTCGCGGTGCTGCGGGTCGTGCACGTCCTGTGGCGCCGCACGGGCACCCGGCGGCCCTGACCCGTCCGACCCGCCCCCGCCCGGGGGTGGCCCGCGCGCTTTCGGCATGCCGGAACGTGTGTCCTGACTCAGGCTGGATACGCGATGACGTCACGCAGCACGGCCGGGACGAGGGAGCAGAGCGCCATGGGAACCGATGTGTTCCATTCACCAGTGCCCATGAAGGTGAACGGCAGGCCGTGCGGCCCCGTCGTCGATCACCGCGCCACCCTGCTGGACGTCCTGCGCGAACAGCTGGGTCTGACGGGCGCCAAGAAGGGCTGCGACCACGGCCAGTGCGGTGCCTGCACCGTCCTGGTCGACGGGCGCCGCGCCAACAGCTGCCTGCTGCTGGCCGTCGCCCTGGAGGGGTGCGACATCACCACCGTCGAGGGGCTGCGGGACGGCGACGGCGAGCGGGACCACCCGCTGCAGCGGGCCTTCGTCGAGCGCGACGCGTTCCAGTGCGGGTACTGCACGCCGGGGCAGATCTGTTCGGCCGTCGGCGCCCTCGCGGAGGCCGCGGCGGGCCACCCCTCGCACGTGACGGACCCGGCGGCGGCCACCGGCGCGCCCGTGCCGCTGACCAGGGACGAGATCCGCGAGCGGCTCAGCGGCAACCTGTGCCGCTGCGGGGCCTATCCACACATCGTCGAAGCCGTCGAAGCCGTCGAAGCCGTCGAGGACGCCGCAACCGGTGCGGACGCCGGTGCGGGTGGCGGGGGTGGGGTCCGGTGAAGTCCTTCATGTACGTGCGGGCCCACAGCGTCGACGAGGCGACCGCCGCCCACGCCGGCCGGGCCACCTCCCGCTACCTGGGTGGCGGAACCAACCTCGTCGACCTGATGAAGCTCGGGGTGGAGCGGCCCCGCACGCTCATCGACGTCAGCCGGCTGCCGCTGGATGCGGTCGAGGAGCTCGCCGACGGCTCCGTGCGGGCCGGCGCGACGGTGCGCAACAGCGACCTGGCCGCCCACCCGCTGATCCGCGAGCGCTACCCGGTGCTCTCCCAGGCGCTGCTGGCGGGCGCCTCCGGCCAGCTGCGCAACATGGCCACCACCGGCGGCAACCTGCTGCAGCGCACCCGCTGCCCCTACTTCCAGGACCTGGGCAAGCCGTGCAACAAGCGCGAGCCCGGCACCGGCTGCGGGGCGCGCGAGGGCGTCCACCGCGACCACGCCGTGCTGGGCCACTCCGCGCAGTGCATCGCCACCCACCCCTCCGACATGGCCGTCGCGCTCGCCGCGCTGGACGCCCGGGTCGAACTGCAGGGCGCCCGCGGCGCGCGGACGCTGCCGGCCGCCGAGTTCCACCGGCTGCCGGGCGAGAGCCCGGAGCGGGACACCGAGATCGCGCCCGGCGAACTCATCACCGGGGTGCTGCTGCCGCCCCCGCCCCCGGGCACCGTCTCGGCCTACCGCAAGGCCCGCGACCGGGCCTCCTACGCCTTCGCGCTCGCCTCGGTGGCCGTGGTGCTCGGCGTCAGGGACGGCGCCGTGGACGAGGTGCGCATCGCGTTCGGCGCGCTGGCCCACCGGCCCTGGCGCGCCCGGCGGGCCGAACAGGCCCTGCACGGCGCGGCGCCGAGCCAGGAGGCGTTCGCCGGGGCCGTGGAGGCGGAGCTCGCGGAGGCGCTGCCGCTGCGCGACAACGCGTACAAGGTGCGCCTGGCCCGCAACCTGGCCTGCGACGTCCTGCGCCGGCTGGCCGCCACGCCCGCCCCGCCCGCCGCGCCCTGACCCCCCAGCCCCACTCCCCCACTCGCCCCAGCCCTTCAGCAGGGAGAACCTCATGCCGGACACCGTCGACGCTCTCGGGGCGGACCTGGAGCGCAGGGAGGGCCCCGACAAGGTGCACGGGATCGCCCGGTACGCCGCCGAGCACACGCCCCCCGGGTGCGCCTACGCCTGGCCGGTGGCGGCCACGGTGGCGCGCGGCGAGGTCACGGCCCTCGACGACCGGGCGGCGCTGGCGCTGCCCGGCGTCCTTGCCGTCCTCAGCCACCGCAACGCGCCGCGCCTGGCCGAGCCGGACGACGCGACCCTGGCCGTGCTGCAGAACGCCCGCGTCCCGCACCGCGGCTGGTACGTGGCGCTGGTGGTCGCCGACAGCCTGGAGGCGGCGCGCGAGGGGGCCGCGGCCGTACGGGTCAGCTGCGCCGAGGAGCCCCACGACGTCACCCTGCGCACCGGGCACCCCGGCGCCTACGTGCCCGAGGACTCCGACGGCACCTCGGGCGAGCACGTGCGCGGGGACCCCGAGGGGGCGTTCGACGCCGCGCCGGTGCGCGTGGATGCCCGCTACCGGGTGCCGCCCCTGCACAACCACCCCATGGAGCCGCACGCGGCCACCGCCCACTGGCAGGACGGGCGGCTGTTCGTGTACGACTCCAGCCAGGGCGCCACCACCGTCCGCGACGTCCTGGCGGGCCTGTTCGAGCTGTCCGAGGAGCAGGTCACCGTCGTCTCCGAACACGTCGGCGGCGGCTTCGGCTGCAAGGGCACGCCGCGCCCGCACGTGGTGCTGGCCGCGATGGCCGCCCGCGCGACGGGCCGGCCGGTGAAACTGGTCCTGCCGCGACGGGAGCTGGCCTCCGTGGTGGGCCACCGCTCGCCCACGCTGCAGCGGGTGCGGCTGGGTGCCGAGCGGGACGGCACGCTGACCTCCGTGATCCACGAGGTGACCGCGCACACCTCGCGCGTCAAGGAGTTCATGGAGACGGCCGCCGCCGCCACCCGCGTCATGTACGCCTCGCCCCACGGCCGCACCACCCACCAGGTGGTGCCGCTGGATGTGCCGACCCCCTCGTGGATGCGGGCCCCGGGTGAGGCGCCGGGCATGTACGCGCTGGAGTCGGCGATGGACGAGCTGGCCGTGGCGCTCGGCATCGACCCCGTCGAGCTGCGGCTGCGCAACGACACCGCCACCGAGCCCGACCGGGGCCTGCCCTTCAGCAGCCGGCACCTGGCCGAGTGCCTGCGGGAGGGGGCCCGGCGCTTCGGCTGGGCCGGGCGCGACCCGCGGCCCCGCTCGCGGGCCGAGGGGCCGGTGCTGGTGGGCAGCGGGGTCGCCGCGGCCACCTATCCAGTGGTCGTCGCGCCGTGCCGGGCCGGCGCCCGCGCCTGCCCCGACGGGCGGTTCGTGGTCCGGGTCAACGCCACCGACATCGGCACCGGGGCCCGTACCGTGCTCGCGCAGGTCGCCGCCGACGCGCTCCGCGTCCCGGTGGAGCGGGTGCGCACCGAGATCGGCAGCAGTGACCTGCCGTCGGCGCCGCTGGCCGGCGGCTCCTCGGGGACGGCGTCGTGGGGGTGGGCGGTCCACGAGGCCTGCACCCGCCTGGCCGGCCGGCTCGCGGACCGGGAGGGGCAACTGCCGCCCGAGGGGGTGGAGGCCACGGCCGACACGGCCGGCACCGCCGACGCGGACAGCGACTACGCCCGGCACGCTTTCGGCGCCCACTTCGCCGAGGTCGGCGTGGACACGGTGACCGGGGAGGTACGGGTGCGCCGGCTGCTCGGCGTCTACGCCGCCGGGCGCATCCTCAACTCCCGTACCGCCCGCTCGCAGTTCATCGGCGCCATGACGATGGGGCTGGGCATGGCGCTGACGGAGGGCAGCACGGTGGATGCCGCCTTCGGTGACTTCGCGGAGTGCGACCTGGCCTCGTACCACGTTCCCGCGCACGCCGACGTGCCGGTGATCGAGGCGCACTGGATCGAGGAGGAGGACCCCCACCTCAACCCGATGGGCAGCAAGGGCATCGGGGAGATCGGCATCGTCGGGACGGCCGCGGCCATCGCCAACGCGGTGCACCACGCGACCGGCGTACGGCTGCGGGAGCTGCCGCTCACCCCCGACCGGGTCCTCAACAGCGCCCTGTGACCTGGGGCCTGTCCGGCGGATCAGGTCGCGGTCGGGTGGCGGTCACATTCCGGTGCAGGTGAGCGGGGTCTGGCGCGTCGAGATGCAAGCGCGGGGGTCAGGCGGTGGTGCGGGCCCGGCTGGCCCGGGTCCAGGCCAGCACCTCCCTGGCCGGCCAGGTGTTCACCACCCGCTCGGCCGGCACCCCGCACTCCTCGGCCCGCGCACAGCCGATGATCTGCCAGTCCAGCTGGCCGGGCGCGTGCGCGTCGGTGTCCACGCTGAACAGCACCCCGGCATCGACGGCCTGGCGCAGCAGGCGCCGGGGCGGGTCGAGCCGTTCGGGGCGGCTGTTGATCTCCACGGCCGTGGCGGCGGCGGCGCAGGCGGCGAACACCTCCTGCGCGTCGAACTGCGACTCGGGCCGGCCGCGGCCGGTGACCAGGCGGCCGGTGCAGTGGCCGAGCACGTCGGCCCGGGGGTTGCTCACGGCCGCGACCATGCGCCGGGTCATCGCGGCGGCGTCCATGCGCAGTTTGGAGTGCACCGAGACGACCACGACGTCCAGGCGGTCCAGCAGCTCCGGCTCCTGGTCCAGGGAACCGTCCTCCAGGATGTCGCACTCGATGCCGGTCAGCAGGCGAAAGGGCGCCCACCGGGCGTTGAGGTCGGCGACCACCGCCAGCTGTTCGCGCAGCCGGTCGGGGGACAGGCCGCGCGCGATGGTCAGCCGGGGCGAGTGGTCGGTGAGCACGGCCCACTCGTGGCCGATCTCGCGGGCGGCGCGGCCCATCGCCTCGATGGGGCTGCCGCCGTCGGACCAGTCGGAGTGCAGATGGCAGTCGCCGCGCAGCAGCGCCCGCAGCCCGGCGCCGGCCGCGTCCGCGGCCAGCGGGGCGCGGGCTTCCTCCTCCAGGCGCTCCAGGTAGCCGGGCACGGCGCCGGCCAGCGCCTCGCGGATGACCGCCGCGGTCTTGGGCCCGATGCCCTTGAGGGACTCCAGGGAGCCGTCGGCGGCGCGGCGCGCCGTCTCCTGCGCACCGAGCCGGTCGATCACCTCGGCCGCGGTGCGAAAGGCCCGCACGCGGTAGGTGGGGGCGCGGCCGCGTTCGAGCAGGAAGGCGATGCGGTCCAGGGCCTTGCCGGGCTCCATCGGCGCCTCCGTAGGGTCCAAGGGGCGGCTTTAGGTACGGGTGTGTCCGTTTTCCAGCCTCGCCCTAGGGGCGGGGGGTGTCGCGCCGGGCGGCCTGGTCGGCCAGGCCGCCGGGGCCCAGCAGCCCGGTCTGGGTGCGGGGCAGGCCGGGCTGGCGGCGCGTGAAGCGGGCCCGGGCCAGGCGGGTGACCAGGGGCGGCAGCCCGGCCCGGCCCGCCTGGGCCAGGCGCGCCCAGGCGGGGATGTAGACGGCGGTGCGGCGCTGTTCCACGGCCCGGGCCAGGCGGGCGGCGACCTGGTCGGTGGGCAGGATGCGGCGGGCGGGGGGCGGCAGCAGGAGACGGGGCGCCCGAAGCGCCGGGTGGGTGTGGATGTCGCGGATCATTTCGGTGCCGGTCCAGTTGAGGTAGGCGATGCCCACCGCCACGCCGCGGTGGGCCGTCTCGGCGCGCAGGGCGTGGGCGAAGGCCTCGGCGCCGGCCTTGGAGGCGCAGTAGGCGCTCAGCAGGGGGACGGCGCCCAGCGCGGCCGTGGAGGCGATCTGCAGGTGGTAGCCGCGGGTGTGCAGCAGGTCGGGCAGGAAGGCCTGGGCGGTGAACGCGCTGCCGGTGAGGTTGACGTCGATCACCCGGCGCCAGGAGGCGGGGTCGGCGGTCTCGATCGGGCCGGCCTGGGCGATGCCCGCGTTGGCGACGACGACGCTGGGCCGGCCCAGGCGGGCGCGGACGGTCTCGGCGGCGGTGTGCAGGGCGGCCGGATCGGTGATGTCGACTTCCAGGGCGAGGGCCGGGCCGGGCAGGGCGCCCGCCACCGCGGCGAGGGCGGCCCGCTCGTGCCCCAGCAGGGCGACCCGGGCGTGCCGACGGGCCAGTTCACAGGCCAGGGCGGCCCCCAGCCCCCGGGCCGCCCCGGTCACCACCACGGTGCGGCCGCGCAGGGGGCTGTCGCTGTCGCGCATGGCGGGGGCCCTTCGCAGATGTCGGGGGCGGGGCGGAGGTGGGAGCGAGGGGTGCTGGGCGTCGGGCTCGGGGGGGGCGGGGTCGGGGGGCTAGTGGGGGTGTCGTCCGGGGGCGTCGGAGGGCCGTCGCTCGCCGGGGTCGAGGGTCCGGGGGCAGGGCGTCGAGGGATCGGGGGTCGTCGCGGGGGTCGGGGCAGGGCGTCGAAAGGTCCGGGGCGGAGGGTCGGGTCTCGTTGAGGGCGGAGGGCCCTCGCGGAGGCGCGGGGGTCGGGGCCCCGGGGGGGGGCAGGGCGTCGGATGTCGTCGGGGGCGGAGGGCCGCCGCGGGGGGGCGGCGCGGGGGTCGGGGGTTCCGGGGGCGGCGCGGGGTCGGGGGCTAGTGGGGATGCCGGCTGCCGGTGCGGTCGCGGGAGGTGAGTCTGCGTTGGGCGGCGGACAGCAGGGGCAGTCGGCGCCGCAGTGCGGCGCGGGCCGCGTTGGCACCGGGGGCGCCGTGCACGCCGCCGCCGGGGTGGGCGCCGGCCGAGGCGAGGAAGAGGCCGGCCACGGGTGTCTCGGGGCGGCCGGTGCCCGGGGAGGGCCGGAAGAACAGCTGCTGGTGCAGGGAGGTGGTGCCGCCGTTGAGTGCGCCGCCGTGCAGGTTGCGGTCCATGGACTGCAGGGTGGTCGGGGCCAGGATGCGGCGGGCGCGGATGAGGGTGCGGAAGCCGGGCGCGAAGCGTTCGACCTGCTCTTCGACGCGGTCGGCCATGCGGTCCTGCTCGGCCGGGCTCCAGGCGCCCGTGAGGTGCTCCTGGCCGGCGTCGGTGCGGATGTCCTGCGGCACGTGGGTGTAGGCCCAGGCGGACTCGGTGCCCCGCGGTGAGCGGGTGGCGTCCGCGGTGGTCATCTGGCCGAAGAGCAGGAAGGGCCGGTCGGGCACCTGGTGCATGGCCAGCTGCGCGGCGAACCGGGTGAGTTCGTCCACCCCGTCGGCCAGGTGCACGGTGCCCGCGCCCGCGGCCTCCTTGGCCTGCCAGGGCACCGGCCCCTTGAGCGCCCAGTCCACCTTGAAGGTGGCGAAGTCCCACTGGAAGCGGCGCAGGTCGGCCAGGAGCTGGCCGGGCAGGTGCTCGGCGGCGACCAGTTCGCCGTACAGGGCGGGCACCGACACGTCGGCCAGCACGGCGCGGGCGGCGGGCACGCTCTCGCCGTCCGCGGTGCGCACCGCGACGGCGCGCCCGTCCCGGACGAGGATCTGCTGGACCAGGCGGCCGCACTGCACGGTGCCGCCGCGTGCGTGCAGCCGTTTGACCAGCGCCTGGACGAGCTCGCCTGCGCCGCCGACGGGGACGGGAAAGCCGTAGCTCTGGCCCAGCAGGCTCATGAGCCAGCCGAAGCCGCCGCTGCCGGCCGCCTCGGGCGCCAGGTCGGCGTGCAGGGCGTTGCCGGCCAGCAGGAGCCGGCCGCCCTCGCCGGCGAACTCCTCCTCGCCCAGGCGCCGGACCGGCAGCAGCAGGCTGCGGGCCAGGTGCAGGGCGCCCGCCGCCTTGAGCCGCCAGGCCAGGCGCGCGGCGGAGCGCACCGGCGGGAAGGGGGTGAACAGGGCGTTCAGGATGTCGGGGTGGATGTCGTGCCACAGCTCGTGCAGCCGGTGCCAGGCCGCGCCGTCGCCGGCGGCGAAGGCCTCCAGGGAGTCCGCGGTGACCTCGACCCGGCGGTCCAGGACGGCGCAGCGGCCGTCGCTGAGGGGGTGGGCCAGGACGTGGGGTGCGTGGCTCCAGCGCAGGCCGTACTCGTCCAGGCGCAGCCGCCGCAGGATCGGGGAGGCGGCGGCCAGCGGGTAGAAGGAGCTGAAGAGGTCGTTGACGAAGTCGGGGTGCACGCCGCGGTCGTGGCGCACCGCGCCGCCGGGCTCGCTCTGTTCCTCCAGGACCGTCACGCTCCACCCGGCGTCGGCCAGGAGGTTGGCGGCGACCAGTCCGTTGGGGCCGGCCCCGATCACCACCGCGTCAGGCATGTGCCTCGCCGCCTCCCGCGGGGCCGGTGCCCGGGCCGGCGGTCACCGTGCCCAGGGCGCGGCGCGGGTGCTCCTGTTCGGCTTCGCACACCTGGGCCAGGCGGGCGAGCATCGCGCGGTGGCGCAGCTGGATCAGTGCCTCCACGCCGGCGTTGTGCAGGGCGCCGCCCATGCCGCGCAGCGGGTGTTCGTCCACGATGACCAGGCAGTGTTCGCCCCAGGGCCGTACTTCGATGGCGATGCGTGCGGTGCCCAGCGGGCCCGCTTTGGCCTCCAGTTCCAGGACGGAGCCCGCCTCGCAGCGCCGTACGACCGTTTCGTTGGTGGCCCGCACGGGGCCCAGGCGTACCTGGTACTCGATGGCCGCGCCGACGGCGGGCCAGTGGCCGCGCACCGGGGTGGAGGATGCGGTGCCCACCACCCACTGGGCATAGCGTTCGCCGTCGGCCAGGACCCTCCACACCGTGGCCGGACTCACCCTGATCAGTCGATGACGCTGCGCCATCTCTCTGCCTCCCTGACTCGCCGTCATCGCCGAGTGCCCCGAACCGCTCGTCTCAACATCGTGCGGGACCGGGGCCGTGCGCGCGCCCCGGGCGTGTGTGTCGCGGGGCGGGCCGCGGCGGGTGAGACTGCGGGGGTGAAGCGGCCCCGCTCCCCCGGCACCGAAACGAGGCGGCAGCGCACGTGAGCGAACCCGAACAGGCCCCCCGCCAGGCCCCCCGCGGTGGCCGGCACGTCCTGGTGACGGGGGCCACCGGCTACATCGGGGGCCGGCTGGTGCCCGAACTGCTGGCGGCCGGGCACCGGGTGCGGTGCCTGGCCCGTTCCCCGCACAAGCTGCGCGACCACCCGTGGGCCGGTCGGGTGGAGGTGGTCCGCGCGGATGTGAGCGACGCGGCCTCGCTGGCCGCCGCGCTGCGCGGCATCGAGGTGGCGTACTACCTGGTGCACGCGCTGAACACCGGCACCGGTTTCGAGGACACCGACCGGCGGGCGGCCCGGACCTTCGCCGAGCAGGCGCGGGCGGCCGGGGTGGCGCGGATCGTGTATCTGGGCGGGCTCACCCCGGCCGGGGTGGAGGCGGCGCAGCTGTCGCCGCATCTGCGCTCGCGGGCCGAGGTGGGCGAGATCTTCCTGGCTTCGGGGGTGCCCAGCGCGGTGCTGCGCGCGGCGGTCATCATCGGCTCGGGTTCGGCGTCCTTCGAGATGCTGCGCCATCTCACCGAGCGGCTGCCGGTGATGGTGACGCCCAGCTGGGTGCGCACCCGCATCCAGCCGATCGCGGTGCGCGACGTGCTGCGCTACCTGGTGGCCTGCGCCGGCCTGCCCGGCTCGGTGAACCGCTGCTTCGACATCGGCGGCCCGGACGTGATGACCTACCGGGACATGATGCGGGCCTACGCCGAGGTGGCCGGGCTGCCGCACCGGCTGATCGTGCCGGTGCCGCTGCTGACGCCGAGGGTGTCGGGGTACTGGGTGGGGCTGGTGACGCCCGTGCCGCACGGCATCGCCCGGCCGCTGGCGGAGTCGCTGCGCCACGAGGTCGTCTGCCAGGAGCACGACATCGCGGAGTGGGTGCCCGATGGGCCGGGCCGGCCGCTGCCCTTCACCCAGGCGCTGCGGCTGGCGCTGCGGCGGGTGCAGGACGCGCAGGTCACCACCCGGTGGTCCTCGGCCTCGGTGCCCGGGGCGCCCAGCGACCCGCTGCCCACGGACCCGGACTGGGCCGGCGGCAGCCTCTACAGCGACCACCGCACGCTGGTGGTGGAGGCCGGCCCGCAGGCGCTGTGGCGGGTCGTCGAGGGGATCGGCGGCGAGCACGGCTGGTACTCCTTCCCGCTGGCCTGGGCGGTGCGCGGGCTGCTGGACCGGCTGGTGGGCGGGGTCGGCCTGCGCCGGGGCCGGCGCGACGCGCACCGCCTGCGGGTGGGTGACTCCCTGGACTTCTGGCGGGTGGAGGAGATCAGCCCGGGCCGGCTGCTGCGGCTGCGGGCCGAGATGCGGCTGCCGGGGCTGGCCTGGCTGGAGATGCGCGTGGAGCAGGACGGCGCGGGCCGCATCCGCTACCGCCAGCGCGCGCTGTTCCACCCGCGCGGGCTGCTCGGCCATCTGTACTGGTGGTCGGTGGCGCCCTTTCACGCCGTGGTCTTCGGCGGCATGGCCCGCAACATCGCCGAGGCCGCGCGCAGGGAGCCCGACTGACCCGGCTGAACGGCATCGGCCCGCACGCCCTCGTCTCCTGCCACAATCCGACAAGTCCCGCGGGACGGGATCGACGAAAGTGTGGAACGGCCCGACCAGACAAGGGAGTTGTGGATGTCCGGTACCGCCCGATCCTCCGGGAGACCTGTCCGAAGACGCCTGGCCCGTTTCAACCGCAGGTTCGCCAACCGTGTCGTGGGCCCGGTGCTCACTCGCCTGCCCGGCTTCGGTGCCGTGCTGCACCGCGGCCGCACCTCGGGGCGCCTCTACCGCACCCCGGTCAAGGTGTTCCGCAACGGCCCGTACTACGTCATCTCGCTGCCGTACGGGCCGCAGTCGGACTGGGTGCGCAACACCCTCGCCCACAACGGCTGCGAGCTGCGCACCCTGGGCCGGCGTGTCCGGCTGGCCGACCCGCGGGTGTTCGTGGACGAGCGGCAGCGCGTCCTGCCGGCGCCGCTGCGGCCCCTCCTGCGCCGCCTCAAGGCCTTCGACTTCATCGAGCTGCGCCCCGTGAAGCCCGGTGCGGCCGGGCCCGCGCGGCGCCCCTGAGCCTGGGCCGCATGCTCAGCGGCCCTTGCGTGCGGTCAGGTACCAGGCGGCGGCGACGGCGAGGACCACGAGAACGAGAAGGATCTTCATGGTGGTCGGCTTTCCCCGATCGGGCGGGACATGCCTGCCGGCGCCCGGCAACAGGTCCTGTCGTGCGCGTTTTGCCGTTCGGGGGGCAGGGCACCCGGGGCCGCGACCGCAGCGGCACCCGGGCGGCCGGGCCTCGACGGCGAGGCGTTCCGGTGGTGAGGTGCCGCGGACTTGCGGAAGGTAGGAGCAGGCGCGGCGGGGCCCGGCAGGCCCCGCGCCCGGCCGCACGCCACAGAAAGGCAGCAGCAGATGAAGGACGCCCCCGGCGGCAACGGCAACGGCAACGCCCAGGACAGCGGTGGTCAGGGGCCGCAGGATCCCACCACCAAGGGACCGCGGCCCGACTTCCCCCAGCAGGACCAGCAGGTGCCGGGGTGGACCGGCGCCATGGACCCGCCGCCCGATCACGGTGAGGACTCCTACCGCGGCTCCGGGCTGCTGCGGGACCGGGCCGCGCTGATCACCGGGGGTGACTCCGGCATCGGGCGGGCGGTGGCCATCGCCGTGGCCCGCGAGGGGGCCGACGTCATCTTCACCCACCTGCCCGCCGAGGCCGGCGAGGCGCGCGAGACCGTGCGCTGGGTGGAGGACGCCGGGCGCCGGGCCGTCGCGGTGGAGTGCGACATCCGCGAGGAGGAGCAGTGCCGCACGCTGGTGGAGCGTGCGGTGGCCGAGTTCGGGCGGATCGATCTGCTGGTCAACAACGCCGCCTACCAGATGTCCCGGCCCAAGGGCATCCAGGACATCTCCACGGAGCAGTTCGACCGGGTCGTGCGCACCAACCTGTACGGCATGTTCTGGCTGTGCAAGATGGCGGTGCCGCACATCCCGCGCGGCGGCTCGATCATCAACACCACCTCGGTGCAGGCCTACAAGCCCAGTCCGCACCTGCTGGACTACGCCATGACCAAGGGCGCCATCGTGACCTTCACCCAGGGGCTGGCGCAGATGCTGGCCGAGGACGGCATCCGCGTCAACGCGGTGGCGCCGGGGCCGGTGTGGACGCCGCTGATCCCCGCGACGCTGCCCGACACCGCCGAGTTCGGCAAGCAGGCGCCGCTGGGCCGGCCCGCGCAGCCCGCGGAGATGGCGCCGGCCTACGTCTTCCTCGCCTCGGAGCACGCGAGTTTCATCACCGCCGAAGTCATGAACGCCACCGGCGGCACCCCCCTGCCCTGACCCCCGGACATCCGTCCAGGGGCCTGGGGCACGGTGCCGAGCATTTCCGAGCATGAGGAAGGTGAGCGAGATCTGGCGCGCGGTGGCGTGGGACGTACAGGCCATCTGGAACGCGGCCCGGCGGGCGGTGACGGCGCCGGGCCCCGAGCGGGACACGACCGTCCAGTCGCTCAAGGCGGCCGGGGCCGGCGTGCTGGCCTGGGCGCTGGCGGGCTGGTGGTGGAGCGCCCCGATGGCGATGCTGGCGCCGTGGACGGCGCTGTTCATCGTGCAGAGCACCGTCTACCGCTCGGTGCGCTCGGCACTGCAGCAGCTCGCGGTGGTGGTCACCGGCACCCTGCTGGCGGCGGGCGGCGCGATGGTGACGGACAACAACTCGCTGGCCGCGATGGCGATCGTGCTGCCGGTGACGGTGCTGCTGAGCGGCTACGCCCGGTTCGGCACCCAGGGCGTCTACGCCCCCACCGCCGCCCTGTTCGTGCTGGCGTACGGGACGTACACGGGCGTGGACATCCTGCACCGGCTCTTCGAGACGGTGCTCGGCGCCGTCATCGGGATCGTGGTGAACGCCGCGGTGCTGCCCCCGGTGCACGGGCGGGACGTGCGGCATCTGCGGGCCCGGCTGGCCCAGGAGAGCGCCGAGCTGCTGTACGCGGTCGCCGACGGCGTACAGCAGAACGTCGACCAGGAGCAGGCCGCGACCTGGCACGACCGGGCGCAGCGGCTGACCGACCTGGTGACCGACCTGCGCACGGCGCGGCGCTGGTCGCACGAGAGCTACCGCCTCAACCCGGGACGCAAGCTGCGCCGCTCCGAGCCGCTGCTGCCCTCCGCGGACTGGGACTTCGCCTGGGACCGCATCAGCGACCAGGTCCGGGTGATGCTGCGGACGCTGGCCGAGACGAGCCAGGACCGGCCGGCGCTGACCGATGTGCCCGAAGAGGCGCGGCAGATCCTGACGGAGCTGCTGCGGTCGGCCGGTGACATCTGCGCGCTGGACGACTACGCCGACGCCGAGGCGCGGGCCGATGCCCTGAAGGACTCCGCGCGACAGGGCAGTGCCCCGCCGGGCGGGGTGGACCGCGGGGCCGAGCGGCAGGCCGCCCTGCGCACGGCGCAGGAGGCGCACGGCCGTCTCGTGCGGCTGCTGACGGACGGCCGCCACGAGGTCACCCCGGCCCTGGGCGGCCTGGCCGCGGACACCCAGCGGCTGCTGGGCGACCTGGCGGTCGTGGCGGACGGCCGCCCCTCCGACGGCTCGAAGGAGGCCGAAGAGACCCAGGAGGCCGGTGGCGAGGGGCCCCGGCGCGAGAACTGACCACCCGAGTGCTGACAGAGCCGCAAAGAAACCAGACAGAGCCGCAAAGAAACCAGAAGGGACATCACCCATGCACCACAACCACAGCCACAGCCACCGCGACCAGAGCTCCGCACACCGGCCCGCGCAGACCGCGGCCGAAGAGGTCCTGGAGGAGGTGGAGGACGCCGAGACGCGGCCCGTATCCGATGAGCGGCGCGAGCACGCCAAGGACGGGGAGGCCGGCGACACCCTCACGCCCAGTCCCACCGCCCAGGAAGACATCCACCAGGACACCGAACCCGGCCGGCGGGGCGAGGACGGCTGAGGTCACCGGCCGGGCGGCTGCCACTCGAACATGAGGATGGTGGCGTCGTCCCGGAGCCGGGCGGGCTGCGCGTCCAGGATCGAGTGGATGAGCCGGCGCAGCACCTCTGCCGCCACCTCTCCGGCGGCGGAGGCGCGGATGATGGAGTCGGCGAACCGTTCGAGCCCGAACTCGCTGCCGTCCGCCAGCCGCGCCTCGGTCACCCCGTCGGTGTACAGGAGCACGCGGTCGCCGGGTTCCAGCCGGGTCTCGTGGACCTGGCGGTCGGTGCTGCGCAAGGGCGCGGCCAGGCCCAGGGGCGGGTCGGCCTCGCGTTCCAGGGCTTTGTCGACGAGCCGGTTGTCGCGGATCAGCAGGGGCGGCGGGTGCCCGCAGTTGCTCCAGCGCAGCACCCCGCTGGCCAGGTCGAGCCGGGTGAGCACGCCGGTGCAGAACTGGTCGGGCAGCCACTGGCCGAGCGCCGCGTCCACGGTCTCCAGGAGTTCGGGCAGGTCCGCTCCGGTGCGCCGGCCGTTGCGGCAGGCGGCCAGGGCGACCGCGGTGGTCAGGCCGGAGAGCAGGTTGTGGCCCATGGCGTCGACGATCGTGGCGTGCAGGGCCGTTCGGGTGAGGCTGTGGTCGAAGGCGTCGCCGCCGATCTCGTAGGCGGGTTCCAGCACGGCGGTCGAGACGACGTGGGTGTTGCCGATGGTGCGCGGCGGCAGGAAGGCGCGGAGCATCTCCGCGGGCAGGCGCATGGGTTCGGAGCGGGTGCGCCGCACCAGGGTGTCCTTGTAGGCGCGCTTCGAGGTGATCATCATCGCCAGGAAGGCGGCCAGTGCTCTGCTGCGCCGCAGCAGGGCGGGGTCCAGGAAGGGGGTGTGGATGGCGACCACGCCCAGCCGTTCGGCGCCGTCCAGCAGGGGCAGCCAGGCGGTCATGCCGCCGGCCGGGGACTCCTCCACGCGCAGGGACAGGGTGCGGTAGGCCCAGCCGGCCAGTGAGTCGTCCACGTCGTGGGCCGGTGCGTCGTCGCTCAGCGGTATCAGCCGGCGCTGCTGGAGGTCGGCGAGGTAGACCACGGCCTGGGGCACGCCCAGGGCCGCCGCGCACCGGGGGACCGCGGCGGCCAGGTCCAGGACGGCGTTGTCCGGGTCCGCGAGGAACTCCTCCAGTCCACTGGGCGGCTCCGAGGTCGGCACGTCTTCTCCCTTCCACAGCGGTCCACGGCGGGGTCGCGCGACAGGAGCAGTCTCACACCGCCGTGCCGTGCCTGCCCGGCGCGCGGGGGCGGCTCACCCGTGTCGCCGATCCGGCGCGGTTGGTCCACGGTGATCAGTACGAGTTGTCCCGCCCTGCGCGGGTACCTGCACCCCAGCTCCGGAACGGCCGGCGGCAAGGGAGCCGGTGCCGGCCGGAGCCGAGCGGTGGAGAGGAGACACATCGTGAGTGAACAGATACCGGCCTCCCCCGGCGCGGACGGCAGCAAGCCGGTGCCCAGGGACCCGCCCGACCAGCAGGCCGACGGCGGACAGGACCGCTGGGACCTCCAGGACGGCAAGGACCGCGACCAGGAGCAGGACCAGGATCAGGACCGCGAGCGGGACCGGGAGCGGGGCGCGGGCGGCGGGGCGGGCGAGGACGTGCCCGACACGGACGAGGCCGGCACCGGCCGGCGCGGCAGCTCCCCGGCGGCGGAGGATCCTTCCGCGTCGCCGGTGCCCGAGGAGCCCTCGGGTTGAGGGCACAGCAGCACGAACGCGAGGAAAGGAAGACGACGGTGAGCGATGCGGATGAGAACCCGGCGCGGGTCACGGTGGAGCTGAGCGGTGCGGCGGACGACGCCGGGAGCGTCTTCGGTGTCCTGGAGGCGGTCTACGCCTCGGACCGGGACGGCAGTCCGGCGCCCGCGAAGGCCTCGTCGGGGCCGACCGTGTGGAACGGCGTCTTCGACACCGCCCGACCGGCGGGCGGCGGGCCGGGCGGAACACCGTCGCTGAGCGGCCCGGTGAGCGCCACGGTGCAGGGCGGCTATGTCGCGGTCGACCAGATCGTCACGGTGCTCTCGGCGGCCTTCGCCGTCACCGAGGAAGGCTCCGCCTCCGGCGACCAGGAAAAGGACGTGAGCCTGCGCCTGGAAAACCGGTGACCTCACCCTCTCCCCCGCCCCCGCCCGGCCCGCCGGACGGGGGCGGGGGTGTGTCCGGGGACAGTAGGCCCGGCCGGATCCGGCCGGGCCTGCGGCACAGCTGGGGGCTGGCGGTGCGGCCGTCCTCGCTCCTGCGCCAGTGATCCCGGGCGGGCTTTGCGGCACAGCTGGGGGGGCGGCGGTACAGCCGCCCTCGGTCCCGCGCCACTGGTCCCGCCTGAGCCTGCGACACAGCTGGGGGGCGGCGGTACAGCCACCCTCACTCCTGCCCCACTGGTCTGACCGAGCCTGCGACACATCTGAGGAACGGCGGTACAGCCACCCTCACTCCTGCCCCACTGGTCTGACCGAGCTGCGGCACAGCCGAGGAACGGCGGTACGGCCGCCTCGCTCCTGCCCCACTGGTCCCGGCCGAGCCTGCAACACAGCCGAGGGGGCGGCGGTACAGCCGCCCTCACTCCTGCCCCACTGGTCCTGACCGAGCTGCGGCACAGCCGAGGAACGGCGGTACAGCCACCCTCGGTCCCGCGCCACTGGTCCCGGCCGAGCTGCGGCACGGCGGTGCGGCCTCCCTCGGTCCCGTGCAGGAGGGGCCGGCCGCCGATGAGGTGGCGGCGAGGCGGTGTATGGCGGTGCGGGCGTCCTGTGCGTGCCCGGGCCGCCGGGTTCGGCCGGTGCCCGCCCCCCGGGGGCCGGGGGGGCCTTTCGTGCTGTGCGGTGCGCGCGCTCATCCGGGGCCGGGCAGCGCTGTCCCGCAGCGGGCGCAGTAGCGGGCGTCGTGTTCGCCGGCCAGGCGGCCGCACTGGGGGCAGACCCGCTCCAGCAGGCAGGCGGGCTCCCCGGCGCCGCCGGCCGTCTCCTGGCCGGTCTGCGGCAGCGGGCGGCGGTGGGTGGTGGTGTAGGTCAGTCCGTGCTGTCCCGCCCGCAGGGAGTGCGGGGTGCGGGCGGGCAGCCAGGCCAGTGCCCCGGGTGTGAGCGGCAGCAGTTGCCCGGGCACGCGCAGTTCGCCGCTGCCGGCCAGCACGGTGAGCAGGAGCCCGCACCCGTGCTCGGCGGGCTCGCCCAGGTCCGCGCCGGGGGCCAGGCGTACGACGGCGGCGTCCAGGTCGCGTCCGGCACCGCCCAGCGACCACACGACGCTGATCTGCCCCGCTCCCGTGGCACCGGTGCGCTCGGGGCCGACGAAGAGCGGGTGGGCGGCGGCGGGCTCACTCATGGGCGCATCCCTTCGGGCGGAGAGGGGCGGGGTGAAGTCATCCGAAGTGTGCAGCAGCCGGGTCGCTCCTGGCGACGATTCGCCCGCCCGTGCAGGGCGCCTAGCGTTTTTCCCACGAGGTCTCGACCAGCCGGAGGTGCTGTCATGACCGACCCGAGCGAACCCACCGAACACACCGAACACACCGAGCCGAGCGGACGCACCGAAGCGAGCGGGCTCCCCCTGCTGGCGCAGTTGCGGCGGCTGGCCGGGCTGCCCCTGGAGCAGGGGGAGACGCTGCCGCCCCAGGCGTACACCTCGCCCGCCTGGTACGAGCGCGAGAGAGAGCGCATCTTCGAGCGGGACTGGCTGTGTGTGGCGCGCGCCGACGAAGTGGCCGCTCCCGGCGACTATCTGCGGGTGGACATCGCGGGGCATCCGCTGGTCATCACCCGTGACGAGCAGGGTGAGCTGCACGCCCTGTCCCGGGTGTGCCGGCACCGCTTCATGGACGTACTGCCGCCGCAGACCACCCCCGAGCGGGGCCGTCTGACGCGGCTGACCTGCCCGTACCACACCTGGACCTACCGTCTGGACGGCCGCTACGCGGGGCAGTTGGCCGGGGCGCCGCTGATGAACAAGGTGGACTTCGGGCCGCGCGAGCGGGCGGCGTGCCGGCTGCCCGCGGCGCGGGTGACGCAGTGGCAGGGTTTCGTGCTGGTGTGCCTGGATGCCGGCGCCGAGCCGCTGGAGCCCCAACTGGCGGGCCTGGAAGGGCGGTTGGCCGACTACGGGCTCGCCGGCTGGCGGACGGTGGCGGTCGAGGCGTGGCAGGACGTGCCCGCCAACTGGAAGGTGGCGGTGGAGAACGGCTCGGAGAACTACCACCACATGGGTACGCACGCGCGGACCCTGGAGCCGGTGCTGCCCGGGCGCACCACGGTCCTGGACGAGTGCGAGGGCCGCTGGTTCACCATGTTCACCCCCTATGCGCATGCGCCGGGGGCCGGGCCGCCCCAGGGGATGTTGCTGGCCGGGCTGTTCCCGCAGTGTGTGCTGGCTCTGCTGCCGGATTCCGCGGTGTGGGTGCGCTGGCTGCCCACCGGGCCCGCCACGCACTCGGCGCGCTTCGGGCTGCTGGTGCCGCCGGGCACCGAGCCGAGCGCGGAGCAGCTGGCCGCGGCCCGGGAGTCGGTGCGGGTCCTGCAGGGTGAGGACCTGGTGGCCGTGCAGGGGGTGCAGCGGGGCCTGGAGAGCTCTCCGGGGCCCTCCAGCGGCCGCTTGTGCCACCTGGAGCGCCCGCTGTGGCAGTTCCAGCGCTACCTGGCCGGCCGGCTGCTGCCGTGAGCGCCCACCGGTGGGCGAAGCGGACGAAGCGGATACGAGTGCGCCTCAAGGTGCTGCTGATGAACTGCGGCTGGCACCGCACGGCCGCATGCTGCCGCGCGCCTCCTCATCCGGGCGCGGCCGGCCGCTGGGTGCCCACTCACTCACGCACTTAGGAGGGCACCATGGTCACCCGACGCCGTCTGCTCGGCACAGGACTCGCCGCAGCGGGCGTAGGGCTCACCGGGGCGTCGTTCACCCCCCTGCTCGCCGTGGACCCGGCCAAGGCCAGCCCGGCCAAGGCCGGTCCGTCCACCGCGGCCACCCCCGAACTGTTCACCCGGCCCATGCCGTTGATGCCGGTGCTCAGACCCACCTTCCGCACCTCCACCGCCGATCACTACGACGTCACCATGCGCGCGGTCCGCAAGGAGGTCCTGCCGGGCATCCAGACCGACCTGCTGACCTACAACGGGCACTTCCCCGGCGCGACCATCAAGGCCCGCACCGGGCGCCCGGTCATCGTGCGCCAGCGCAACGAGCTGGACGTGGCCACCTCGGTGCACCTGCACGGCGCGTCGGTGACCCAGGCCAACGACGGTGACCCGATGGACACCCTGGCACCGGGCGGCGAGCGCGTCTACACCTATCCCAACAAGCAGCCGCACGCCTCACTGTGGTACCACGACCACGCCCACCACAAGGAGTCGGAGAACGTCTACCGCGGGCTGCACGGCAGTTACCTGCTGACCGACGCCATCGAGGACAAGCTGCCGCTGCCCAAGGGCGAGTACGACGTGGTGGTCGCCATCCGCGACGCGCACTTCGATGCGGCGGGGCAGCTCGTCTACACCATGGACGACCAGCAGCGCAGCACGCTGCTGGTGAACGGGGTGCCCTACCCCTACTTCCAGGTCGCCGCCCGCAAGTACCGGCTGCGGTTCGCCAACATGTCCAACCAGCGCTTCATCGGCCTGCGGCTGGCCGACGGCGGCGAGATGATCCAGATCGGGTCGGACGGCGGTCTGCTGCCGCGCCCGCACACCACCGACTCCTTCATCCTCTCGCCGGGCGAGCGCGCCGATGTGGTCGTCGACTTCTCGCGGTACGCGGTGGGCCACAAGGTGGTGCTGGAGAACACCATCATCTTCGCCGGCAACGCCGAGCAGGTCGGCCAGGTGATGCGGTTCGACGTGGTGCGCACGGCGGACGATCCCAGTTCGGTGCCCGCGGTGCTGCGCTCGCTGCCCGCCCTGCCCGCCGCGACCAACGAGCGTTCCATCACGCTGCAGATGGAGGAGGGTGTCGCGCATCCCAAGGGGTTCATGGACGGCAAGATGTACGACCCCGCGCGGGTGGACGCCAACATCCGGTTCGGGGCCAGCGAGATATGGACGGTCACCAACACCAATGCCCGGGTGCCGCACAACTTCCACATGCACCTGGTGCAGTTCCGGGTCCTGGAGCGGGGCGGGAAGCCGCCGGCGCCCGGTGAGACGGGCCTGAAGGACACGGTGATCGTCGCGGCGGGCGAGACGGTCAAGCTGCAGGCGACGTTCGACAGTTACCGGGGCTCGTACGTGTACCACTGCCACATGCTCGACCACTCGGCGATGGGCATGATGGCCACGATGAGGATCAGCTGAGACAGGGCCGCCTGCGGTCCGCCGGGACCGCGGGCGGCCGCCCCTCCCCCTCGGGGCCGGGTCAGCCGAACCGGCCGACCCGGTGGACACCGGCGGGCTTGCGGACCAGGACGTTGACGCGGTTGAAGGCGTCGATGAGGGCGATCCGGCAGACCGGGGCGGCCGGTCAGCCGCCGGTCCAGGGGCGCAGCTTCTCGGGGTTGCGCACCGCCCACAGGCGCTTGATGCGGTCGCCCGCGAAGTCGAAGGCGAGCACCGAGACGGTGACGCCGCCCTGCTGGACCACCAGGCCGGGCTCGCCGTTGACGGTGCGCTCCAGGATGGTCAGGCCCGGCGCCTTGCCGGTGATGGTGACCAGGTAGCGGGCGATCTGCTCGCTGCCGCCGGTGGGGGGTGCGGCGTTGACCAGGCCGCCGCCGTCGGCCAGGCCGGTGGCGTCGGGGTCCAGCAGGCCGATGAGGGCGCCGATGTCCTTGGCCTCCCAGGCCTGCTTGAAGCTGCGGACGATGTCGGCGCGCTGGGCGGTGGCGGTGACGCCGTCCTGCTGGGCGCTGCGCAGCCGGCGCCGCGCGGAGGAGGCCAGCTGGCGGCAGGCCGCCGGGCTGCGGCCGACACTTTCGGCCACTTCGGCGAAGGAGTACCGGAAGACGTCGTGGAGGATGAACGCGACCCGCTCGGCCGGGGTCATCGACTCCAGGACGACGAGGAAGGCCATGTTGACCGACTCGTCCAGGGTGATGCGGTCGGCCGGGTCGGCGGTGCCGCCGGAGCGGCCGCTGATCCACTCCGAGTGGTCGGGCAGCGGCTCGGGGATCCACTCCCCCACATAGCGCTCGCGCCGGGCGCGGGCCGAGCCGAGCAGGTCCAGGCAGATGCGGCTGGCCACGGTGGTCAGCCAGCCGCCGGGCGAGGCGACCGCCTCGCGCTGCGCGCGGGTCATGGCATACCAGCGGGCGTAGGCCTCCTGCACGACGTCCTCGGCGTCGGCCAGCGAGCCCAGGAAGCGGTACGCGAGGTTGATCAGCTGACGCCGCTCGCTCAGGACCGCGCTCAGGTCCGCCTCAAGCCGGTCGTCTTCTGGCTCGGTCTGCGTCCTCATCGTGTCGCGTGCTCCTTTGGCCGAAAATGCCGTCATGAGGTACGACGAGACAGCCGCCGGGAATGTGAGGTCACCGCCGGCCGTCCCCGGCCCGGGGCGGACCTTCTGGCGGTATTCCAGCGCCCTCCTAGTCGTATCAAATAGTCATTTGGCATGAGCAAATACAAAGTCATCGTTGAGCAGTACCGCGACGGGGTCCTCAGCGGCGATCACGAGAAGGTCCTGTCCCTGGTGACCGACGACGTCGTGTGGGAGAGCCTGGGCCAGCTGCGGGTGCAGGGCAAGGACGCGCTGCGGGGCGTCATCCACAACAAGGACGGCGTCGTGGTCAAGGGCGTCGTGCAGCGTCCCTCCATCACCGTCGACCGGCTGATCGAGGAGGGCGAGCACGTGGTGGCCACCGGCCGTGCCGCCCTGACCCTGCCGACCGGCGCCACCGCGGAGTTCCTCTTCTGCGACGTGTTCACCTTCACCGGGGATGCGATCAGCCACCTGGAGAGCTACAAGGTGCCGCTGGGCGCGCCGCCGCAACAGCCCTGAGCGCGGCCGGGGTCAGCCCGCCGTCCAGGGGCGCAGCTTCTCGGGGTTGCGCACCGCCCAGATGTGCGTGATGCGGTCGCCCGCGAAGTCGAAGGCGAGCACCGAGACGGTGACGCCGTCCTGCTGGGCGACCAGGCCGGGCTGGCCGTTGACGGTGCGCTCCAGGATCGTCAGGTCGGGGGCCTTGCCGGCGACCTCGGCGAAGACGCGGGCGATCTGTTCGCCGCCGGTGACCGGGCGCAGTTCGGCGCTGACCAGGCCGCCGCCGTCGGCGATCGTGGTGGCGTCGGGGTCGAGCAGGCCGATGAGGGCGCCGATGTCCTTGGCCTCCCAGGCCTGCTTGAAGTCGCGTACCAGGTCGGCGCGTTGGGCGGGCGCGGCGGTGGGGGCCTGTGCGTGGGTGATGCGGCGCCGCGCGGAGGAGGCCAGCTGGCGGCAGGCCGCCGGGCTGCGGCCGACGATCTCGGCGACTTCAGCGAAGGAGTAGTGGAAGACGTCGTGGAGGATGAACGCGACGCGCTCGGCCGGGGTCATGGAGTCCAGGACGACGAGGAAGGCCATGTTGACCGACTCGTCCAGGGTGATGCGGTCGGCCGGGTCGGCGGTGCCGCCGGGGCGGCCGCTGACCCACTCCATGTGGTCGGGCAGCGGCTCGGGGATCCACTCCCCCACATAGCGCTCGCGCCGGGCGCGGGCCGAGCCGAGCAGGTCCAGGCAGATGCGGCTGGCGACCCGGGTGAGCCAGCCGCCGGGCGCGGCGACGGCGTCCCGCTGCTGTTCGGTCATGGCATACCAGCGGGCGTAGGTCTCCTGGACGACGTCCTCGGCGTCGGCCAGCGAGCCCAGGAAGCGGTACGCGAGGTTGATCAGCTGACGCCGCTCGCTCAGGACCGCGCTCAGGCCCGGTTCGAGCCGGCTGTCCTCCGGCTGGGAATGCATGCTCATGATGTCGCCAACTCCCTTGGCCGCGCCCTGCCTTCATCCATTCGATGAGGCATCGCCCTGAAGGTGGCGCGCATCACCTCACATTACAACGGCCTGTCTCGTCGTACAGGCGGAGATCGAATTCCTGGCCGGGCTCCATCCCCCGGTCGCCCGGTCCGGGAATCCCCGCTCTCCAGTCCGGCTCCGGTCCCGGAGCCGCTCATCACCTGCCAGGAGAATTCTTGTGACCTCAGCCCCGATCCGCGGCTCACCAGTACGGCCGGGCGCGGCCTTCTCGGCCCCTCGCCCGGTGCGCGAGACCCAGTGACAGACGCTGGGCGTCCTCGGCCCGAGCCGGCCGCGGGACTCCAGTCAGCGGGGGCGCCGACAGCGCCGTCCAGGGCCGGCGGCGCCCCGCGAACTGACCATCCGGGGGCGGGCTCCCGGGTTTTTCTCTCCACCTTTACCGGCACCGGTACCGACGTCACCCGTACAGAACAGAACACGCACAAGAAAAGGGAACAGCTGTGGAACCTGTGAACGTTGCAATCATCTATTACAGCGCGACCGGCAACGTGCACACGTTGGCTCAGGCGGTGGCCGAGGGCGCGGAGAAGGCCGGTGCGAGCGTGCGGCTGCGCACGGTCGCCGAGACCGCCCCGGAGGCGGCGATCAACGCCAACCCGGCCTGGGT